>NZ_JAMYMZ010000023.1:0-83713 GCF_040318825.1 Mesorhizobium sp. M1006
CCTGAGGGCCCTGGCCGCCTGAGCACCGTCATGTGTCCGCCGCTCCGCTAAACACGGGGGCTGCGCGGCGGACACGCCGACGTCACCGCAATGCCACGCCATTTTGCAGAACTTGACGCACACAACTCAAATTTGCCGAGGTCAGCGCCAACGGAAGTCTCCCTCCCCCTTGTGGGGAGGGGTTAGGGGTGGGGGTACATCGTAGAGCGAAAGCCTCGGCTTTCCACCTGCGATAGCCCGCCTTCCACTGTGGATCTCACAAGGGGAGAAGGGAAAGCGTTCAGGCGGCTTCGTTCACCGGACGGCTGAGGCGGCGGACCTCCTCGTCGTTGAGCAGGCCGCCGGCGCGCAGCAGGCTGGCGAAGCGACCGTTGCGCAGCGACAGTTCGGTGAACCCGCCCATCTCGACCACCCGGCCCTTGTCCATGAACACGACCAGATCGGCGTCGCGAACGGTGGTCAGGCGGTGGGCGATGATGAAGGTGGTGCGGCCGCGCCGCAATTCGTCGATGGCGTCCTTGACGCGGTCTTCCGTCTCGACGTCGAGCGCGCTGGTCGCCTCGTCGAGAACCAGGATGGGCGCGTCCTTCAGCACGGCGCGGGCGATCGCGATGCGCTGGCGCTCGCCACCGGACAGCTGTCCGCCGCGTTCGCCGACGACCGTGTCGTAGCCCTCGCTCTTTGACAGGATGAAATCCTGCGCGGCGGCGGCATTGGCCGCGGCATGGACCTCGTCATAGCTCGCCTCCGCGCGGCCGACGCGGATGTTGTCCTCGATCGAGCGGTTGAGCAGGCCGGCATCCTGGAAGACGGTGGCGATCGAATGGCGCAGCGACTTGCGGGTCACCGTGCGGGTGTCGATGCCGTCGATCAGGATACGGCCGCTGGACGGGGTGAAGACGCGCTGCAGAAGGTTGATGAGCGTCGTCTTGCCGGCGCCCGTCGGGCCGACGATGGCGACGGTCTGGCCGGCCTGGACCTCGAACGACGCGTCGTCGACGCCCTGCCCGGAATTGCCGAACTCGAAGCAGACATTCTCGAAACGCACATGACCGGTGACGTTGACGAGATCGCGCAGCCCATCGGGCTCGGCGGCGTCGGATGCAGAGTCCTCGAGATGATAGAATTCCTCGAGCTTGGCGCGCGCCTCGGAAATCTGGTTGGCGAAGGCCGACATCTGGTCGAGCCGGGCAATCAGCAGCGTGGCAAAGCCGGTAAAGGCGATGACGTCGCCGATGCGCAACTGGCCGTGCGTCACCAGATAGGCGCCGATCAAGAGCACCACCATCATCGAAATCGTCGACGACAGGCGGTGCAGCGCGTTGGCCATCGCCCACCAGTCGAGCACCGGATTCTGTGCGTCGAGCAGGTTCTTGACGTAGCACTTCAGCGCCTCGGTCTCATGGCCGATGCGGTTGTAGCTCTGCAGGACGGCGACGTTGCTGACCGAGTCGGTCACATGCGCAAATACCTTGTGGTAGTGCCGCTCCACGGCCGCCTGGCCTTCCTTGGTGCGCCGCATCACCAGCCGTCCGATGCCGACATAGAGCGCGCCAAGCGCCAGCAGCACCATCGACATGCGGATATCCATGCTGAGCGCGGTGGGCACCAGCAGGACCAACGCAACCGCGGTCGACAGATGCTGCCGCATGAATTCCAGCCAGAGGCTGAACAAGGTCTCGACCGCGCGCAGGAGCGTGTGCAGGGAATTGGAGGTGCCGCGCTGATGATGCCAGGCAAGCGGCATGGTGATCACGCGCTCGAACGACTGGCAAAGAACCTCGCTGCGCCGCTGGTGGGCAAAGCGGTCGGCGCCGCGCGCCACCAGCACGAAGGCGATGATGTTGAACGCGCCGAGGCCGGCCCACATTGCGAGCGTCGCGAATACCGAGCCGCGGTCCGAAATGGCATCGATCACCCGGCCGAACATGATCGGCTCGAGAATGGCGATAATGGCAAGCGCGACATTCGCCCCGCAGATAAACGCAACGCGTTTCCTGTCGGCAGCGAGATAACCAAGGGCTCGCCAGTAGATTTGCAGAAGTGACACTTCAGCTACTCCGCCAATTATTTATGGTGCAGTGCGTCATTTTTTGACTCGTATCGGTTGACGCGTCGCAAAACAATGCTCGTCTAGCTCTTCCGTTCCCATTCCGCGAACAAAAGATGACGACGCTTCGAAATTTGCCGTGATCGTCTAACAGTTTGAGATAAAAGGTGAAATGTCAGCGTTGCGGCAAAATCATGGCAGTTGGAAAGCACTGCCACAATTTTAATCAGCAAGACCCTGGGCACGACGTCTAAAGTCGTGTGCAGGCATTCAGCAAGGTCAAACGCAAATATAACCGGTAGAGGCACTTGGAGCGCCCGTGCGTGCCCTGGGAACGCCAAAGTGACGCTCCAAGCCCTTGAATCTAGGCCGGTATTCTGACGACCACCTCGGCGCTATCTCCGGCTTTTGGCTCGAAGGACGAAGATTTGGTCTTCGTGCCATTCACTTCAAGTGAGATGGCCCGGGCCTTTTTGTCGCGGACGACGCGTACCTTGATCTCCGCGCCCAGCATCTTCAGAGTTGCCGAATAGCCGTCCCAATGGCTAGGAAGTCTCGGCGTGAACTGGAGGCGCTGTCCGCGGCGCTCTATGCCGAGAATGCTCTCGACCGCGGCGCGATAAAGCCAGCCCGCCGACCCGGTATACCAGGTCCAGCCGCCGCGGCCGCCCTTGTCTTGCCCGGAATAAACATCGGCCGCGACGACATAAGGTTCCACGCGGTAGCGCTCTGCCGCGGCTTCATCGAGCGCATGGTAGACCGGATTGAGCATTGAAAGGCAGCGGTAGGCATCGTCGGTGCGGCCCATTTCGGCGAGCGCAATGACGAACCATGTTGCCGCGTGCGTGTATTGGCCGCCGTTTTCACGGACCCCCGGCGGATAGCTCTTGATGTAGCCCGGGTCCTTTTCCGTCTTCGAGAAGGGCGGGGTGAACAGTTTGACGATGTTGAGGTCGTCGTCGACGAGCGCTTTCATCGCCTGCGCCATTGCCGTGGTCGACCGCGCCGGGTCGCCCTCGCCCGAAAGCACGCTCCAGGACTGGGCGATCGAGTCGATCTTGCACTCGTCCGACTTGCGCGAGCCGAGCGGCGTGCCGTCGTCGAAGCTGCCGCGCCGATACCACTCGCCATCCCAGGCGGTGCTTTCCAGCGCCCGTTTCAGCACCTCGGCGTGCTTCGTCCAGGCCTGCACCCGCTTGGCATCGCGCTCCGCCTTGGCGACAGCGGCAAAGTCGCCCAGCGTCTTCAGCAGGAACCAGCCCAGCCACACGCTCTCGCCCTTGCCGTGCTCGCCGACGCGGTTCATGCCGTCGTTCCAGTCGCCGCCGAGGATCAGCGGCAGCCCGGCTGGGCTGCTGCGCTTGACGGCAAGATCGAGCGCCCGCGCGCAATGGTCATAGAGCGAGGCTGTCTTCTTCGAGATTTCCGGGATGAAGAAAGCATCGTGCTCGCCTTCGCCCAGCGCCTGCCCTTCGATGAACGGCAGTTGCTCCTTCAGGATCGCGGTGTCGCCGGTCACCAGCAGGTAACGGGCCGTGGCGTGGGCCAGCCAGACCACGTCGTCCGAGATCATGGTGCGGACCCCGGCCTCGGTGCGCGGCAGCCACCAATGCTGTACGTCGCCTTCGGGAAATTGCCGCCGCGCCGCGTTGAGGATCTGATCGCGCGCCAGCTTGGGGTCATGCGCCAGCAAGGCCAAGGTATCCTGCAACTGATCGCGGAAGCCGAAGGCACCGCTCGCCTGATAGAACGCAGAGCGGGCACGGATGCGGCAGGCCAGGCTCTGATAGGGCAGCCAGTGATTGACCATGGCGTCGAGTGCCTTGTCCGGCGTCTCGACCTGGATGGTGTCGAGAAAGCCGCGCCATGTGCGCTCGTTGTCGGCCAGCCGCTGATCGAAATCCCTGGAGCGATGGGTCTGCACCAGCGCGCTGGCCGCCTCGGGCGAGGCCGCGTCGCCGAGCAGCCAGAGCAGCGTGACGTCGCCGCCGGCAGCGATGTCGATGTCGCGTGCGATGGCCGCGCAGGGATCGTCGCCGGCCTCGACACGGCCGGACAGGCCGGCGCCGCTCAGCACGGCATGCGGAAACTCGCTCGTGCCTTGCCTGCCGATGAACTCGCCGCGATCGGCGGTGACCGAATGCACAGCACCGTCGGCGGCCAGAAAGGCGATCCGCTCGCCGAAATCGAGCCCATAGGGATTTTGCGCCAGCAATGCGCCGGTTGCGGCATCCCTCGACGGAACGATGCTTGCAGCGGTGCGCGAGCGATGGCCGCCAAGAACCCATTCCGCATAGGCGTAGACGCGCAGCCGCATCGGTACCGAACCCGAATTCTGGATGCGCAGCCGCGATATCTTCACCGGATCGACGGGATCGACGACATGGGTCAGGTCCATCGACAGCGGCCCGCGTTTTGAGCGGAACGTCGAAAAACCCTGCCCGTGCCAGGTTTCGTAGGTCATTGTCGGATCACGCACCACGGCAGCCATTGGCGAGAACGCCCTGCCACTGGCGTGATCGTAGATGTAGATGCCCTCGCCCGGCCGGTTGGTGACCGGATCGTTCGACCATGGCGTCAACTGATAGTCGCGGCTGTTGCGGCTCCAGGTGAAGGCAGCGCCTTCAGCCGAAATGTGGAACCCGAACGATGGGTTGGAGATGACGTTGATCCACGGCTGCGGCGTCGTGCGCCGGCCGGCAAGACGCACGACGTAGTGGCGTCCGCCGCCGTCGAAGCCGCCGAACCCGTTCCATTGGTCGAGCCCGCTGCCGTCGACGCGGCCCTCGATCAGTGCCTGAGCGGCCGATGCTTGCGACGTCGGCACCGGC
Organism: Mesorhizobium sp. M1006; assembly: GCF_040318825.1. NCBI lineage: Bacteria > Pseudomonadati > Pseudomonadota > Alphaproteobacteria > Hyphomicrobiales > Phyllobacteriaceae > Mesorhizobium > Mesorhizobium sp. M1006. The sequence continues at coordinate 4,882 of NZ_JAMYMZ010000023.1, forward strand.
AAGGACGGCTCGCGAAGCGCTGCAAGGTCTGCCGGCTGGAGGGCGGCGTCCCGCGCCTGCAATGCCGCGGCCTCGGCGCGCTCGATCTGGTCGAAGATGGTGCCGTTGCGCGTATGCAGCACCACCCGAGCGACGGCGAGCAAGGTCCGGTAGGTCGTTTCCTCCATCAGATCGCGGCGCACCGCGAAGATGTGCTGGCGGGGTCCGAGTTCCTTGCCGCGCAACCGGCTGTTTTCGCACAGCGTCTCCACCGCGCGCTGCAGGTCCTGCACGTAGGATGACGCCTGCTCGTTGACGACGACAAAGTCGATCATCATGCCGCGGGCGCGCATGTATTCCTGGAAGCGAAGCGCCTGGGCGACGATCTCCAGATCGGCGACATCGGCGATCCTGACCAGGAAAATCGGAAAATCGCCGGATATGCTGGTCGGCCACAGGCTGGACTGCCTGCCGAGCCCGGAGACGATGGATTCGCCCGGAAGGCGCAGGAACGGATCGGGATAGATCAGATAGCGCGCCAGCTTCTGCACATTGGCGGCGTCGGACAGGCTGAGGCCAAGGTGCCGGGTCTGTACCTGCGAGCGCGTCCAGGCGAGCATCGCCTGGCGGGCGAAGCTTTCGGGATGGTCGAGCCGTGCGATGGCGGCATCCAATTCGGCGCGATGGGTACCGACGACGGTCCAGAACGTCAGCGAAATCTTCTTGTTGGCCGGCACGCGCACCTGCCGGCGAAGCGATGCGATCGGATCCAGGGTAAAGCCGGAATGGCCGCCAAGCTTGGCGCCGGGATCAAAGGCCGCCGCTTCGGTGATGGTGCGGCCGCGGCCGATGAAGGCGCGCCTGTCGGTTTCCGCCTCGGCGTCTCGCGCCGATCCAGACGGGTCGGTGACGAAATGCACCATGGTGACGTCGGGTTCGTCCTTTTCGCGCTTGCGCCTGGTGGCGAAGATCGCGCCGTTGTTCGGCGCGATTTCGGTTTCCACGAACATCTTCGAAAAAGCCGGATGGGCATTATCCGAGGGCTCGGAGCCCAGCACCAGTTCGGCAAACGAGGTTACTTCGATATGCCGGTCGGCGGGGCCATCATTGTGGAGCGTCACCCGTCGGCCCTCACCATTGCCTTCCGAGATGACGATGCACTCGACTTCCGAACGCAGCGATCCAATCGATTTGACGAAGCTCGCCTTGTCGTCGGAGAACAGCGTCTGCGCACGCTCGCCGGCGGCGCGCTTCGGCTCGGCGGTGGCCGACCACCAGTCGTCGTTGCTGGCGTCGCGCAGGAAAATATAGGAACCAAGGCGGTCCTCGGTCGGATCCGGCTGCCAGCGCGTGACGGCAAGTTCGCCCCAGCGGCTGTACCCGGAGCCGGTGGCGGTGACCATGACCGAATAGCGGCCATTGGACATGACACTGGTCGAGCGGAGCGCCCTGAGCGGATCGAGCACGATGCGGGTATCCGGGCTTTCCAGCTCGGTCTCGTCCTTCGAGCGCTCGTCGGCCTCGGTCCGGACGGTCGCAGTCGGGATGTCCCGCGGCGCCCGTTCCTGCAGCAGCAATTCGGCCGACTCGATCACCGGGTCGCTGTGGAAGCGGTCGCGCAGGCGCCCTTCGAAGATCGCATCGGCAACTGCGGCAATCGACATGCCGGAGTGGTGGGCCATGTAGTTGAGCACGACGGCGTGGTCGGTGCCCTCGGGGACGCGTTGCGGCGTGAAATCCACCGCATCGTAAAAACCGTGCCGGCCCAGTGCGCCCAGCCGCCTCAGCCTAGCCAGGTTCTGCACGGATTCATGCGGCGTGAACTGCGCTGCCAGCACGGTCGCGTAAGGCGCGATCACCGTGTTTTGGCCAAGGCCGCGCTTCAGGCCGAGCCCGGGCACGCCGAAATTGGTGTACTGGTAGGTCAGTTCACGGTCGCGGGCGTTGTAGGCCGCTTCCGAAATCCCCCAGGGAACGTTCTTCGAACGGCCGTACTGGATCTGGCGCTTGATGATGAGCTTGCTGGTCTGGTTGAGAATGCTGCCTTGCGGCTCCTTCATCACCAGCGGCGGCATCAGATATTCGAACATCGAGCCGGACCAGGACATCAGTGCGCCCTGGAAGCCGATCTCGACGATCGGCCGGCCGAGCCGGAACCAGTGCTCGGTCGGCAAATCGCCCTTGGCGATGGCGAACAGGCTGGTCAGCCGCGCCTCGGACGCCAAAAGGTCGTAGCAGCTTTCGTCGAGCTGATGCTCCTCGACCCGGTAACCGATCGACAGGAGCTTGCGCTCGGGCCGCATCAGGAACGAGAAATCCATCTCGAAGGCGAAGCGGCGCGTGCGCTCGCGCAAGGTCAGAAGCTTGGCCCGCAACGCCGCGACCGCGTTTTCGTCGCTGTGCGCGTCGTGCACATGCGCCTCGCAGGTGGCTTCGAGCCTGGCCGCCCAATCGGCGATGGTGTCGCTCTGGGTCGACGCGGCCTCGGTGTGGATGGCTGTCGCGAGCTTGCGTATCTCGCCGGCCAGGACGGCCAGGTTGATGGTACGGATCGACGCCATCTCCGGCTGCGCCTTGATCAATTCGACCGCCCGCCGCATGCCGTCGAGACGGTCGGCGAGCCGCTGGCGCAAGGGCCGCAATTGACGCCGGTCGTCGGGCAGTTCCTCAAGGCTTTCGTCGAGGATGGTGACGGTGTCGAGGATGCCTTCGAAGTCGCCCTGCACATGCACCGACGGCGCTTCGGCCCATTCGGCGCAAGCTGCGGCCACAGCCACCAGATGGCCGGCGAGATTGCCGCTGTCGACTGCAGAAATGTAAAGCGGATAGAGCGGCTTCAGGGTCGTCGTGTCATACCAGTTGAAGAGATGGCCGCGGTCGCGCGGCATGCTCTCGATGGTCGACATGGTCGCGTCGATGCGGTTGACGGCGTCGGAGAGGCTGATCCAGCCGAAATCGCGTGCCGAAATCACCGACAGCAGGTAGACGCCGATATTGGTCGGCGAGGTGCGGGGCGCCACAACGGGGGCCGGGCTTTCCTGGAAATTGTCCGGCGGCAGATGGTGATGCTCGGCCGTCACGAAGGTCTCGAAATAGTGCCATGTACGCCGCGCCACGGTGCGCAGCGCGTGGATGTCGGCGGCCGATATGCGCAGGCGGTCCTCGGTTTCGGCCGAACGGCTGATCCAGCAGGCGATGGCGGGCGAGCCGATCCAGAACAAGGCAAAGAAGAAGGCGACGAAAGCGCCGGTGGAATCGGCCAGCACCGGCACGGCGAGGCCGACGACGCCGATGATCACCGCGCCGTACATGATGCTGTAGTAGGAGCCGAGATCGTTGTCGCCGCCCTTGTGTGCCTGCGAGGCGGTGCGCCATTCGAGCAGGTTCTGGCGGCTGACGAACAGGCGGTAGAGCGTGCGGATGATCGCGTCGCCCATCATCCAGGCAAGATGCGCCATCAGCACGATCTTCAGCGCCACCAGGGCGGTGCCGAAGGCAACGTCGCGTGCCAGTGCCGAGAAATGGCCGCGCGGCGTCTGATCGCCGCTCTTCGGCAGGATGGCGTCGACGATGTCGAAAGTGGGCGCCATGAACAGCGTGAGGATCAGCAGCGCCTGCCATTGGGCGGCCTGCGTGAAGGGCAGCAGCGTCCAGCCGGCGATCGCGGCCATCACCCAGAAGATCGGCGTCACCGAGCGGCGCAGATTGTCCACCATCTTCCAGCGCGACAGCGCCGGCACGTTTGAGCGCGGGCCAAGAATGAAGCCCAGAAGCTGCCAGTCGCCGCGTGCCCAGCGATGGTGGCGCGACGCGTCGACCGAATAGCGGGTCGGATAGTCCTCGACCAGTTCGACGTCGGTGACCAAAGCCGATCGCGCCAGCGCGCCTTCGAGCAGATCGTGGCTGAGGATGGTGTTTTCCTCGATGCGGCCCTTCAGCGCCGCCTCGAAGGCGTCGACATGGTAGAGACCCTTACCGGTGAAGGAACCGTCGCCGAAGATGTCCTGGTAGAGGTCCGACACGGCAAAGACGTACGGATCGAGCCCGCGATTGGCGGAAAAGACACGCTGAAAGAACGACGCCTCGTCGCCACTGGTCAGCGACGCGGTGATACGCGGCTGCAGGATGGAATAACCTGCCGTAACCTCGCGCCGTGCGACATCGAAATGCGGACGGTTGAGCGGGTGGCAAAGCTTGCCGGCCAGCGCAGCGACGGCGTCGCGGGTGGTGCGGGTGTCGGCGTCCAGCGTCATCACGTGGACGACGCTCTCCGGCAATGGCACTTCCAGCGGCAGGAAGGTGGTGTCGCTGTCGCCGCGCAGCAGAAGGTTCAATTCGTGCAGCTTGCCGCGCTTGCGCTCCCAGCCCATCCAGACGCCTTGCGATGCGTTGTAGAGCCGGCGCCGATGCAGCAGATAAAAGCGCGGCGCCCCCTCCGAGGGATAGCGGGCGTTCAGCCTGGCGATTTCGGCGCGGGCGAATTCGAGGATTTCGACATCCGCAGTATCGATCTCGGTCTTCGAGTCCGGCCAGTCGGAAAGCAGCGCGAAATAGACTTCGCCCGCCGTGTTGGCGAGGTGATGCACCTCGATGTTGCGGATGTTCTCCTCGACATCGTCGCGCGAGCCGATCAGCGACGGCACCACCACCAGCGTGCGCGCCTCGGGCGGCACACCGTGCCTGAAATCATAGCCGATGAGACGCGTCGGCTTCAAAAACAGCGAGACGACGGTGTTGAAGAATGCGAGCGCGCCTTCGCTGGCCGGCACCGCGAACAGGGCCAGCATCAGGACGATCGACGGCACCGACAGGCCGAGATTGGCAAGCGCATTGCCGGAAACGACCAGAAGCAGGACCGTCAGCGCAAACACCGGCACGACAATGCCCAGCCATCCGGTCTTGCGGAAGGTCCGGTTGAGCGTCTTGCCGATGGTCGGCCGGTAGCCGATCGACCGCTCGAGCTCCTGCCGGCGAGGGCCGACCAGAAAGAAGCCGACGTCGGTGTGAGCGATCGGACCGGTTTCGGAGCCCGGTGCAGCGGCAGCATGGCCGGCGAGCTCGATCGCCCTTTCGGCAACGCGAAATTCGGAGAGATCGGAACGGCGCGCCAGCTCCTCGATCGCAGTCCGGTACTGGTCGCGGGAAAAGAAATCGAGCGCGGCGAAATCGGTGCGTTCGCGCAGCAAGGTGTCGATGCGGCTGACGCCCTCGAACCACACCGTCCAGTCGATGTCGTTGATCAGGCGCAGGCCGCGGATGATGTTGCCGGTGGTCACGTTGCCGCTGGACAGCGTGTGGTGCTCGCTGAGGATGATCTCCTCGGCGTCGGAGCCGGTCCTTTCCAGCTCGCCCTCCAGCCATTCCAGCGCCCTGCCGGCATTTTGCGAGCCGTCACGCAGCCGGTAGAGCAACTGGGTGGCGAAGGTGGTGTCCTGCGCATGGGCGCTGTAGTGGGAAAGTATCGCCTGCCGGTCGGCGCTGTCGTCCGTCGCCAGCACACGGTCGGCGACCTCGTTGGCGATCTGGCGCAGTTCCCGCGTGCGATTGACGCGGACCGCGATCCGGCGAAGGTTCTCGATCAGGACGAAGCGCAGCAGCGACGGCAGCGCCCATAATTCGCCGATCTTCAGCGGCTCGACGGACTGGAAGCCTTCGACAATCGCCTTGAACATGGCCGACGAGACGGAACTGTCGGAATGCGCGACATAGGTCCACGCGACCGCCAGTGCGCGCGGCACGCTGGATCCGTCGGACAGTTTCAGCGTCGGCAACTGACGGTAGAAGCGGCGCGGCAGGTCGCGCTTGACCTGAAAAATGGTCTCCTCGACTAGGTAGTTGTTGTCGAGCAGCCACTGCGCCGCGGGCGTGATCGTTTCGCCCCTCGCCTGGGCAGCGTTGGTGGAACGGTAGACATCGAGAATTTTCCTGGCGCTGTCGCGGATGCGGGCCTGAAAATCGAAAGGCGTCAGACCGAACAAGTCCTTGGCATCGCCATTGGCAAGGGCTGCGCCCAAAGCGCGCAGCCGATCTTCCGGCAGGAAATTGGAGCGTATCGGCTCGTCGGTGACAGCCGGGAAGCTGGCGCTCGTCTTTTCGATCTGTGCGAGATTGGTCTGGATATTCATCTAAGGTTCCGTGTTGGGGACGCAGTGCGGCGTCACCGCCACGGCAATGTCCCTAAAACCGGTCCAAATGCAATTGGTTGCATCGCAACACTTGGCCGAAAGTTTGTTTCCGCACCACGACAAGATGCCGTCTTTCGACAACTTCCAGGCGAGCACTATGAGCATCGTTTCGGCTTCTGATCGGCGGAAGATTCAGGCTTTTTCGTGATGCAGCGACCAGCTTACGCGATATTTGGCCGGCGTCACGATCATGTTTGGAAACAGACGTTAATCGTTGCCGGCAATGCGGTCGATGCGGATCACGAACAGCATGGCCGGCCGGACCGAATCGAGGCGCAGTTCCGGCACTTGCGCCCCGGGCAACAGCGCGTCGAGCGGGCCCAGTTGCATGGGCGCCGCGCCGACCACGCTGAGTTCGCCGTCGACGCACAGGATGAGTGTTTCATCGGCTTCGGCCTGGATCTCCGTCGGAGCCGAAATCAGCAGGCTCTCGACCGTGTGGATCGCCCGGGCGCGGCGGGTCATAACGTTGAGGTCGGTGATCGGACCGGCGATCAGCGTGGCTTGCGTCGGCACGTCGGCCGGAAAGGCAAGCGGTGCGGAAGCCTTGGTGATTTCGACCGGTAGCCGGCCGGCGATGCCGAGGATCATGCCCTCGCCTTCCAGCAACGCCAAGGTCCGATCGACGCCGGCGAAGCCGGAGAACGGTCCGCTGCTCTCGACGCGCGCCATCGAGACGCGCCAGTCGAAATCGTCGAGCCCGGCACCTGGCGGCGAGACGGCAATCTCCGTCGTCATCCCGCCGCCGTTCTTCCACGGCATCGAGCGGTATTCGGCTGCCCGAAGGATGTGCAAGGCGCGGCTCAGCCCAAAATGCCGGGCAGGTTGAGCTGGTTCTCCCGGGCGCACTCTATCGCGATCTCATAGCCGGCATCGGCGTGGCGCATGACGCCGGTCGCCGGATCGTTCCACAGAACCCGCTCCAGGCGCTTGGCCGCCTCGGGCGTGCCGTCGGCGACGATGACCATGCCGGCATGCTGCGAAAAGCCCATGCCGACGCCGCCGCCATGGTGCAGCGACACCCAGGTGGCGCCGGACGCCGTGTTGAGCAAGGCATTGAGCAACGGCCAGTCGGAGACGGCATCGGAGCCGTCCTTCATCGCCTCCGTCTCGCGGTTCGGCGAGGCGACCGAGCCGGAATCGAGGTGATCGCGGCCGATGACCACCGGCGCTTTCAGTTCGCCCCTGGCGACCATCTTGTTGAAGGCGAGGCCGAGCCGGTGGCGATCGCCAAGCCCAACCCAGCAGATGCGCGCCGGCAGGCCCTGGAAGGCGATGCGCTCACGCGCCATGTCGAGCCAGTTGTGCAGATGGGTGTTGCCGGGGGTCAGCTCGCGCACCTTGGCGTCGGTCTTGTAGATATCCTCGGGATCGCCGGAAAGCGCTGCCCAGCGGAACGGGCCGATGCCGCGGCAAAACAGCGGACGGATGTAAGCCGGCACGAAACCCGGGAAGGCAAAAGCATTCTCGAACCCCTCCTCCTTCGCCACCTGGCGGATGTTGTTGCCGTAGTCGAGCGTTGGCACGCCGGCGTTCCAGAACGCCACCATCGCCTCGACATGCTCGCGCATCGACGCGCGGGCAGCTTTTTCGACGGCCTTCGGGTCGGAGGTGCGTTTCTCGCGCCACTCGGCCAGCGACCAGCCCTTGGGCAGATAGCCGTTGAGCGGGTCATGCGCCGAGGTCTGGTCGGTGACGATGTCGGGGCGCACGCCGCGCCGCACCAGTTCCGGCAGGATGTCGGCGGCGTTGCCGACCAGGCCAACCGATTTCGCCTCACCGGCTTTGGTCCAGCGCTCGATCTTTTCCAGAGCCTCGTCGAGCGTGTCGGCGCGCTCATCGACATAGCGGGTGCGCAGCCGGAAATCGATGCGATCGGGATCGCATTCGACGGCCAGGCAGCAGGCGCCGGCCATCACCGCGGCGAGCGGCTGGGCACCGCCCATGCCGCCGAGGCCGCCGGTCAGGATCCATTTGCCCCTGAGATTGCCGCCATAATGCTGGCGGCCGGCCTCGACGAAGGTCTCGTAGGTGCCCTGCACGATGCCTTGCGTGCCGATGTAGATCCACGAGCCGGCCGTCATCTGGCCGTACATCATCAGGCCCTTTCTATCGAGCTCGTTGAATTTCTCCCATGTCGCCCAGTGCGGCACGAGATTCGAGTTGGCGATCAGCACACGCGGGGCGTCAGGATGAGTGCGGAACACGCCGACCGGCTTGCCCGATTGCACCAACAGCGTCTCGTCGTCGCCAAGCGTCTTCAGCGAGGCAACGATGCGGTCGAAATCGTTCCAGGTGCGCGCCGCCCGGCCGATGCCGCCATAGACGACCAGTTCGTTGGGGTTTTCGGCGACGTCTGGGTCGAGATTGTTCATCAGCATGCGCAACGGCGCTTCCGTCAGCCAGGTGCGGGCGTTGAGCTCGCTGCCGCGCGGGCTGCGCACTTCACGGATGTTGTGGCGAGGATCGGTCATGATTGTCCCTTTCGAGTGAGGTCCACCGCGCGTCAGCGTTCGGCCCAGGCGATCGCGGTTTCCAGGATATTCTTCAGCGTGACGCGGATCGGCGCCGCGAATTCGGCCTCGTAAGGCACCGGCCAGTTAGCCGGTTCGCCCTTGCCTTCGGGCTCGCGCATATAGCCGCGGTTGGAGAGTTCCATCTGCAGCGCGTGGACGCCGGCTTGCGGCTGGCCGAAATGGCGCGTGATCCAGCCGCCCTTGAAGCGGCCGTTGACGACGTAGCTCTCGCCGGTTTCGGCGAGGATCTGGCCAACCGTCGCCTGCAGCGTCGGATCGGCGCTCTTGCCGTCATTGGTGCCGAGATTGAAGACCGGCAATTTGCCTTCGAAAAGGCGCGGCAGCACCGAGCGGATCGAATGGCAGTCATAGACGACGACCTTCCCATGCAAAGCGTGCAGCCTGTCGATCTCAGCCTGCAGGGCGGCATGATAGGGTACGAAGAACTTCTCGCGGCGCTCGTCGATCTCAGACGGCCCCGGCTCTTCACCCTTGCGGTAGAGCTGATCGCCGTCAAAGGTCTCTGTCGGACAGAGCCCGGTCGTCGTCTGGCCGGGGTAGAGCGAAACGCCGGACGGATCGCGGTTGACGTCGATAACGGTGCGCGAAATCGCCGTATGCACGACCGTCGCGCCGAGGCTCTCGGCGAAGTCATAAAGCTTGTCGATCCACCAGTCGGCGTCACGGCGGCCGAGCCAGGGCGAGACCAGCCGGCTGTCGAGGCCGGCGAGATCGATGCCGGTATGCGGGATCGAAACCAGCAGGGGTGCTGTGCCTTGGGTGACGGTGAGCCAGGAGGGTGAGGTCATCGGAAGTCTCCGCGCGAAGGAACGCGACTTTGCAATCGTCCTTGAACACCGACTTCGGTTTTTATCGCTCGCAACGCATTTTGTTCTTGCTTTGTGCCGGCAGCTATGCTACTAAATTCGGTATGGTGCTGATTCGGCCCGACGACCCGCCTTTGAGGCGGGTTTTTTGTTTCTGGATTTGAAAGTTTCGGTGTTGCCGGGCTGAGGTTGGCGGGACAGCGCCCCCCTCTGTCCTGCCGGACATCTCCCCCTCTAGTGGGGAGATTGGCAGCTTCGGCGCCTCGCTCAGTCCTGCAACGCTGGAGATTGGCGAAAGCCGAGACGACAGCCAATCTCCCCCCTCGTGGGGGAGATGTCCGGCAGGACAGAGGGGGGCGCGACAGAACGCGGCCTGTGACGGTGAACCGTCTCACGACGTCACCCCCGGCAGCTTTACCGCGCTTGCCGCTTCGACCGCCGCGCCGCTGCGTATCATGGCGATGGCCTTCTCCATGTCGGGGTGGAAGTGCCGGTCGTTGTCGAGATGCGGCACCTCTGCCCTGACCAGCCGGCGCACCGCCTCCAGTGCCGCGCTCGAGGCCAGCGGTGCGTGAAAATCGCAGCCTTGCGCGGCGGCCAGCAATTCGATGCCGATGACGGCCGTCGCATTCTCGACCATGCCGATGAGGCGGCGCGCGCCATGCGCCGCCATCGAGACATGGTCTTCCTGGTTGGCCGAGGTCGGGATCGAATCGACGCTGGCCGGATAGGCCTTTTGCTTGTTTTCAGAAACCAGTGCTGCCGCCGTGACCTGAGGGATCATGAAACCGGAATTCAGACCCGGCTTGGGCGTGAGAAAGGCCGGCATGCCCGACAGCGCCGGATCGACCAGCATGGCGATGCGCCGCTCCGACAGCGAGCCGATCTCGCAGACGGCGAGTGCGATCATGTCCGCGGCGAAGGCGACCGGCTCGGCATGGAAATTGCCGCCCGAAAGTGCGGAGTCGTCCTCGGCAAAGATCAGCGGATTGTCGGTGACGCCGTTGGCCTCGGTACCGAGCATCTCGGCGGCCTTGCGGAGCACGTCGAGTGCTGCGCCCATCACCTGCGGCTGGCAGCGCAGGCAATACGGATCCTGCACACGCTCGTCGCCGACGCGGTGCGATTCACGGATGGCGCTGCCGGCCATCAAATTGCGCAACGCCTCGGCCGTCTCGATCTGGCCGCGATGTTTCCTGAGCAGATGGATGCGTGGATCGAACGGAGCGTCGGAGCCCTTGGCGGCATCGGTCGACAGCGCGCCGGCGACCAGTGCCGACTGGTAGAGCACTTCCGCCTCGAACAAAGCGGCAAGCGCATAGGCGGTCGAAAACTGGGTGCCGTTGAGCAGCGCCAGGCCTTCCTTGGCGCCCAGTGTCACCGGCTCCAGGCCGTGCGAAACGAAGGCGACCTTGGCGGGAAAGCGGCCGTGCGGGGTAAAGCACTCGCCGACGCCGATCATCACGGCGGTCATGTGCGACAGCGGCGCAAGGTCGCCGGAAGCGCCGACCGAGCCTTGCGCCGGCACCACGGGGATAACGTCGTTGGCCAGCATCGCCTCGAGCAGTTCGATCGTCCGCGGCCGCACGCCGGAGGCGCCCTGTGCCAGGCTGGCCAGCTTCAGCGCCATCATCAGCCGGCAGATTGCGACGGACATCGGCTCGCCGACGCCGGCGGCATGAGACAGCACGATGTTTCGCTGCAACGTTTCCAGATCGGCGGCGGGGATGCGGACGCTGGCCAGCTTGCCGAAGCCGGTATTGATGCCATAGACCGGCTCGCCCTTGGCAACGATCCTGGCGACGGCCTCGGCGCTGGCCTTGATCTTCGGCCGGCAGGCATCGTCGAGCCTCAGTGCGGCGCCGCGATAGATGGCGCGCCAATCGGCCAGCGTGGCATTGCCCGGCCTTAGCTTGAGTTCGGTCATTGTCCCCTCCAGATGCGGGCATGCAGCGGGTTGAAGCCCATGCGGTAGACGAGTTCGGCCGGGCGCTCGACGTTCCAGATCGCCAGATCGGCGGATTTTCCGGCCTCCAGCGTGCCGGTCTGTCCAAGCAGCCCGAGCGCGCGGGCAGCCTCGCGGGTAACGCCGGCAAGGCATTCATCGACGGTCAGGCCGAACAACGTCGCGGCCATGTTCATGGTCAGCAGCAGCGAGGTCAGCGGCGACGTGCCGGGATTGTTGTCGGTGGCAACGGCCATCCTGACGCCATGCTGGCGAAACAAGGCGATCGGCGGCTTCTTGGTCTCGCGGATGAAGTAGTAGGCGCCGGGCAGGATGGTCGCCACGGTTCCGGCCTTCGCCATCGCCGCCGCACCGGCCTCGTCGGTGTATTCGAGGTGGTCGGCCGATAGCGCACCATAGCGCGCCGCAAGTTCGGCGCCGTGCAGATTGGACAGCTGGTCCGCATGGAGCTTGACCGGCAGGCCCGCAGCCTTTGCGGCATCGAACACGCGGGCGATCTGCTCCGGCCAAAAGGCAATGCCTTCGCAAAAGCCGTCGACGGCATCGGCCAGGCCCTCGGCAGCGACGGCCGGCAAAATCTCGTTGGCGACAAGATCGATAAAAGCGTCCTTGTCGCCTTTTGCTTCGGGCGGCAGTGCATGAGCACCGAGGAAAGTGGTCCTGACCGTCACCGGCCGCTCACCGCCGAGCCGTCGTGCGGCGCGCAGCGACTTCTTCTCGTTTTCGAGGTCGAGACCGTAGCCGGATTTGATCTCGACGGTGGTGACGCCTTCGGCGATCAGCGCATCGAGGCGCGGCAGCGACTGGGCGACCAGCTCGTCCTCGCCGGCGGCGCGCAGTGCCTTGACCGAGGAAACGATGCCGCCGCCGGCCTTGGCAACCTCTTCATAGGTAGCGCCGGCCAGCCGCATCTCGAATTCATTGGCACGGTTGTCGGCGTGAACCAGATGGGTGTGGCAGTCGATCAGGCCGGGCGTAATCCAGCGGCCTTCGCAGTCGGTCGCCTCGGCGTCTTTGCCAAGTGCTCTGGGGCGGAGCGCTGCCGGCATGTCGGCTTCCGGCCCGGCATAGACGATCCGGCCATTGCGCACGGCGATTGCACCGTGCTCGACAACGCCTGACCCGGGGCTGCTTTCGGCCATGGTCGCGAGGCGCGCATTGCGCCAGAGGCGAACCTCCCCTGCCCGGCTTTTGCTCTCTGCAGCCATCATCTTTTCCGTTTCAATAGGTGACGATTATGTATATACATATGAAAAGGCACTGCAAGCGCTATCATCGCACGGCAGACCGGGATTTGGAGAAAAACGTGACAGCAATCTTTGCAGAACAGGCGCTTCTGCCCGACGGCTGGCACAGCAATGTGCGGATCGTCATCTCCGACGGCAGGATCGCCACGGTCGAGGCGAATACCTCGCTCCTGCCCGGCGACGAGCGCCGTGCCATCCTTTTGTCCGGCATGCCGAACCTGCACAGCCATGCCTTCCAGCGCGGCATGGCCGGCCTTGCTGAATTGCGCGGCCCTTCCGCCGACAGTTTCTGGAGCTGGCGCGAGGTGATGTACCGTTTCGCGCTGTCGATGACGCCGGACCAGGTCGAGGCGGTCGCGGCCCAGCTTTATGTCGAGTTGCTGGAGGCCGGGTTCTCGCGCGTCGGCGAGTTTCACTATCTCCACCACGACCGTGATGGCCGGCCCTATGCTGACATCGCCGAGATGGCGCAGCGCATTGTTGCCGCAGCGTCCGAGACAGGCATCGGGCTGACTTTGCTGCCCGTGTCCTACGCGCATTCCTCTTTCGGCGGCGCTGCGCCAAATGAAGGCCAGCGCCGGTTCATCAACGATGTGAACCAGTTCTCGCGGCTTGTTGACAAATGCCGAGACTCCATTCGCGCGCTGAATCAAGGCGTCGTCGGCGTCGCCCCGCACAGCCTGCGTGCCGTGACACCGGAGGAACTGGAAGACATCACGGTGATGGCGCCGGAGGGGCCGATCCACATCCACATCGCCGAGCAGATGAAGGAGGTCGAGGACTGCCTTGCCTGGTCCGGGGCGCGGCCGGTCGAATGGCTGCTTGCCAACGCCAAGGTCGACCGGCGCTGGTGTCTCATCCACGCTACGCACATGACCGAGACCGAGACGGTGCAAATGACGAAAAGCGGCGCCGTTGCCGGCCTCTGCCCGATCACCGAGGCCAATCTCGGCGACGGCACCTTTGCCGCGTCCTTGTTCATGCAGCATGGCGGCCGCTTCGGCATCGGCTCGGATTCAAACGTACTGATCGGCCTGCCGGACGAGTTGCGGCAGCTCGAATATTCGCAGCGCCTCGCCCACCGCGCCCGCAACGTGCTGGCGGTGGCCGGTGGCTCGACCGGCCGTGCCTTGTTCGATGCAGCGCTCGATGGTGGCAGTGCCGCGTTGGGCGCCGGCCTCTCGCAGATCGCAGCAGGTGCCTCGGCCGATTTCGTCTCGCTCGACGGCAAGCATCCATCGCTGGCCGGCAAGACGGGCGATGCAATCCTTGATGCCTGGATTTTTGCCAACGGCACCAAGGTCGATTGCGTCTGGGTGCATGGCAAGAAACTGGTCAGCGGCGGCATCCATGCCAGGCGCGATGCCATCGCCGAGCGCTTCCGCAAGGTGATGACGGCGCTTTCGGCATGAGCATGATCGAGGCAATAAGCGCGGATTCCGGAAGCGCGGACGGCGGCGAGGTTCTTTCGCTGCACCAGCGCATCCTGTCGGACATCAGCGAACGGATCCTGTCGGGTGCCTGGGCGCCCGGCCACCGCATCCCGTTCGAGCATGAACTGACGGCCGAATACAGATGTTCGCGCATGACAGTGAACAAGGCGCTGTCGCAACTGGCCAAGGCCGGGCTGATCGAGCGCCGGCGTCGCTCGGGCAGTTTTGTCCGCCGGCCGCAGTCGCAGGCAGCCGTTCTCGAAATCCACGACATCCGGATCGAGGTCGAGGCACTTGGCCTGCCCTACCGTTATGAGCGCATGGCGCGAAACAGAAGGCGCAGCAGCGCCGACGACCGCGCCCTGCTGGAACTCGACGTCGCCGGGCCGGTGCTGGTGCTGGAATGCCGGCATTTCGCCGGCAAGCGGCCGTTCGCCCACGAGCAGCGGCTGATCAACCTGGCCGCCGTGCCGGAGGCTGCCGAAGAGGCGTTTTTCGACACGGCGCCCGGTCCGTGGCTGATCGGGCGCGTGCCGTGGAGTGCCGCCGAGCATCGCATTCGCGCGGTTGCCGCCGAAAAGCACATCGCGGCGGCGCTCGACATCGAGACCGGCGCGCCGTGCCTGGTGATCGAGCGGCGGACATGGAGCGCCGAGCACCCCGTCACCCATGTCCGCTTCACCTATGCGGCAGAAAACCACACGCTGGTGGCGCGGTTCACGCCGTCGCAGGGGTAAACCCTCCCCCTTGAGGGGAGGGTCGCGGAGCAAATTGCCGCATGGCGGCATTTGTGACGCGGGTTGGGGTCGGTGCAACCTCGCCGACCCCACCCAGTCTCGCAGTCGACTACTCGCCGACCTCCCCTCGAGGGGGAGGGTTAGGAGCCGCGCCTCAAATCGCCGCGGTAACAATAATCTCGACCAGATATTCCGGTCCGGCAAGCTTGGCTTCGCCGGTGGCGCGGGCCGGCGTGTTGCCCTGCGGTACCCATCTGTCCCACTCCGCGTTCATCTCGGCAAAGGTGCTCATGTCGGCCAGCCAGATGATCGCCTGCAGGATCTTGGTCTTGTCGGTGCCGGCCTTGGCCAGCAATTCGTCGATCGCCGCCAGAATGTCCCTGGTCTGGGCACCGACGTTTCCGCCCGGCTTGCCGACCTGACCGGCCAGATAGACGGTGTTGCAGTGGATGACGATCTGGCTCATGCGCGGGCCTACATCGATACGACGAATGCTCATTGGATATTCCTTCTCCTCTTGTCGCTGCGCCTGTTTAGGGGCCGGGTTCGCCGGGAGCAAGGCCGCTCGAGCGGAACTTCTTGAGCCAAGCCAAAGCACACAACAAGACGGCCCGGCCGCAATTCCGCCCGATTGGCTTGTTGACTAATGTAATAACATCACATATCGAATCCGCCCCTGCAGCACCGATCATCGCCCCATGGATCGTCACATGAGCCAAACCTGCCTGACCTTCCGCGACCTGACGCTGGGCTACAACAGCCATCCTGCGGTCCACCACCTCGATGGTACGATCCGCAAGGGGTCGTTGACGGCGGTCGTCGGCGCCAACGGCTCCGGCAAATCAACGCTGATGAAGGGCATCGTCGGCGTCCTGAAGCCGATGGCCGGCACGGTGATCCGGGCGCCCGGCGTGCGCGCCGCCTATCTGCCGCAGCAATCGGAGCTCGACCGCTCCTTTCCGGCCCGTGTCGTCGACCTGGTTTCACTTGGTCTGTGGCCGCGGCGCGGCATGCTCGGCCGTTATACGAGGGAAGATCGCGACTCTGTCAGCGAGGCGCTGATGGCCGTCGGCCTCGGCGGCTTCGAAAAGCGCCCGATCGACACACTGTCGGGCGGCCAGCTGCAGCGCACGCTGTTTGCCCGCGTGCTGTTGCAGGATGCCGAGCTCATCCTGCTCGACGAGCCGTTCAACGCCGTCGATGCCAAGACGGTCGGTGACCTGATCGCGCTGATCAAGCGCTGGCACGGCGAGGAACGCACGATCATGGTTGTGGTCCACGATCTCGATCTGGTGCGGCAGAATTTCCCCGAAACACTGCTCCTGGCGCGCCAGCCGATCGCCTGGGGCGAGACCAAGGAGACGCTGCAGCCGGAGAATCTGTTGCGCGCGCGCCGCTTCCACGAAGCCTGGGAGGAGAACGCGCCATGGTGTGAGCCCGGCGAGCATGATCACGAGCACGGTGGCCACGAGCACGGCCATGACCACGACCATTATCACGGCTCCGGGCCGAGGGCGGCATGATGGAGGTGCTTTACGGTCTGTTCGTCGCTCCTTTCGCCGACTACGCCTTCATGCAGCGGGCGCTCGCCGGTTCGATGATGCTGTCGCTCGGCGCCTGCCCGGTCGGCGTGTTCCTGATGCTGCGGCGCATGAGCCTGTCCGGCGATGCCATGGCGCATGCCATCCTGCCGGGTGCTGCCGCCGGCTTCCTGTTCTATGGCCTGGAGATCCTGCCGATGACCATCGGCGGACTGATCGCCGGCATCATCGTGGCGCTCGGCGCCGGCGCCGTCTCGCGCTTCACCATCCAGCGCGAAGACGCCTCCATGGCGGCCTTCTATCTGATTTCGCTGGCCATCGGCGTGCTCATGGTGTCGATCCGCGGCTCCAGCGTCGATCTCATGCATGTGCTGTTCGGCACCGTGCTGGCGCTCAACAACGAGGCGCTGACGCTGATCGGCGGCATCGTTGTGGTGACGCTGGTCAGCCTCGCCATCTTCTGGCGGGCGCTGGTCGCCGAATGCCTCGACCCTTTGTTCCTGCGCTCGGTCAGCCGGATGGGCAGCCCGGTGCATTTCATCTTTCTCGGCCTCGTCGTGCTCAACCTCGTCGGCGGCTTCCAGGCGCTCGGCACCTTGCTGTCGGTCGGGCTGATGATGCTGCCGGCAGCGGCGGCCCGCTTCTGGACCTCGCGCGTCGAGCCGATGTGCGTGCTGGCCACAGTAATCGGCTTTGCCTCCTGTATTGCCGGGCTGCTGTTGTCCTACCATGCGTCATTGCCGTCCGGCCCGGCCATCATCCTGTCCGCCGGCGTCGTCTATTTCGCCTCGATCCTGTTCGGCACGCGCGGCATCCTGCGCGCCCGCATCGTCCATCACCGCCACAGAACTGCCTGAAACCAACAAGGAGAAACTGTCCATGCTGAAATCGATCCGCGCCGCTTTGGCCGTGAGCGTTATAACATTAACCGCCTTTGGCGCATCTTCGGCCTTTGCTGAGCCTTTGAAGGTGGTCGCCAGCTTCACGATAATCGCCGATTTCGCCAAAAATGTCGGCGGCGACCGCATCGATCTGACCACCATCGTCGGGCCGGACGGCGACGCCCACGTCTACGAGCCGAGCCCCGCCGATGCGGTGGCGATGGCCAAGGCCGACATCGTGCTGGTCAACGGCCTGCATTTCGAAGGTTTTCTGCAGCGCCTGGTCGACGCCAGCGCCACCAAGGCTTCGATTGCCGTGCTGACCAAGGGGGTCACGCCGATCAATTTCAAACCCGAATTCGCCGAGGCCGATGTCGCCGAAGGCGCGGAAACCGACGGCGGCAAGACGGTCACCGATCCGCATGCCTTCCAGTCGATCACCAATGCCGAGATCTATGTGAAGAACATCGCCGACGCCTTTTGCACGGCCGACGCTGCGGGTTGCGACAGCTACAAGGCCAATGCAGCCGCCTATACGCAAAAGCTCGAGGCGCTCGAGGGCGAAGTGCAGGCGGCGATCCAGTCGATCCCGCAGGAGAAGCGCGTCGTCATCACCTCGCATGACGCCTTCGGCTATTTCGAGCAGGCCTACGGCTTGACGTTCCTGGCCCCGGAAGGCGTGTCGACCGAGTCGGAGCCCTCCGCTGCCGACGTCGCCAAGCTGGTCAGCCAGGTGAAACAGGACAAGGCGGCGGCGATCTTCGTCGAGAACATCACCAACCCGCGGCTGATCGAGCAGATCGCCAGCGAGACCGGCATCAAGGTGGGCGGCACGCTCTATTCCGATGCGTTGTCGCAGCCCGACGGCCCGGCCGCGACCTATATCGATCTGATGCACAACAACATCGCCCAGATCAAAGGCGCGATCCTAGGAAGCTGAGCTGTCTAGTCACTCCATCCGGTCGGGCTGAAATTGCCCGGCCGGATTTCTATCTAATGGCGGTTGCCGACCGGGTCCGGGAGTGGCAAGACTGCCGCTAGCCAGATTGTGAGGACACCGCCATGGAATACCGTCAGATCAGCGAGGACTATTCGGTCTCGGGCCAGATCCAGCCCGAGGATGTCGCCACCATCAAGGCCGCCGGCTTCAAAAGCGTGATCTGCAACCGGCCGGACGATGAGCAGCCCGGCCAGCCATCGGCCGACACCGTCAAGGCGGCGGTCGAGGGCGCCGGGCTCGCCTTCCGCTACATCCCTGTCGTCAGCGGCCAGATCACGGCCGAAAATGTCGAGGACCAGGCCGAGGCGCTTGACGAACTCGAAGGCCCGGTCTTCGCCTATTGCCGCTCCGGCGCCCGCTGCACCAATCTCTATGGGCTGATCAAGCAGTCGAAGGGGTGAGAGGCCTCACGTTCCGAGCGGAGGAAGTCAAGTTCCGCACTGTGGCGATCCTTCACACTCCCCTCTGTCCTGCCGGACATCTCCCCCTCAAGTGGGGAGATTGGATGTCGCGTTGGCTTTCGCCAATTTTCAGCGTTGCGGAGTGGGCAGCGAGGTCAGGCCTGCCAATCTCCCCACTTGAGGGGGAGATGGCCGGCAGGCCAGAGGGGGGGCGCTGTCCCTCCGCCATATCTAATCTAACGAAAAGCCCGGGCTAAATCGGCAGCGCGCCGGTTTCCTTCAATGTCTCAAGCACGATCGCCGTCTTCACATGCTGCACCGATTCGTGCGGCAGCAGCACGCCGTTGACGAACTCCGACAATGATTTGAGATCGGGCGTCACGACCTTCAATATATAATCCATCTCGCCGGTCAGCGCGTGCGCTTCCTGCACTTGCGGCAGCCGCGCCACCAATTCGCCGAAGCGCCGCGCATTGTCGCGGTTGTGGGTGGCGAGCGTAACCGAGATGACGTTGACCAGGGAAAAGCCGAGCTTGTCGCGGTCGAGCACCGCCCGGTAACCCTTGATATAGCCGTCCTCCTCCAGCCGCTGGCGACGACGCGAGCACTGCGACGCGGACAGGTTCACCCGTTCCGACAGATCGTTGTTGGTCAGCCGTGCATCGCCCTGCAACAGAGCCATTATCTTGCGGTCAAACTGGTCGATGCGCGCCTCATCCATGTATTTCGGGTCCGCAGTGCACAACTCGCGCATGATCAGACCATTTCAAGCGTTTGAATGCAAGCAATTTGCACTCGCTCCGCGCTATAATTGGGTTTAGATGGCCGACGCGGCCAGTTCCAGATTTCGGAGCAATGCCATGGGTCCCTTCCCGCACGACGCACCGCCCGCCAAGATCAGCAAAACCAATCCCGCCGGCACCGACGGCTTCGAGTTCGTCGAATTCGCGCATGCCGAGCCGGAAAAGCTCGCCGAACTGTTCACCCGCATGGGCTATGTGCCGGTGGCCAAGCACCGCAGCAAGGACATCACCGTCTGGCGGCAGGGCGACATCAACTATGTCGTCAATGCCGAACCCGGCTCGCATGCCATGAAATTCGTCGACAAGCACGGCCCTTGCGCCGCCTCGATGGCGTGGCGGGTGGTCGATGCAAGGCATGCCTTCGACCACGCGGTGGCCAAGGGCGCGACGCCCTATGAAGGCACCGACAAGACGCTCGATGTGCCGGCGATCGTCGGTATCGGCGGATCGCTGCTCTATTTCATCGAAACCTACGGCGAGAAGGGCTCGGCCTATGATGCCGAGTTCGACTGGCTGGGCGAGCGTGACCCCAGGCCGGAAGGCGTCGGCTTCTATTACCTCGACCACCTCACCCACAATGTCTATCGCGGCCAGATGGACAAATGGTGGGATTTCTATCGCGACCTGTTCGGCTTCAAGCAGATCCATTTCTTCGACATCGACGGCAAGATCACCGGCCTGGTCAGCCGCGCCATCACCTCGCCCTGCGGCAAGATCCGCATTCCGCTGAACGAGTCCAAGGACGAGACCAGCCAGATCGCCGAATATCTGAAGAAGTATAATGGCGAGGGCATCCAGCACATCGCCGTCGGCACCGACGACATCTACGGTGCCACCGACAGGCTGGCCGCCAACGGCCTGAAGTTCATGCCGGGCCCGCCGGAGACCTATTACGACATGTCTTATGCCCGCGTGAACGGCCATGAAGAGCCGATCGAGCGCATGAAGAAGCACGGTATCCTGATCGACGGCGAAGGCGTCGTCGACGGCGGCACGACCAAGATCCTGCTGCAGATCTTTTCCAGGACAGTGATCGGCCCGATCTTCTTCGAGTTCATCCAGAGGAAGGGCGACGAAGGCTTTGGCGAGGGTAATTTCCGCGCCTTGTTCGAATCGATCGAGCAGGACCAGATCAAGCGCGGCGTGCTGAAGGTGGACGGCAAGGCAGCGTAGCCAACTCGGCCGAGGTGCCTTGTGGTTTGATCAATTATGACCTAAATTCTGGTCATAAGAGGTCTGACCATGAATGTTTCAATTGCCGAAGCCAAGGCCAAATTGTCGGAACTCGTCAGCCGCGCGGAAGCCGGCGAGGAGATCGTGCTCACACGCCACGGCAAGGCGGCGGCGCGTATCGTACCTCCGGCAGTGGCCGAACCCCTGCCGCGTATAGGCGCGTTGAAGGGCAAGATCTGGATTGCGGACGATTTTGATGAACTCGGTCCCGAGTGGGATGAGTACGTGAAATGACGGTCGGCCCGTTTCTCGCCGACACACACATCATCCTCTGGTCGATTTCGGACGATCGACGTCTTAGCGAGCACCACCGCGTCATTCTGGCTTCGGAAGCGGTGGTGTTCGCGAGCGCGGCAAGCGTCTGGGAAATTGCCATCAAACGTTCGATCAGAAAACTTAATGCGCCGGACGATCTGCCAGCGCTGCTTCCAAGGATGCAATTTCAGCCGCTCGCCGTAACCTTCCAGCACGCGAACGCCGTCGGCGGCCTACCCCACCACCATGGTGATCCGTTCGACAGACTTCTGATTGCGCAGGCGCAAGTGGAGAACCTCACCATCCTGACATCCGACCCGCATTTCGCCCGTTACGATGTGGCTTTGGCATGATTATCCAAGCAGTTGGTCTCGCAAGCCCAACCTCTCGACCTCGGCTTTCCTGAGTGTCAGATCATAATCGAGGAAAAACTCGTCGAGTTGCGGCGGTTTCACCGAGGTGCCGGACTGCATCGCGTGCACCTGGCCGCGATGATGGATGTCGTGGATGAAGAGATGGGCGAGCAGATCGCCGATCCGTTCCGGTATCATGCCGTCCTCGCGCCGGTCGGTGAGAACGCGGCGCTCGAGATCGTCCGCCGACAGGCGGCCGCAAAAGGCGATCAGCCGCCGATCGGCCTCCGCCTGTGCAACAAAAAGCGCCTTGGCATCATTGAACGGCACAAAATCGTCATGGGCGGCGGCGCCGACGCCGCCCTCTTCGAGAAAATCGAGATAGAGGTGATCGACCGCCAGGATGTGATTGAGCGTTGCCTTGATCGAGGGGAAGAAGCTTATCCTTTCAGCCTCGAATTCGTCGGGCTCAAGCTGCAGCACGGCACGATAGAGCCGGTCGTTCGACCAGAGATTGTTGGCTGCCATGCGCCGAAAATGGTTCAGCAGGTCCATGACTTCACGGCGCGACCCGGAATAGCGACACACCCGCCCATAGAAGCGCAAACCCAGCCAAAACAATCAGCAGCAGCCCGATCATGTGCCGCCGCATGGCTTGCGTTTCCTGGTCCGGCGCGACATTCGTGTTGGTGACGGTGTGAAACATCATCGCCTTGCGCGGAAAGCCGCTGCGGTTGGTCAGGCCTGGCGAGCGCGCCTCGATGCGATAGCTCAGGCGGATCGCCAGGATGAAGATCGCCAGCATGACAAGGGCCCAGACACCGCACAGCAGATAGAATGTCTCGCCCGTCATTCTCTTGCCCCCTCGTACTTCTCGACCCTCTGCTCGATGGCGCCGAAGATCGAATGCCCACCCCTGTCCTTCATCTCGATGCGCACGCTATCGCCAAAGCGCAGGAACGGCGTTTTCGGTTCGCCGGTTTCGATGGTCTCGATCATACGCAGCTCGGCGACGCAGGAATAGCCGGCGCCGCCCGCCGAGACAGGCTTGCCCGGCCCGCCGTCGAGCTTGTTGGAGACGGTGCCCGAACCGACGATGGTGCCGGTGGCCAGCGGCCGCGTTTTTGCGGCGTGAACAATCAGCGCCGGAAAGTCGAAGGTCATGTCGATGCCGGCGTTCGCCCGGCCGAACGGCTTGCCGTTGAGATCGACCAGCAGCGGCAGGCTGACCTTGCCGCCGTCCCAGGCATCGCCCAGCTCGTCCGGCGTCACCGCAACCGGCGAAAAGGCAGATGACGGTTTCGACTGGTAGAAGCCGAACCCCTTGGCGAGCTCGGGTCCGGTCAGGCCGCGCAGCGTTACATCGTTGACCAGCATGACCAGCCGGATCGCCGCCCGCGCCTCATCGAGGCTTGCGCCCATCGGCACATCGTCGACGATGACGGCGACCTCTCCTTCCATGTCGATGCCAAGGGTGTCGTCGACCATGCGGATCGGGTCGCGCGGTGCGAGGAAAGCGTCCGAGCCGCCCTGGTAGATCAGCGGATCGGTCCAGAAGCTTGCCGGCATCTCGGCACCGCGCGCCTTTCGCACCAGCTCGACATGGTTCACATAGGCCGAGCCGTCGGCCCATTGGTAGGCGCGCGGCAGCGGCGAATGGGCGTCGTGCTCGTGAAAGCGCGCGGACGGTACTGCATTGTTTTCCAACGATTCCGCCATGGCAGCGAGATGCGGGGCGATGCGATGCCAGTCGTCGAGCGCGGCCTGCAGCGTGCGCACCAGGAACGAAGCATCGGTAAACCGCGTCAGGTCGCGCGAGACGACGACGAGCTTTCCATCGCGCGTCCCGTCCTTCAATGTGGCAAGCTTCATGCGGTTTCCTCTCCTGGCGCAGCTTTGGCGCTGCTTAATTCCACAACAAGGCCGTCGCGGGCGATCGTCAAGTCGCCGGCCCATGTTTTCCTGACGGCGGCAATCCAGTCGGCCTCGCCGATCTCGGGATCGTCGGCGGGAATGAGGTGGTTGAGGACCAGTCTTTTGACGCCTGCCTCGCTGGCGATGCGGCCCGCTTCCTCGGCAAAGCTGTGGCTGGCAAGCAGGTGTTCCCTCAGCCTTGCGCCGTTGCCGGTCTTCGCGACCAGCCGCTCGATACCCTTTTCCAGCATGGCCTCGTGGACCAGGACGTCGGCGCCCTCGGCGAAATCCGCCAATGGCGGAAAGAACGCCGTATCCGACGAAAAGACGATGCCTTGCCCCGCATGATCGAAGCGCAGCGCAAAGCAATCCGTCACCGGCGGGTGGTCGACACGCAGCGCCGATATTTTGAGACCGCGCTCTTCGGCCACCTGGCCTTCACCAAATTCGACGATCGAGACCAGGTCGCGGAGATCCGGCCTGCCTTCATCGGCGATGCGGATCTCGATGTCGAACTCCATCGCCTGGCAAAAGCGCTGCCAATAATGGCCGATGCCGGGCGGGCCGAACAAAGTGACGGGCGCCGCCAGGCCGGCGGTCCAGGCGGTGTGGATGAGAGGTCCGAGTTCCAGAACATGGTCGGAGTGCAAATGCGTGATGAAGATCAGGTCGAGCGCCTTCAGGCTGATGCCGGCATCAGTCAGCCCGCGCGTTACGCCCAGCCCGCAATCGACGACGATGGTGCGGCCGCCAATCTCCAGCAGCGACGAACTCGGCCACGGGCCGCCCGGCCGCAGCGCCGGGCCACCCTTCGAACCCAGAAGCACCAGACGATCCGTCACGCGACGGCGCTCAAGACCAGTCGCCCTCTGGCGTGCCGTTGAAGCGCTTCTTCAGGCCGGCCCAGCAGTCGATGTAATTGTCCTGCCGGGTTTCGAGCTCGGCGCCATAGCGGGTCACCATTTGCGGAAAGCGCGTCTCGAACATGAAGGCCATGGTGTTGTCGAGCTTGACCGGTTTCAGCTCCGCGCGCGAGGCTTTTTCGAAACCAGAGGCATCGGGTCCGTGAGCCAGCATCATGTTGTGCAGGCTGATGCCGCCCGGCACGAAGCCCTCTTCCTTGGCATCGTACTGACCATGAATCAGGCCCATGAACTCGCTCATGATGTTGCGGTGATACCAGGGCGGGCGGAAAGTGTTTTCCGCCACAAGCCAGCGCGGCGGGAAGATGACGAAATCGATATTGGCGGTGCCTTCCTCGCCGCTCGGCGCGGTCAGCACGGTGAAGATCGACGGATCGGGGTGGTCGAACAGGATCGCACCGACCGGCGAAAAGGTCGCAAGATCATATTTGTAGGGCGAATAATTGCCGTGCCACGCCACCACATCCAGCGGCGAATGGTCGATTTCGGTGACATGGAACTGGCCACACCATTTCGCGATCAGCCGACAGGGCGTGTCCTTGTCCTCGAACCAGGCGCAGGGCGTCTTGAAATCGCGCGGATTGGCCAGGCAATTGGCGCCGATCGGGCCGCGATCCGGCAGCGTCAGCTTGGCGCCGTAATTTTCGCAGACATAGCCGCGCACTTGCGGATCGACCAGTTCGACCTTGAACACCAGGCCGCGCGGCAGCACGGCAATCTCGCCCGGCCTGAGTTCGATAACACCCATCTCGGTGACGAAGCGCAAGGCTCCAACCTGGGGCACGACCAGCAACTCGCCGTCGGCGTTGAAGAAATGATCGTCGACCATCGAGCGATTGGCGACATAGACGTGTGCCGCCATGCCGGCCTGGCCGAGCACGTCGCCGGCGGTGGTGATCGAGCGCATGCCGGCGATGAAATCGGTCGGTTCCTTCGGCATCGGCACGGGGCTCCAGCGATACTGGCCGAGTGCGAGCTGATGGTCGCCGACGTTCGGCGCGCTTTTCCAAAGCGGATAATTCGCCGCTTTGAAGCGACCGGTGTGCCTGACGCTCGGCCTTATCCGATAAAGCCAGGAGCGCTCATTGGTGCCGCGCGGCGCGGTGAAAGGAGAGCCCGAAAGCTGCTCGGCATAGAGGCCGTAGGCCGGCCGCTGCGGCGAGTTTCGCCCTTGCGGCAGCGAGCCCGGCAGAGTCTCGGTCTCGAAGTCGTTGCCGAAACCCGGCATGTAGGAATAGGCCATGGAATCCTCCCGAATTCATGGTCTCGGAGCATCGTTTGCGCATCCGCAAGGATGCTCCGAGTTGACCATACCGGTTTCATCTGTAACCATTGAAAATGTAACCATCAACGGTGATTTCGGCATGAGCCGCCAGCATGCCAGTCAGGGCCAACCATGGAAATCCTCGAGCTGGAATCCTTCCTGCCTTACCGGCTCTATCGGCTTGCCGATGCCGTCAGCCGCGAATTCTCAAGGATATACAAGGACCGCCACGGCCTGACCCGGCCCGAATGGCGCACGCTTGCGGGACTTGGACAGCACGGCACGATGACGGCGACGGCGCTCGGCGAGCAATCGGCCATGCACAAGACCAAGGTTTCGCGCGCGGTCGCCGAACTCGAGCGGCGCCGCTGGCTGACCCGCACGCCAGACGAGAAAGACCGTCGCGTCGAGCATCTGACGCTGACCAAAGCGGGGCTTGCCGCCTATCGCGAAATGGTGCCGCTGGCGAAGGCGTTCGAGCGGGAGCTGCTGGAGAGGCTTGGTGCGGAAGAGCGGGCGGCGATTGTCAGTGGGGTAGCGGCGCTGGAGGCAAAACTCACAGTGGGTTGAAATCCTCCATAGGTTTGACCGTCGTAGAAATCAGATCGCTGTTGCGGCAGGTAACGCTCCTAGACCGTAGTAGGCGCGTTCGGCTACAATGAAGCCTCTGACACGGCTTCGAAATGCTATCGGATCATCGATGTAGCCCAAGAGAAGCTGCGCCTGCGAAGCCGCATGTCTCTGAGCGCTTTCAAACAGCCGCCTTGCCGTTTCAAAATCACCAGCCAAACCGGCCGCCACCCCGGCGTGGAAGGCCGCCCACTCGCCGTAGGCGCCCGGCTGCAATTCATTCACGAGGATTGTCGCTGTCGCCTGCACGGAAGGGAACATTGATCGGTGAACCCGATCGATTTCGACGGCCTTCTTGGCCATTTGATCAACCGCGAGCAGAAACTGTGCCGGGCTCTCGAACGGAACGAACTGTCCAATGCGCTGAGGACGATCGAAGGTAACTGTTTCAGGGAGCGAACCCCAGAGCCAGTGGACTGCTACGTTAAGGTAAGTGCCTTTGGACCAAGAGCTGGGCTGGAACTCGACTACACTTAGCCAGAAGCCGCGATCGGCGATCCAGATTCGAGACTTCCCTTTGCGTTGAAATCCGGCGGGCTTCAGTCCGATCTTTGCCTGCGAGGCAATGATGCGACCGTGCTCACTATCCGCCATCTTGCACCGCTATATGCCTCACCAATCCATCACCACCTTGCCGGAATTGCCGCTCTTCATCGCTTCGAAGCCGGAAATATAGTCGTCGATGCCGATGCGGTGGGTGATCAGGCCGCTGACGTCGAGAGGACCCTGCACCAGCGCGATCATCTTGTACCAGGTCTCGAACATCTCGCGGCCGTAGATGCCTTTCAGATGCAGCATCTTGAAGATGACCTTGTTCCAGTCGATCTCGAAGCCGGTCGGCGCGATGCCGAGAATGGCGATCTTGCCGCCATTGTTCATGGTGTCGATCATGTCGCGGAAGGCAGGTGCGGCGCCCGACATTTCAAGGCCGACGTCAAAACCCTCGGTCATGCCGAGCGCCGGCATCACGTCGCGCAGCTTTTCCTTCGACGCATCGACGACATGCTGGACGCCGAGCTTTTTCGCCAGTGCCAGGCGCACCGGGTTGATGTCGGTGATGACCACTTTTCGCGCGCCAACGCACTGCGCCACCAGTGCACCCATGATGCCGATCGGCCCGGCGCCGGTGACCAGCACGTCCTCGCCGACGAGATCAAAGGACAATGCGGTGTGAACCGCATTGCCCAAAGGATCGAAAATTGCCGCGATCTCGTCCGGCACATCGTCGGGGATGGGCACGACATTGTGCTGCGGGATCGCAAGGTATTCGCCAAAGGCGCCCGGCCGGTTGACGCCGACGCCGAGCGTGTTGCGGCACAGATGCCCCCTGCCCGCCCGGCAGTTGCGGCAATGGCCGCAGACGATATGGCCCTCGCCCGAAACACGCTGACCGATCTTGTACTCGGTCACCGCCGCGCCGAAATCGGCGACGGTGCCGACAAACTCGTGACCGGTCACCATCGGCACCGGCACGGTCTTCTGCGCCCACTGGTCCCAATTATAAATGTGGACGTCGGTGCCGCAGATCGCGGTCTTCCTGATCTTGATCAGAACATCGTTCGGGCCGATTTCCGGCACCGGCACTTCTTCCATCCAGATGCCCGGCTCGGCCTTGGCCTTGACCAGCGCCTTCATCATGTTCGACATTCTTTTGTCCCCAGAACCTTAGTCGCTTGAATCTCTTGATCCGGCCGCTCAGGAAATCACGCCGAGTTCGCGACCGACTGCGGCGAACGCTTCGACCGCGCGGTCGATGTCGGCGCCGGAATGGGCGGCCGACATCTGCGTGCGGATGCGCGCCTGGCCCTTCGGCACCACCGGGAACGAGAAGCCGATGACATAGATACCGCGCTTCAGCATCCGCGCCGCCATTTCCTGCGCCAGCGTCGCGTCGCCCAGCATCACCGGGATGATCGGATGGTCGGCGCCGGCCAGAGTAAAACCGAGCTTGCCCATCTCGGAGCGAAACCGCGCCGCATTGGCATATAGGCGCTGGCGCAACGCATCGCCATTGCGGATCATCTCGAAAACCCGGATCGAAGCGCCAGCGATCGCCGGCATCAGCGTGTTGGAGAACAGATAGGGCCGCGAGCGCTGGCGCAGCCAGTCGACCACCTGCTTCCTGCCCGATGTGTAGCCGCCCGACGCGCCGCCCAATGCCTTGCCCAGCGTACCGGTGATGATGTCCACCCTGCCCTCGACGCCGCAATGTTCGGCCGAGCCACGGCCGTTCCTGCCGACGAAGCCAACAGCATGGCTGTCGTCGACCATGACCATCGCATCGTATTTGTCGGCGAGGTCGCAGACGCCTTTCAGATTGGCGATGATGCCATCCATCGAGAACACGCCGTCGGTGGCGATCAGCCGGAACCGACAGTCGCGCGCCTCTTTCAACCGCGCTTCCAGATCGGCCATGTCGTTGTTGGCGTAGCGGAAGCGCTTTGCCTTCGACAGCCGTACCCCGTCGATGATCGAGGCGTGGTTCAGCGCATCGGAGATGACCGCATCCTCCTCGCCGAGCAGCGTCTCGAACAGGCCGCCATTGGCGTCGAAGCAGGAGCCGTAGAGGATGGTGTCCTCCATGCCGAGGAAGTCAGAAATGGTCGCCTCGAGCTGCTTGTGTTCTTCCTGCGTGCCGCAGATGAAGCGCACCGATGCCATGCCGTAGCCGTACCGGTCGAGCGCCTGCTTGGCCGCCTCGCGCAGTTCGGCGCTGTCGGCGAGGCCGATATAATTGTTGGCGCAGAAATTCAGCACCTTCTCGCCGCCGACCTCGATCTCGGCCGATTGGGTCGAGGTTATCACCCGTTCGGATTTGTAAAGGCCGGCCGATTTCAGTCCTTCAAGCTCGCTGTCGATGTGGGAAAGGAATGCTTCGGTCATGATCAGGCCCTGTTGAGATCGATGAGGACTGTCGCGCCGCGCGGACGAAAAATCCATCGCAAAAGCGACCGCTTCGGTGGCGGCAATGGCACGGCAGAGGCCACGATGTTCAAATGCGGAGGCGCCGCGAAAGATTGCAATAACCACTTTGCGGGTTTCTCGCCACGGTCGCCGCCGCCGGCATGCTGCCGTCCCAAACCTGTTAACACTTTGAAGCCAAAGGTTGTCGCACAAGAATTCGTTGGCGAGAGGGCCGCCTCAGAAAATGTCACAGCAGCCGGTGCACGCCGTTTCGGGCAGGCTCATACTCCTGATCAAATCCGGCTACTGGCTGGCTCTGCTGATCATCGCCGCCATGGTCGTGGCCTCCTTCATCCTGCTGCAGCAGATGATGGCGGCCCAGCAGCACAACCAGGCACTGCTCGATGTGGTCAGCACACAAAAAGCCCTATCGCAGCGCATCGTCTTCCTTGCCGGCGCCACCGGTACCGCCTCACGCGACCAGCAGCCGGCCCTGGTTAGCGCGCTCAAGCAAGCGACTGTGGAGTTCGAGGAGAACTACGATCTGCTGCTCGAACGGACCGCCGCCGATCCGGCGTCGCCGGCAAGGTTCGATCCGAGATCGATCGAGAGCGTACTTTTCGCCAAGCCGTACCATCTCGACTATTTCTCGGTCGGGCTTATCGCCAACGGCGAACGCCTGATCTCGTCATTCGAATCGCGGCTCAACATGGCCGGCAATGGTGGCTACAAAGGCGGAGAGGAGCGCGTCAACCTGAACGCTTCCGTTGCCAACGCAACATTGTCGGGCTATGCCGCACTTGGCCAGCGCATCAGTGCCTTTGCAGACCAGCGATCCGAAACACTTCTCGATCTTAACCGCACATTGTTCTACTCGACCATCGGCGTCATCGTGCTGGTGGCGCTTTTCATTTTCAGGCCAATGTCGAATGCCATCCTGCGCAGGACGCGCGAGCTGGTCGATGCGCGCAATTCCATGGCCTTTATCGCCGTGCATGACGGGCTGACCGGCCTGCACAACCGCACCTTTTTGACCGAGCATTTCGATACGCTGATCAATGCCGCGCGGCGACGGCGTGAACGGGTTGCCGTGGTGCAGTTCGATCTCGACCGGTTCAAGCAGATCAACGACACGTTCGGCCACGCCGCCGGCGATTATGTGCTGGTGGCGGCTGCGCAGCGCATGCGTGATTCGTGCCGTACGTCGGATCTCAACGTGCGGCTCGGCGGCGATGAATTCGTCATGATTCTCAACGGTGCCGGCAGCACCGAGGACATCGATACCGTCGCCCGGCGCATCCTGACCAAGCTCAACAAGCCGATCGTCTTTCGAGGCACGACAATCCATCCGGGCGTAAGTGCCGGGATTGCGGTCTACCCTGTCGACGCCGACAATGCGCAGGATCTGCTCGTCCATGCCGATCTGGCGCTGTATTCCGCCAAGAAGCAGGGCGGCGGCAGCTTGTCGTTCTTCTCCGAGGAGCTGAGGCACGAACTCGATTATCGCAAGCAGCTCGAGCTCGATATCAGGACCGCTATCTCGGAGAAGGCGTTCGAAGTCTATTTCCAGCCGCAAGTCTCGCTGTCGGACGGCGCCATCAGCGGCATCGAGGCTCTGGTTCGCTGGAGACATGCCGAGCGCGGCATGATCGCGCCGGGCGAGTTCATTCCGATCGCGGAAAAATGCGGTCTCATGCCCGAGATCGGCCGCATCGTCATCGCCAAGGCGATCGACGAAGCAGCCGAATGGAACCGCGCAGGCATCGCCTTCGGACGGATCGCCGTCAATGTATCCGGCTCGGAGCTGCGCGAGACAGATTTCGAAGTCTTCCTGTTCGACATGCTGGAGAGGGCTGGCCTGCCAGCGCACAAACTGTCGCTGGAGATCGTCGAATCCGTCATCCTCGACGACGAGAAGACCGGTATCGCGGCAAAGCTGCGGCACATTCGCGCCGCCGGTATCCATCTCGAGCTCGATGATTTTGGCACCGGCTACGCATCGCTCAGCCATGTCAATCCAAACGAGATCGATCGGCTGAAGATCGACCGCCGGTTCGTCCAGAACATCAACGAGAACAGCGGCAACACCAAGATCGTGCGTGCCCTCACCGAGCTCGCCCGCGGTCTCGGCATCTCGATCGTTGCCGAGGGCGCCGAAACCGAAGCCGAGCTCGACTCGCTGATGGCGATCGGCTGCGACCAGGTGCAAGGCTATTCCATCGCTTTCCCGATGCCGCCGGACAGCGTGCGCGAATGGCTGGTGGCGCGAACGCCCAAGAAGGCCAGGCTGACGGTGCTGCAGGGCTGCCGGGCGTAGGAAAGTCGGAACTACTGCAATGGCGGCAGGTTTCTCAGCGGATTGAGCATCGGCACCCCAAGTGGTGCGAAATGACGCTCGTTATCCGTCAGTATCACCAGGCCGTGAACCTCGGCCGTAGCAGCAATCGCTATATCTTCAAATCCCGGCCGATGAGCCCTTGCGCGATCAAGAATAGAACCCGCGGCATGCGCGGCTCGCAAATCGAAGGGCAGAATCCTTGCCCCGTAAAGGTGCTCGACTGCCTGCCACCAGTCGCGTAGCAGCGCGGCCTTTGTGGTCGCGCCGTCGCGCTCCGCCTTCGCTATCCCCGCCGCGATTTCGGACGCAGTCACAACGGATAGGAACAGGTATTCGCTCGCCATATCGAGCCATGCCATCAGCGCCGCCCGATCAACCTTCCTGGCTGGAGCCATTGCCGAGATGATGTTGGTGTCCAGCAGAAACATCAGGGCTGGTCGCCGCGCTACAACGCAATCTTGCGAGCCGGCTTACGGGAACGAGGCGGAATGTCGTCCTTGTCCCCGGGAAAAGCCGCCAGCAGCCGCCCGAAGCTCGGCACCCGAGACAGCCGCTGATAATCTTCGAACGACAGGATGACGGCCTGCTTCCGACCGTGGCGTGTGATAATGGCAGGCTCTCCTGCAACTGCCTGATCGACGACTGCCGAAAGCGTCGCCTTGGCGTCTTTCAACTGAATTTCGCGCATGTTTGCCACCCTCGCATATGACTACCATGGTCATATAACATTGCAGACGGCTTGGAACAAGGGTTGCGGTCCAATCGGTATCAACTGACATTGGCCCGCAACGCGGCCAGCACCTGTGCAAACTCTGCCAGCCTGTCGTCGGACAGTCCTTTCCGCAGCCGCTTGTCGAAGGCTAACGCGGCGGTGCGCAATTGCAGGAACAGCGCTTCTCCGGCTTGGGTCAGCTCCACCTGGTGAACCCGGCGGTTCTCGGGATCGCGGCGGCGCATCAGCAGGCCTTGCGTCTCCATGGCGTTGAGGTGGTGGGTCAGCGTTGCGCCCCGGATGCCGATCATGCCGGCGAGCTCGCGTTGGTTGGCCAGCTCCCGCGACTTGACCGACAGCAACGTGACCCAGACCGGCAGCGTGCCGCCTGCCTCGACCAAGGCAGCGTCGAAAGCCTGCGCAACCAGCTTGGCGGTGCGCGCGAGATTCATCCCGATCGGCGGGCGGTCAAAGGGCGTCATGATCCGACACTAGAACAAGGGCAAAGCCTATGGAACCGGCTCGAGCTTATGCGTTGACATCTAATCATTTGATATCTATCGATATGCCTGGCGGTGGGCAAGAGAGGAAATGCGGTCATGCAATATGTCTACATCATCGTCCTCGGCCTTCACGTCATGGCGGGCGTGTTCTGGGCCGGCACCACCATCGCGGTCGCCCGCGAACCGGAGATCAGGGCGGAACGTTTCTTCCGGCCGCAAATGGGCGCAGCCGGCGTGGTTTTCCTCACCGGCTTGCTGCTGTGGTATTTCTTCCACAACGGCTCTTTCGGCTCGATGGAGAAGGTCTTGGCGCTCGGCATCTTGACGGCGTTAATCGCCGCCGGGGTTCAGGGCGCGCTGGTGGGTTCCGCCAGCAGGCAGTTGGCCGGCGCTGATGCGGCGAAGCAAACCCAGTTGCGCGCCAAGATGACAAAGGGCGAACGCATCGCCGGCGGCCTGCTGGTCATCACCGTGTTCTGCATGGCCACCGCCAGGATGTTTTGAACGTCCTGCCGCAATCGCAAGATCGTACGGTGCCCGGCGATGGCCGGCGGCGTGCGCGGCGCGCAGACCGGACCGACGTACCGTGGTGGCTCTCCGTACGGAGGTTCGGCTGCGCGCCACCAATCAATCCAAAATATTCCTCAGATTCGCAAGCCGAACCTGATGCCGTCATAGATCGCAGCGTGGATATTGCGTGAAGCTACCGCGTCGCCGATGCGAAAGACGACGAAACCGCCTTGCGGATTGCGCGCAGGAAAGATGTCGCCGCCATTGATCAGTTTTTCGTAATCGATCGCGCCGGCGTTCTTCGACAGCGGCTTCAGCGCCAGGTAGAGATCGTCGAGCGGCAGCGTGCCGTGCTCGACCACCACCTGGTCGACCCGCC
Organism: Mesorhizobium sp. M1006; assembly: GCF_040318825.1. NCBI lineage: Bacteria > Pseudomonadati > Pseudomonadota > Alphaproteobacteria > Hyphomicrobiales > Phyllobacteriaceae > Mesorhizobium > Mesorhizobium sp. M1006. The sequence goes on from NZ_JAMYMZ010000023.1 coordinate 38,316, forward strand.
GCTCGCCGCGCCAGCCATCGGCGAAGTCGGAGGCGAGCTCGGCGATCAGCTGGTTGCCTTCACGCCGCACAGAACGTAGCCGTGTGTTGATGGTCACCGTGACACCCTTTTCCTGGAAGGCGCGCATGTAGGGCACATGATTCATGCCGCCCATTTCCGGGGCGAAGAAGCGCTCTGGTGAAACCAGCTCCAGCCTGGCGCCGCTATTGGCGATCAGTTCGGCGGCACCCATGCCCTGATGGCCGCCATTGTCGTCATAGAGCAGCACGTTCTCGGCCGGCTTGACGCTGCCGGCCATGATGTCCCAGCTCGAGGTGACGAGATCGTCGCCCGCCGTCAGAGGCGGGTTCTGCGGCAGGCCGCCGGTGGCGACCACCACCACGTCCGGCGACAGCGCCAGCACGTCGTCCGTCTCCGCCCATTTGTCGTAGCGGATCTCGACGCCCAGCCGGTCGAGTTCGGCCAGGCGCCAGTCGATGATGCCGATCAATTCCTTGCGGCGCGGGTTTTGCGTTGCCAGCCGCACCTGGCCGCCGGCCTGGCTCGATGCTTCCAGCACCGTCACCTGGTGCCCGCGCTCGGCGGCGACGCGCGCCGCCTCCAGCCCGCCGGCGCCGGCACCGACGACGACCACCTTCCGCTTCGGTCCCTCGGTTTTCGGAATAATATGGGGGATATCAGCCTCGCGGCCCGTCGCCGCATTGTGGATGCACAGCGCCTCGCCGCCCTCATAGATGCGGTCGAGGCAATAGGTGGCGCCGACGCAAGGGCGGATCTCGTGCTCGCGGCCCTCCATCACTTTTTTGACGATATGCGGGTCGGCAATGTGGGCGCGCGTCATGCCGACCATGTCCAGCTTGCCGGTGGCGATGGCGTGACGCGCGGTGGCGACGTCGGAAATCCGCGCCGCATGGAAGGTCGGGAATTTCGTCGCTGCCCTGATCTCGCCGGCAAAGTCGAGATGCGGCGACGACCGCATGCCGGTCACCGGGATGACCTTGGTCAGCGCCGCATCGGTCTCGATCGAGCCACGGATGATGTTGAGGAAATCGACCTTGCCGGAGCCGGCCAGCCGCCTGGCGATTTCGACGCCCTCCTGTTTCGACAGGCCTTTCTCGAAATCCTCGTCGGCGACCATGCGGATGCCGACGACGAACTTTTCGCCGACCGCGGCACGCACCGCGTCGAGCACCATTCCGGTGAAGCGCAGCCGGTTGTCGAGCGAGCCGCCGAAATCGTCGTCGCGCTGGTTGGTGGCCGGCGACCAGAAACCGTCCATCAGATGGCCGTAGGCTTCGAACTCGATGCCGTCGAGGCCGGCAGCCTGGCAGCGCTGCGCGGCCGCCGCATAGTCGGCTACGATGCGCTCGATATCCCAGTCCTCGATAGTCTTGGGAAAGGCGCGATGGGCCGGTTCGCGCACCGGCGAAGCCGACAGCACGGGCAGCCAGTCGGCCTTGTTCCAACCGGTGCGGCGGCCGAGATGGGTGATCTGTATCATCACCTTGCAATCGTGCTCGTGGCAGGCATCGGTAAGCTCGGCGAGCCACGGCACGATGCGGTCGTCATAGACATGCAGATTGCCAAAAGCGGCCGGGCTGTCGCGCGAGACGATCGCCGAACCGGCGGTCATGGTCAGCGCCATGCCGCCCTTGGCCTTTTCGGCATGGTAGAGCCGGTAGCGTTCCTTCGGCATGCCGTCCTCGGAATAGGCCGGCTCATGGCTGGTCGACATCACCCGGTTCTTCAGCATCAGATGCTTGAGCTGATAGGGCTGGAGGAGCGGGTCGTTGCTGGTCATCGTCTTCCTGCTGTTTCAAATTGTGCTAATGAGCGGCAAATTTTGTTTTTACGCATGTCGCTGTCCCAAAATCGCTGCGCAGTTTTGGGCGACATGCAGCAAGGAACCTGCTCATGACCGATACGAAAAACCTCACCCAGCTCGGCACCAACGTCGAGGCGCCACAGAGCCCTGAAGCGGCAGTCCTGGAAACCGTGCCGTTTTCGCGCGGCGACGGCCCGCCGGCCATCGTTCGCTTCACCTGCCCGGAATTCACTTCGCTCTGCCCGGTCACCGGCCAGCCGGACTTCGCCCATATCGTCATCGACTACGCACCCGATGCGCTGCTGGTGGAATCGAAGTCGCTCAAGCTGTTCATGACCTCGTTTCGCAACCATGGCGCCTTCCACGAAGAATGCACCGTCATGATCGGCCGCCGCATCATCGCCGCGACCAAGCCATTGTGGTTGCGCATCGGCGGCTACTGGTATCCGCGCGGTGGCATTCCGATCGACGTGTTCTGGCAAACCGGCGCGCCGCCGGAAGGTGTGTGGTTGCCCGACACCGGCGTCGCCCCCTATCGCGGGCGCGGCTGATCGGACGGAGCGGCTCACCTGATCCCGGTCCGGCACAGGTTGGTCTCCAGGAAAGGCATCACCGCGTCGCGGTACTGCTGTTGGTCATAGCGATAGAGATCAACATGCCGCGCGCCGTCGAACCAGACCAGCTTTGCGTCAGCGCCTGCCGCATCTTTCAACGCCAGTGTCTGGCTGCGAGCGACAAACGGATCCGAATTGCCTGCTAGCAGCAATATCGGCCGATCAATCGCGCCGATGCGATCGACCGGCCTGACATCATCTACCCCGAAGCCAAGGCGGAGCTGCATCTGCGCCAAGAGGATGGTCGCCTGTATGTCGCGCAACATAGGCAAGGGCGCTCGCAACGCCGTGGTTTCCAGCAAAGTCGCGTAGAGCTGCTCCAGGACATAGGCGTCGGCATGCTCCTGCTGAGCGCCAAATACAAAAGCAGCCGCACCGAGCGACGAGCCGATGGCCGCCACCTTGCGACCGGCGAAGCGTTGCCGGGCAAAGGCGAGGATGCGGCTGGCGTCCTGCCGTTCGATGTAACCAAAGCCTCTGATATCGCCGCCGCTTTCGCCATGTCCCGACAGATCGAACAGCACGATCGAGTAGCCGCTTTCGAAAAGCAGCTTCGCTCTTGGAACCATGGCCAGCTTGTTTGAACCACGTCCGTGTAACAGCACGATTGTTCCGCAACTGTCCTGCCGATCCGCCACCCAACCGGCAAGGTCGGGCGCGCCCTCCCGCTTCAGAACGATGCGCTCCACCGGTAACCCCACAGGCAGCGTGAAGCTTTGCTGAGGCACGCGGGCCACCGCATGGCTTCCTGCCTCCCAGGTGACAGCGCAGGCCAGGACGCAAACCGCCGCGAATAAAGCAACCACGACAGGACCTCTTCTCATCGATCGGTCACGTGCACTTCGCATCAGTTGAGCGGCAGCCGCCGGTAGCGGCTGGGGCTGTTCGGGTCGCTGAAATGGTGCATCGGCCCGTGTTCGGCAAAGTGCGCTGACCAGCGTTTCATTGCCGCCGGATCGAGTTCGACGCCCAGCCCGTCACCCTCCGGCACGCGCACCGTATTGCCCGTCTGGCGGAAAGGACCGTCCTTGATGACATCGCCGATCTGCCAGCGAAACAACGACTGCGACGCCTCGGTGATCCACGGTGTCGCCGCCACGACGTGCAGATAAGCCGATGTCATAATGCCGAGATCGTTCGAATAGCACCAGAACCCCTTGCCCATCGCCTCACAGGCGGCGATGAATTTCAGAGTTTTCGACAATCCGCCGAGTGCTGCGAAATTGCAGACGAAGTAATCCGGCGCACCGAGCGCGACTGCCCGTCTGAGATCCGGGATGTGCGTCGAGAACGGAATGCGCGAATGCTGGCGCAGCGCAGCCATCTCCTCGAAGGTCGCGACCGGATCCTCGTAGTTGCGGATGTTGAACGGCTCGATCTCGCGCAGCACCCAGCGCGCTGTGGTCAGCGACCACTGCATGTTGGAATCGAGTTTGATCTGCGCTTTATCGCCAAGCGCCTCGCGCAGCATGCGCACTGTCCTGATCTCGAGCTCGGGATCGCCCATGATCAGCTTGCCCTCGAAAATCGTCGAGCCGTGCTGTTCTCGCATGCCGAGACAGTAGTCGACGATCGCTTCGGCGGTCATCTCGCCGCCGGCTCCGCCGTGAGCGGGGCGAAAGGCGAAATATTCCGAAAACGGAATGTCCTTGCGCACCGCGCCGCCGAGCAGCTTGTAGAGCGGCATGCCGAAGACCTTGCCTCTTATATCCCACAGCGCCAGTTCGACGGCGCCGAACGCCACCGTGGCTGCATTCTCGCCGGTGTTGGCGGTAATCTGCCAGGGCGGCACGCAGCGCGCCTCGCAGTCGGCGATGTCGAGCGGATCGGCGCCAATCAGCGCCGGCGCGATCTCGGCCTTGATCACCTCGCCGAAATGCCACCATGGCGCCTCGCCCAGTCCGACCACGCCTTCGTCCGTCTCGACCTCGATGATCGATTTCGAGGCGCCGCCGTAGAGACCAGCCGTCCACCAGAACGGAGCATCGAGCGGGACGTTGACGTGGGTGACGCGGATGTTGGTGATCTTCATCGGTTCCGTTCTCACTCACACTGGTATTGGCTTAGCGCCCATTCGCCGGTCACCGAGAGCAGGTCCGATATCTTCCAGTCGCCATCGATCTTTTTGAACTTCCATTCCAGCCGGTGCGGATTGCCGGAGACGACAAAAGCGACGACGACCTTGGCCTCGTCGCCCTTGATCGCTTCGATGGTCTTCAGGCTCTTGTCGATCTCCGCCTTTTCGTATTCGGAATTGTCGAGCGCCATGTTGGGATCGAGGCACTCGCCCTGCCCCGACCTCCGCAGCGCGTCGCTCTTGTCCAGCACCGACTTTGCCGGGTCGGTGAAATGACCCCGCTGAGCCGGATCGACCTCGAGCCCGGCATGCTCGTAGAACGGCTTCACCACCGCGGTCGGCGAGCCCGGCTGCACGGCTGCGGCCGGCGCGTTTTCTGCCGGCGGCGAAACTGCCGGCGGAGGTGCCGCACTGTCGGCCGGCGCATTTGCGGGCGGCGCGCCGAATAGGCCCTGAGCGGCGGCGCTGCTCAATCCGGCCAGCAGGCACGCAGTCGCCAAAATCCAGGGACGGCAGCGAAGCACGGCATCACTCCGGCGACTGTCCGGCCAGGCATTCGAGCGCACTCAGGGTCCAGCCGCTGGTCTTCGAGGTAATGTCGGCGACCTTCCACTGGCCGTCGATCTTCTTCAACGACCAGACCATTTCGCGTTTGGAACCATCGCCTTCCGGAAAAAGGTTGAACGTCGCCGTCACCTCGGCGCTGTCGCCGTCCAGCGTTTCGGCCAGCGTCAGCGTCTTGGCCACGGTCTTCTCGTCATAGTCCTGCGCATCGAGACCAGGGGCGAAGTCGATGCAGGGAACTTCATCCGGATGGTTCTTTGCCGCATTGTCGTTCAATTCGAACAGTTTCGTCACCGGCGCGGTGAAGCGGTCGCGATATTGCGCATCGGCCTCGAACTTGACCGACGGGACATAAAAGAACTTCACGGCGTTGGCAGCAGGGCCGGCAAACGCGGCCGCCGGCACGGCCATCGAAAGCGCGGCAACAAAAAGTGGCAGTTTCATGGGTGTCCCCGATTGTTCACTGACGGAAGCTATCAGTACCACGCATCTTGCCCGTCGGCCTTCTTGCGGTCCATGAAATCCTGCAACGCGTCCTCTGCTGGCAACTCAGGCGTTCAGCCAGACGTTCTGGAGATCCATCTCGAAGGTTTGGTGGACACCGTAGTTCTTCACCTTCTCGTTCATGTGGCTGAACAGCTTCTGCCAAAACGGCTGAATGATGACGCCCGAATCTTGCAGGATCTGCTCGATGTCCTTCATGACCTCGCGGCGCTTTTCCACGTCGATGAGCGAAAGAGCCTGCTTGAGCTTGGCGTCGAAATCAGGGTTCGAGTAGCCGGTTTCGTTCCAGGCCTCGCCGGTGCGATAGCCGAGCGCCAGCACCTGTACGCCAAGCGGGCGCATGTACCAGATGGTCATCGAATAGGGGTATTTCGTCCAGTCGTTCCAGAATGTCGATCCCGGCAGCACGGTGCGCTTCACCTTGATCCCGGCATCGCGCAACTGGCCGGCAATAGCGTCGCCGGTGTTCTTTTGCCAATCGTCCTCGACGGTGATCAGTTCATGCTCGAAGTCGTCCTGCCCGGCATCGGCCATAAGCTTCCTGGCGCCCGCGGCGTCGCGTGTCTTCTTGGGCAGCGCGTAGTATTCCGGATGAATCGGACTGACGTGGTGGTTTTCACCAACAGTGCCTCGCCCGGCGTAGCCAAGTTCGAGCACCGCTTTGTTGTCGACGGCCATCTGGAGGGCGTTGCGAACCCGCTTGTCGTCATAGGGCTTGTTCGTGATGTTGGTCCGGGCGACGAGCGTGGTCGCTGTCGCAACCTCCGATTTGACCAGCCCCATCTTGTCGAGAATGTCTATGAAGTCGGCCGGCGTCTCGAAATTGAGGTCGATTTCGCCGGAGTCGAATGCATTTATCGAGGCGTTGAAATCGGTTCCGTAGTCGATGAATTCGACGCCGTCGAGAAGCGCTTCACCGCCCCACCATTTGCCATTCTCACGACGCTTGACGACCGCTTTCTGGCCGACCGCATAAGACACCAGTTCGAACGGCCCGGTGCCAATCGGCTTCTCGATCGGATTGGCGCCGTCGGCGTCGAAGTTGCGATGGACCACCAGCGCCGGATAGTCGGTGAAGTTCGGAATCAGCGAGACGTCCGGCTCGTTCAGCTTCAGCTTCACCGTGTTGTCGTCGACCTTGGTGATCGCCCCTTCCCTGGCCTTGCCGGTCTTTGCATCGATCAGCGCACCGACGCGCGCGGCCATCGAATTGCCGGCGGCAGCCTTCTCGCACCAGCGCGTTAGATTGTAGGCCACGTCATCGGCGTTGAAAGCATCGCCGTTGTTCCAGGCGATGCCCTTGCGCACATGCAGCACGTATTCGGTGGCGTCGTCGTTGACCTCCCAGCTTTCGAGCAGAACCGGCTCGAATGTGAACTGGCGGGTGTAGCGTACGAGCGGCTCGAGCCAGCAGCGTGAAATGTTCGCAAGTTCCACCCAGTCGTAGGTGCGCGTGTCCTTTTGCGCCTTCACCGACATCGAAACGTGCAGCGTTCCGCCTTTCTTCGGCTCTTCAGCCAAAGCCCGCTCCGGCACGGCAAGTCCAATCATGCCGTAGGCAAGGGCCGTCGATGCGCCGAAAGCGCTTGCCAGGGCCAGAAACTCCCGCCGGTCGACGCGACCGGCGCGCGCCTCGCTGGCCATTGCTTCGATGGCGCTCGGTACGCGATCGCCGTTGCTTCTGAAGAGTGTCATTTTTTCCTCCCTTATGGTTCGCATCGGGTCTTCGCCCGTGATCAACTAACGCTGTCCGGCAGTTTCTCCTCGCGCCGCGCAATCAAATCTTTGAGACCATCGGCGATGCCCTCATCGAGCTTCGGCTCCTCATAATCGGCGAGCATGTTGCGCGCTTTCTCGCGGCCGCGGGTGTCGTGGTCCTTTGCTCCTTCCGCCTTCCACTGTTCGAATGAATTGAAGTCCATGATGCTCGGTATGAAGAAGGCGGACTCGAAATGTTCAAGCGTGTGCTGGGTGCCGAGGAAATGGCCCTGCGGTCCGACCTCGCGGATAGCCGCCATCGCCTCCTTGAAATCGTCGAATGGCAGCCCGCCAGCATATTTGTACCAGCCGACAAGCTGCTCGCAGTCGGTGGCAAATTTCGAATAGCCGCAGGTCAGGCCGGCCTCGAGCCAACCGGCGGAGTGCCAGATGTAGTTGGCGCCGGCAAGGATGGCGGCATGCATCAGCATGTTCGCCTCGTAGCCCGCCTGGGCGTCATTCAGCTTCGAGCCGACGTGGAAACCTGACGTGCGCCACGGCAGACGATACTTCCGCGCCAGCGCGCCCATCAGATACATCATCTGGGCCGCCTCCGGCGTGCCGCCCATGGGAGCGCCGGTCTTCATGTCGACCGTCACCATGAACTGTCCGTAGATCTGCGGCGAACCCGGACGCAGGAGCTGTGTGAACGCGACGCCCGCGAGCGCTTCGGCATTGACCTGCGCGACCGCACCGACGGCAGAGGCCGAAGTCGAGGCGCCGCAAAGGGCGAAGGGGGCGAGGATCAGCGGCTGGTTGTGGCGCGCATAGACTTTCATCGCGTCCAGCATGGTGGCGTCCCACACCAGCGGCGAATTGCAGTTGGTGATCGACACCAGGACCGGGTTGTCGCGGACAAAATCCTCGCCGAACACGATGCCCGCCATCGCCATCGTGTCTTCGGCCCGATCCCTGGAAGTCACGATGCCCATGAACGGCTTGTCGGAGTGCTTAAGCGCCGAATGGATGATGTGGAGGTGACGCTTCGGCACCGCAATTTCCATCGGCTCGCAGATGATCGAGCTCGACGAATGCAGCGCCGGCGCCATGTAGGCGAGCTTGTGGAAATTGTTGAGGTCGGCGAGTGTGCCGTAGCGCCTGTTGTTGTCGAGGTCGCGCACGTAAGGCGCCCCGTACATCGGCACGAAGATGGAGTTGTTTCCACCCACACGTACGGAACGCTGGGGATTCCTCGCATTGAGCGTGAACTCCGACGGGACCTTCGAGATGAGCTCCATCAGCAGGGCGCGGTCGATCCGGACCCTTGTCTCCGAGACATCGGCGCCCGCCGCCTTCCACATTGCGATCGCCTCGTCGTCGCGGAACTCGCATCCGACTTCTTCGAGGATGGAGAGCGACTCCTGGTGGATCAGCTCAACCGCCTCGTCCGGAACCATCTGATAGACGGGAATCTGGCGGACCAGGGTTGGAAACGACGCTATGGGTGCGCCCCGCAGCGCCTTGCGCCCCAGGCGGCCACCGCTGCGGCGGTTGGTGTGTTCGCTCACTTCAACGGCCGGTGCGTTCATGGAGGCTCCATCTTCCTGTCTCGACCAATCTAGCCAGACAAAATGCGGCTGTGACGCTGGAAAATCCTGATCTCTTGTATAAGCTCAGTTTATGCGAAGCTTGCGCCACCTGCTGCCGTCGGCCGGCAGCCTGATCGTTTTCGAGGCCGCCGGGCGGCTGTCGAGCTTTACCGCCGCCGGACGCGAGCTCGGCATGACGCAGGCTGCCGTCTCCTATGCGATCCGTGGGCTCGAAGAGCAGCTCGGCGCCAAACTCTTCCAGCGCCGCCACCGGCAGGTCAGCCTGACCGAGGCCGGCGACCGCTTCCATGCCGACGTCTCGCTCGGCCTGTCGCACATTCGCAAGTCGGCGGAGGATCTGCGCCAGATCGCCGTCGGCGCGCATGTGACGCTCGCCGCCTCGACCGCCTTCGCCTCGTTCTGGATGATGCCGCGCCTGCAGCAGTTTCGCGACGAATTGCCGGGCATCGACCTGCGCATCCAGACCGCCGACCGCGATCTCGACATCATCGCCGAAGACATCCCGCTCGGCGTCCGCGGCGGCGAGCCCAGGGAATGGACGGATTATCATTCGCTGCCGCTGGCCGATGAGGTGATATTCCCCGTTGCCGGCGTTAGTTATGTGGCACGGTTCGGGCTGCCGGAGCGTGTCGCGGACCTTCAATCGCACCGCCTTATTCATCTTGAAGAGCCGTTTCGCGAGGCCGCGAGCTGGGACGAATGGTTCGCCTCAGCCGGTGTCGACATCGCCGATGCCGGACGCGGCTTGCGCATCAACGACTATGCGCTGGTGATCCAGGCCGTCATGGAAGGACAAGGCATCGCGCTCGGCTGGGGTCACCTCGCGGAGCGGCTGCTGGCATCAGGGCTGCTGGTGCGCGTCACCGGCCACACGATGACGACCGGCAAGGGCTTTCATGTCATCTGGTCGAGGAACCGCGAACTCAGCGACAACGCCCGCAAGGTGCGGGACTGGCTGGCAGCGCAGGCGTGAGGCCGATAAATGCCCGGTCAAACGGTCACGACGATCTTGCCGAACTGTTCGTTCGATTCGAGATAGCGGTGCGCCTCGACGATCTGGTTGAACGGAAAGGTTCTGGCGATTGCCGGCTTCAGCGAACCCGAGCTCAGTCCGTCGAGGATGAACGCCTTGGCGGCCTGCAGCCGGACCGGATCGCGCACGATCTCATGGACGAGATAACCGCGCAGCGTCAGTGTCTTTGCCAGCACTGCAGGTAGCGGAAAGGGTGTCGGGTCGAGGCTCAAGCCGCCATATTCGATGAGAATGCCGCCCGGTGCCATCGCTGCCGTCAGAGGCTTGAAAATCGGGCCGCCGACGGCATCGAACACCACGCGCACGCCGTCCGGGCCGGCGATTCGCTTCAGCCTGGCTTCCAGGTCCTCCTCTGCCGAGGCGATGACGTGGGCCGCGCCGAACTCAAGCAAAGCCCGCTTCTTGGCGGACGTCCGTGTGACCGCGATCGGGGTCGCGCCAATCATGTTGGCGATCTGGATCGCGGCAAGTCCGACGCTGCTCGAGGCCGCGGTAATGACAACAAAGTCCTCGCTTTGGAGGTTGGCAATGTCGATCAGCGCACCGTAGGCGGTGAGATATTGCATCCACGCTGCGGCGGCTTCTTCCCAGCTCAGCGATGGTGGATGCTTGACGACGAGCTCGGCCGGATATGTGGCAATCTCACCATAGGCAGGCCAGCGGGCCATCGATAATGGCGGCACGATGCTGACGGCATCGCCAGGCGCAAACCCGTCCACGCCTTCGCCGACCATCTCGACTATACCCGCGGCCTCGAGCCCAAGACCGGAAGGCAACGGCGCGGTCTGGATGTAGGTCCCCGAACGCAGCAGCGCCTCGGCGCGGTTTATACCCAACGCCTTGACGCGGATCTGAATCTCACCGCTCGCGGGCGCAGGCGTGTCAACATTCTCGATGCGCAGGACCTCGGGACCACCGAGTTCATGAAAGCGAACGACACGTGCCATCGGTCAAAACTCCAAAATATTTGAACTGAATCAGCTATGCCAGCGCTCATCAGGCGGATAAATAGCCGCTTGAGTAGATCAGCAGAAACTGTAGGTTTTGAATATGGATCGCCTTACGAGCATGGCCGTGTTCGTCAAAGCCGTCGACCTGGGCTCGTTCGCAGCCGCGGCGGCGGCTCTCGATCTGTCCGGGCCGATGGTCGGCAAGCATGTCCGGTTTCTCGAGGAGCGTCTGAGCGTGCGCCTCATCAACCGGACCACGCGCCGCCAAAGCCTGACCGATTTCGGGCGCGCCTATTATGAACGCTGCCGGCTGGTGCTTGCCGAAGCGGAGGCCGCGGATGCACTCGCCGCCGACCAGCTTGCCGAACCGCGCGGAAAGCTGCGTGTCCTCATGCCGGTGCATTTCGGCCGGCGCTGCGTTGCCCCGATCCTGTTCGGGTTTGCGCAGCAATATCCGGCGCTGGAACTTGACCTGTCGTTCAGTGATGCCATCGCCGACCTCGCCGAGGACGGCTGCGATCTTGCCATTAGAACCGGCGACCTGGAGGACCAGACCGGGGTGATGGCGCGTCGCATCGCGCGCCAGCGCATGGTCGTCTGCGCGTCGCCGTCCTATCTCGACCGGCATGGCCAGCCGCAGGAAATAGATGACCTCGGCAGCCGTCACGCGATCATCTACCGCCGTTCCGGGCGTGCCGTTCAGCCGTGGCTGTTTCCGCGCAATGGCCACCCCGCGATTGAGGTCAGGCCAGTCAGCAGATTGCGGCTCGACGACCTCGATGCCATCGCCGATGCCGCGGCCGCCGGCATGGGGCTCGCCTGGCTGCCATACTGGATGGTTCGCCAGCGCATTCAAGCCGGCGTACTTGTCCCGCTGTTGCCGGAACAGCCGAGGTTTCTCTATGACGTTCATGCCCTGTGGTTGCAGACGCCTCATCTGCCGATGAAAGTCCGCCTTGCCGTCGATGCACTGTCGGCAGCGCTGCCCAAGCTCATGACTTGAATGCACGGTCGCGGTTATCTGCGTGGATTTCCTCGAGAACGACTCGACGCAAGCACAAGCCGTTCGAGGCGAGGCTTCGTCGATCGGCTCGGCAGCGCCGCTATCGATCCGCTCGCGCCTCGCATTGGGCGACAGTAGTTGTGTGCGTCAAGTTCTGCAAAATGGCGTGGCATTGCAGTGACGTCGGCGTGTCCGCCGCGCAGCCCCCGTGTTTAGCGGAGCGGCGGACACATGACGGTGCTCAGGCGGCCAAGGCCCTCAGGCTCTCCTTCTTGTGCTCGCGCAGATGATCCATGTTGAGGTAGCGGGTCGCCTCGAGCCAGTTCTCGTGGATCTCCACCGCCAGCGCCCGAACCAGCCGCAGACAGCTCCGCGGGTTGGGGAAGATGCGAACGACCAGGGTGCGCCGCTTGATCTCCTGGTTCAGCCGCTCCAGCATGTTCGTCGACTTCATGTGCTTGTGGTGAGCTAGCGGCAGCCGATAGAAGCTCAGCGTCTCCTCGATGTTATCTTCCACCCAGTTGACCAGCTTCGGGTATTTGGCCTGCCATTTGGCGATCCACTGCGCCAGGTCGCGTTTGACCTCGGCAAGGTCGCGCCGGTCGTAGAACCATCTGAGCTCCATCAGGCAATCGTCGTCGATCTTGCGCGGCACGTAGTCGAGCGCGTTTCTGAGGAAGTGCACGTAGCAGCGCTGCCAGACCGCCTCGGGCAGCACTTCGCGGATTGCCGCCGGCGAGCCCGCTTGAGCTCTGTCACGAACTCGCGCCGCTGTAGAGCGGGATTGAGATAATTGCTTTCGGTTATCCCGGTAAGCCTCATGGGAGCCGGTCTAGGGCCTCCGCAACTTTTACTCTCAGTTGTGCTTCGTCAACATAGAATCTAGGATTCTCTCTAATCAAGCTGATATCGGAAGTGTATGAGTCAATGTCAGCAAAGATCTCATCTATCACCTTAAACTCCTGCTCTGGGATGGCTCGCGTCTCATTCTTAAATTTCTTTAAGTAAATTTCTACCAACTTAGGAGCATCTATTTCCCTTGCGAGAAAGGTTTCAACCAACGCACGATATTCGCCAGATACGCTGCTCATAGTCCGCCTCCCAGTTTTCCGGTCGTCAAGACATATTCTAACTGCTTGGGACTGAGCTTCCATCCAGACAGGAGATTTCCTGAACTATCGCGAATGACATTCAAGCCGGTTTGCGGGTCGACGAAGTGCGTTACTGATTGCCCTTGATAAGCTCCTTGGATGGCCTGCGTCATCTCGGCCTCCAAAGCCTCCTGCACCACAATCTGCAAGACCTTGCGAAAGCCGTCCTCATCCGACGACAGCAACGCTTTCAACTCGCCCTCTGCTCAGTCTAATTTCTCGATTGGTCATGGCACTCCCCTTCCACGGGAATAGGTAGTCGAAACGTCACCAGCGTGCCATGGCAGCTCGCCCCTCAGAGCAAGCCCCGTTCTCTCTCCAAAACTTTTTGCAGAACCTTCAGCACACTATCGCGACAGTGCCCCCGAGATCCGCATCGAGGGTGTCCGCGATCAAGCCTGCGGCGGCACCTGCGCCGCAGTGGTAGAAACACGAAACTATATGGTCAGGTTTCGAATATACAGGAGGTAAAATAGAAAAACTGTTAGCAATATCGAAATAACCGTCCAAATAGTAAACCAAATTATTCTCGCAATACGACTCTTTCGACGCTGTATCCATCGAGCGAACTTTACCATCAAGTAATCTAGGATGACGTCCAAATGTCGCCCCCAACGGCCATTCGCTTCGGATTTTGGCCTTCGCCCGACTAATTCTAATAAGTCAGTTGGGGCCAAGCCCATTCACTCAACAATATTCCTATCTCTATATCGTGGCGGGACAGCACCCCCTCTGGCGGAGCAACGGAGCAGTCTCACTGCCTTGCAACGGTCAAGGCTATTCTCCCCCTCCCGCATCGACCACGAATCCGCCTATAGTGCCCCATGCCGATCCGCCAGCTTTCCGAAACGATGATCAACCAGATCGCCGCCGGCGAAGTCATCGAACGTCCGGCAAGCGTGGTCAAGGAACTGGTCGAGAACGCGCTGGATGCAGGCGCTACCAGAGTCGAGATCGTCACCGCCGGCGGCGGGCTGAACCTGATCCGCGTCAGTGACGACGGCTCGGGCATTCCGGAAAAGGAACTGGCGCTGGCGATTGCGCGCCATTGCACCTCCAAGCTCGCCGACAACATTCACGACATCCGCTCGCTCGGCTTTCGCGGCGAGGCCTTGCCCTCGATCGGCTCGGTGGCACGGCTGTCGATCCGCTCGCGCACCGCGTCCAGTGAAAACGCCGCCGAGATCGGCATCGAGGGCGGCCGCGTCTCCGCGGTCAGGCCGGCGGCGGCCAATCGCGGAACCACGGTCGAGGTGCGCGACCTGTTCTTCGCCACGCCCGCAAGGCTCAAATTCATGAAGGGCGAGCGCGCCGAAAGCTCGGCCATCGGCGACGTGGTCAAGCGCATCGCCATCGCCTTTCCCGCCGTGCGCTTCACCCTGGCCGGCCCGGACCGCTCGACGCTGGAACTGCCGGCGACCGACGACAGCCCGGAAGGCCGGCTGCGCCGGGTGGCGCAGGTGATGGGCGCCGACTTTCCGGACAATGCGATCGCCATCGACGCGACGCGGGACGGCGTGCATCTCGCCGGCCATGTCTCGGTCCCCTCCTTCACCCGCGCCAACGCGCTGCAGCAATACGCTTATGTCAACGGCCGCCCGGTGCGTGACAAACTGATCGCCGGCGCCATTCGCGGCGCCTTCGCCGACGTGCTGCCGCGCGACCGCCATGCCGTCACCGTGCTGTTCCTGGCGCTCGATCCGGCGATCGTCGACGTCAACGTCCATCCGGCCAAGGCAGACGTGCGCTTCCGCGACCCGGGGCTGGTGCGCGGGCTGATCGTCGGCGCTATCCGCGAAGCGCTGGCCAATGCCGGCATCCGCGCCGCCACCACCGGGGCCGCCGGCATGATGGCGGCGTTCCGGCCAGGCGCCGCATCCTATGCGCATGGTGGCCCGGCCAACGGTCACCGCAGCTACGAGGCCGCCTATCGGGCATCGGGCTTTGCCGGGTTCGATCCTGCCCGTTCGCCGCAGCGGCCGCTCAATATGGGCGACGGGTTCGGCGAGGACGAGCAGGCGGCCTTCGACGCCGGGCCGCTGCACAGCGCCGATGCGCGCGCCGGGCAAAACGAAGCGGCGGAAACGCTGCTCGGCACGGCGCTGGGCGCGGCGCGCGCGCAAGTGCACGAGAATTATATCGTCGCCCAGACCAGGGATTCGCTGGTCATCGTCGACCAGCACGCGGCACATGAGCGGCTGGTCTACGAGGCCTTGAAGAACGCCCTCCACTCACGCTCGGTGCCGTCGCAGATGCTGCTGTTGCCCGAGATTGTCGATCTGTCGGAAGAGGATGCCGAGCGGCTTGCCAGGCATTCCGAGACGCTGGCCCGCTTCGGCCTCGGCATCGAGCGCTTCGGCCCCGGTGCCGTCGCGGTGCGCGAGACGCCGTCGATGCTCGGCGAGACCAACGTCCAGCAGCTGGTGCGCGATCTCGCCGACGAGATCGCCGACAACGACACGGTCGACACGCTGAAGGAGCGGCTGGACAGAATAGCCGCGACCATGGCCTGCCACGGCTCGGTACGTTCCGGCCGCCTGCTCAAACCGGAAGAGATGAACGCGCTGCTGCGGCAGATGGAGGCGACGCCGGGCTCCGGCACCTGCAACCATGGCCGCCCGACCTATATCGAGCTCAAGCTGGCGGATATCGAGAGGCTGTTTGGGAGGCGGTGAGAAGGTCGCTCGCGCTGGCGCTGTCTATAACTCGCTAGCAAGGCTGGTTCCACAGGCGGCTTTAATCATCATCTGGGGGTTCGAACTTCTGACGGACAAACTTCCCCTCGATTCTCAAAAACGCACTTCCACAAGGCGCCTCTAAACAAGAGGTAATGAGCGGGTCGTAATTCGCAATTGTATTGACATCGTACAACCCGGAATTGTTGGGGTCGTTGATGTATTCGTCAGATTCATCGCCTGCAAAAAAGCACCATCCGCTATCAACCGGATGATCTGGCGTTTCGCGGTAAAGATAGCCTACTTGCGCGCCATCCACGGTGATGCGGTCGGTCGCAATACAGCTGCCGTAACCAACTGCTATTGGGCGAAACGTCGAACCATCCCTGAAAAACGTCTTAGGCATTCAAAGCTCACTGGTGGCAACCGTACTTCTAGTTAAATCAGCCGCGTACGCCACCAGCAGTCAAGCACTAAAGCTCTCATCTCTTCAAATTCACCACGATGACGCCGCCCAGCGCCAGCGCGCCGCCGAAGATGCCAAGCAGCGTCGGCACCTCGCCCAGCCAGAAGAA
The DNA here is from genome assembly GCF_040318825.1 of Mesorhizobium sp. M1006. Lineage (NCBI taxonomy): Bacteria > Pseudomonadati > Pseudomonadota > Alphaproteobacteria > Hyphomicrobiales > Phyllobacteriaceae > Mesorhizobium > Mesorhizobium sp. M1006. Next base: position 54,595 of record NZ_JAMYMZ010000023.1, read on the forward strand.
GCCGATCAGCGTCGCCATCGGCGACACCAGATAGAGGAAGTTCGAGGCACGCGCCGCGGGCAGGCGGGAAAGCGCTGTTGCCCAGGCAGCGTAGGCGATCAGGCTGGGCACGATGCCGAGAAAGATGACCGCGCCGAGCCCGGCGGCATCGGCGACCGCCGCCTGCGTCAGACCGCTCGGCAGGAACGGCGACAGGCAGAGCGCGCCAAGCACCATGTTCGAGGCCGAGATCGTCAGCGGGTGATGGCGGGCAAACAGCGGCTTCTGGACGATGGTGTTGACGGCCGAGCACAGCGCCGAGCCGAGGACAAGCAGCGCACCATTGTTGAAATGCAGCCCTTGCCCCTCGCCCATGGCGATGATCCCGATACCGGCGAAGGACAGGAATGTGCCGGCCCAGGCCAGGCCCGAGAAGCGTTCGCCGAGCAGCGCCATGGCCATGATGGCGGTGAAGATCGGGCTGACATTGATGATGAAGCCGGCCGCACCGGCCGAAACGGTCAACTCGCCGAAATTGAGCATCACCGTGTAGAGTGCGACGAAGACGGCACCACCGAAGACAAAGCGCCAGAGTTCATCGAGCCTGGGCAGTGCCGGCCGCTTGACCGCGAAGAAGATCGCCGCCGGAACCGCGGCGATGGCAAAGCGCAGCGCGCCAAGTTCCAGCGGCCCGAAAGCGGCAAGGCCGGCGCGGATCGCCGGAAAGGCGGAGGCCCAGCCGACCACCGTCAGCGCCACCGCGATGGCAGCCGTGGCATCCATGCGCTGTGTCGTATTCAACGTGCCGGTGTAAGCGCTCATCTGGGTGTCCTCGCGATCCAATGCCATGAAGTAGAGAAACGCTATTGCGGGTCGGTTGACAAACGAACAAATCGAGGATCACCTGTGACTATGGATCACAGCTTAGACCCGATGCTGCCGCTCGAAACGCTGCGCGCCTTCGACGCCGCGGCTCGGACCGGCAGCTTTTCGGCGGCGGCCGAGAAGCTCAACATCACTCACGGCGCCGTCAGCCGGCAGATCGCCAAGCTCGAGGGTTGGCTCGGGCTGAAAGTCTTCGATCGCGGCGCGCGCGGCGTCTCGCTGACCATCGAGGGCAACCGGCTGCATCTGCGCACCACCGAAGCCTTTGCCCTGATCGCCAGCAATTCGGATCGCTGGGTCGAGCCGCGCGGCACGGCGGTGGTGCGGCTGACCTCGATCCCTTCGGTCAGCGGGCTGTGGCTGATGCCGCGCATGGCGGCGCTGGAGAACCACCCGTCCAAGCTGCGTATCGTGCTCGACGTCGACATCCGCCAGGGCGATCTTGCCGACGAGGGCATCGACCTGTCGATCCGCTGCGGGCGCGGCCGCATTCCGGGCCGGATCTCGGTGCAGCTTTTCGAAGAATATGTGTTCCCGGTCGCCTCGCCGGGACTGGCCAGGGAGATCGGTCGCGGAGATCCTGCCCGGCTGCTCGAATTTCCGGTGATCAATGATTCCGACGCTTCGGCGTGGCGCGCCTGGTTTGCGGCGCAGGAGATGGACTATCGGCCGCGGCCGCACGACCGCCGTTTCGAGGACTACAACCTCGTGCTCGACGCCGCTGCGCACGGGCTCGGTATTGCGCTGGCACGTCCGCCGTTGACGGTGGACCAATTGAAATCGGGCCGCATCGTCGCCGTAGACGAGCGCAGTGCGCTAAGCCCGATATCCTACTGGCTCGACCGGCCGCTGGGGCGCCCGCGCGCCGCCGCCGCCGAGCTTGCCCGGCGCATCGCCGTCCAGGCAGGGCTGCCAGCGGAGAAGATCGAAGCGTTCCTTGAGGTAGAGAGCTAGGAGCGACGGACAAGCGCTGATCTCCCCCCTTGTGGGGGAGATCGGCCGTCATCAACGTCAAGCTTGACCTCGCCGCAATTTGTGGCGATGACATCGTCATGAATTTCGGCACCACCCCATGATGAACCGTTTCGAAGGACCCGGCGGCAAGGAAGCCCGCATCCGCTATCTCGACGGCGACTTCCAGGTGACCAGCCCCGGCGCCTTCGTGCGCTGTGCGGTGACCGGCGAGAGCATCCCGCTCGACGAGCTCAAATACTGGAGTGTCGCCAGGCAGGAACCCTATGTGAACGCCGCCGCCTCGCTGCGCCGCGAGATCGAAGCGCATCCGGAACTGCGCCGCCGACGCTAGTCCAGCGCAAATGTAAGCCGCCCCGTTGCGATCCTGCGCCCTCTGCCGCGGCGTCAGGCCGGCAACACCGAAACCTTAGAGGCCATGAAATAAAAAACCCGCCTCAAGCTCGAGGGCGGGCCACCGGCGAATCATCACCATACCCAAATTACTAGCATAGCTGCCGGCACAAAGCAAGAACAAAATACGCTCGACCGGCGGAAAGCTGCAAATTCCAGTCCCGCATTGCCTCGGTGCTCACGCTTCTGGTCAGCCTTTAAGCCGGCGCTGCCGCCAGGCATCCAGCGTCTCGTCGATGATGCGTTGCGGCACATGGTCGAGCTCGAAGACGGTGTCGATCTCCAGCACATCGAGCCCGTCGAGGAATTCCGGCGGTGCCGCGCCGTGACGCAGGCGGGCAGCGTCCTTGGCGGTGGTAATGAGACCAAGCCCGGCTTTACGTGCTGTCGCCGCCAATTCGGCAAGTTCGTCCTCCCCATAGAAATGATGGTCAGGAAACGGTCGGGTCAGCGCAAGCTCGCCGCCGGCCTCGGCTACAGTGTCGAAAAACCTGTCGGGATGGCCAATGCCGGCGAACGCCAGGAAACGCCTGCCGGCCAGCGTCACCTTGCTGCTCGGGGCAGTGTGCGCCTCGAAGATCGGCCTGCCGGCGCGCGCTGCCTGGCGCACGACCGTATCGGCCGCGGTGCCCTCGCCCATCTTCAGCAAGGCGCTGGTGAAGACCAATTGGTCGACGATCTTTGCCCGCAGCGGCCCGCCGGGGATGACGCGGCCATTGCCGATGCCATGTCGCGCGTCGACGACGACAAGCGCATAGTCGATGTGGATGCGCGCGCTCTGAAAACCGTCATCCATGATCAGGAAATCGCAGCCGAGCTTCTCCAGCAGAAGCCTGGCGCCGGCGGCCCGGTTCGGCGTCACCGCGACCGGGGCGTGTTCGGCCAGAAGCAGCGGCTCGTCGCCGACATGCTTGGCGGCATCGTGGTGCGGATCGACGATATGCGGCTGCGCGAAGGAGCCGCCATGGCCGCGCGACAGGAAACCCGGATTAAGCTGCATGCGCCTGGCCTGCTCGGCCAGCGCGATCGCCACCGGCGTCTTGCCGGTGCCGCCGACGGTGAAGTTGCCGACGCAGAGCACCGGCGCCTCGACCTTTTCACGCGGCGCGTGCCGCATGCGGCGACCGGCGACAAGCGCATAGACGGCGGAGAGCGGCGACAGCGCCGTGACCCGCCAGTCCGGCTCTTCCCACCAGAAGGGCGGCGCTTCCGAGGTCACGTCAGCGCCCGTTCGCGCCCTTCAGGCGCGACTTGACGACCAGCGGCTGGATATAGGGCTCAAGCGACCTGAGCGTATGCGCCAGCGCACCGCGCATCTCGTCGACCGTCGCCGCACCCGCCGCCATCATCTCATGGCGGGCCGCCTCGTTGGTCAAAAGGAAATTAACGGCGCCGGCCAGCATATCGCGGTCGCGCACCAGCTTGGCGCCGCCGCTATCGAGCAGGCGCTGATAGGCCTCGCGAAAATTCTGGACGTTGCGGCCGGCAAGCACCGCCGTCTCCAGCATGGCTGGTTCCAGCGGGTTCTGGCCGCCCTCGGAAGTCAGCGAACGGCCGACAAAGGCAATTTCCGTCAGCCTCAGATAAAGCCCCATCTCGCCGATCGTGTCGCCGAGCAGAATATCGGTGTCGGCGGTGATCCTGTCGCCCTTGCTGCGCTGCGCCAGCTTCAGGCCCATGCCGGAAATCTGGGCGGCCAGCTGCCCGGCGCGATCGGGATGGCGCGGCACGATGATCGTTAAAAGCCCGTGGTGGCGCTTGTGCAGCATGGCGTGAACTTCGGCGGCGACCGCCTCTTCGCCGTCATGGGTCGAGATCGCCGCCCAGGTCGGGCGGCCGCCGATCTGGCGTTTCAGCGCCGCCAGTGCCCGCTCGTCGGCCGGCGGCGGCGCGGTGTCGACCTTGAGATTGCCGGATACAGTGACCGGCCTGGCGCCGAGCGAAAGGAAGCGCTCGCCATCGAGATCCGACTGGGCGACGACATGGGCGAGATTTTCGAACAATGCTTCGGCAATGTTGGCGCGCTTCTTCCAGGACTTGAAAGAGCGGTCGGACAGCCTGCCGTTGACCAGAACCTGCGGCACGCGGCGGGCGCCGAGTTCCAGGATGGTCATCGGCCAGATCTCCGATTCGGCGATGATCGCCAGGTCCGGCTGCCAATGATCGAGGAAGCGACTGACCGCCGGCTTGAGGTCGAGCGGCACATATTGGTGGATGATGCGGTCGCCCAGCCGTTCTTCGGCGACCTGCGCCGAGGTGACCGTGCCCGTCGTCAGCACGATGTTGACGCCGTAATCGAGAATGCTCTCGACCAGCGGCACGACGGCGATGGTCTCGCCGACGCTGGCTGCATGGATCCAGATCACCGGGCCTTCGGGGCGCTCGCGTCCAGCGACGCCGTAGCGTTCGCGCCGGCGAATGCGATCCTCCTTGCCTCTGGAAGTGCGCCAGGCGACATAAGGCCCGGCCAACGGGTAGGCGGCCGCCCCCGCGAAACGGTATGCGGTCAGGAAGGCGCGCGCCCAGCGCACACTCATTTCGAACCGTCCACAAGGCGATAGGCCTCGGCGGTCGCGGCATTAAGCGAGGCCGTGACCTCCTGGCGCTTGCGTTCCATTTCGGCGGCGTCGGCGTTGGCCGGCACGAAGACAGGCGTGCCGACGACGATCGAGGAGCGGCCGAAGGGCAGGTTGATCGTCGTCTTGTCCCAGCTGCCCTCGATCACCTTGCGGCGGCTGGTGGCTATCGCGGCAGGCAGGATCGGCCGGCCGGACAGCCGCGCCAGAAGGACGACGCCGAGCCCCGCATCGCGCGGCGTGCCGTGGGGAATATCAGCAATCATGGCGACATTCTTGCCGGTGGCGAGCGACTTTTTGAGGGCGATCAGCGCCTTGGCCCCGCCCTTGTCGAGATGCCTTGCGCTTTCGCGCCCGCCAGAGCCGCGCACCGCCTCGATGCCGAATTTCTCGACCATCAGCGCGTTGAGCTCGGCATCGGCGCTGCGCGATACCATGGCAACCAGCGGCCGTCCCTTGGGATAGTAGGCCGGGGTCAGCAGGTGCTGGCCGTGCCAGAGCGCGATGATGCCAGGCTCGAGCTGCGCATAGGCGCCGCCGGAAAACCTGGCCGATCCGTCGACCATGCGGTTGGTCAAGCGGACAAGGCGGACGAAATACGCAAACAGCGCGGCAAGCGCATTCTTGACGAATCGCGACTGCGCCAGCGGTTCGCGGATCTTGCGCCAGAACGTCTTCGGCTTGCGACGTCTGACCGCCGACCGCGGGGCTGATCGCTTGACCGCTTCATGGTTCATCGATGTCAACCGACAGCCTTGTTTTCGGGGTCGAGGAGGCGGTGCAGGTGAACGACGAAATAGCGCATATGGGCGTTGTCGACGCTAGCTTGCGCCTTGGCCTTCCAGACGGCGTGCGCCGATTGGTAGTCCGGATAGATGCCGACAATATCGAGCGCGTCGAGATCGCGGAATTCGGTGCCGCCCAGCTTCTTGAGTTCGCCGCCGAACACCAGGTGCAAAAGCTGCTTCTTTCCGTCTTCAGCGGCCATGTCGATCCTTCACATATCGTGAGTTTGGGACAGGTCTAGACCAAAGCCGCCGACTTTGGAACTATTGATAGTGGTCAATTGTCAGCCCGGCGATGACGCCGGCGAGCACGGCGAGGAGTTCGCCGCTGCCGGCGGCGAGCGGTCCGTGACGGATCACTTCGCCGGCATAGAGCGGCGCGCGGCCATGCCGATCGAGCAAGGCGCCGCCTGCCTCGCGCAGGATGAGATCGGCCGCGGCGATGTCCCAGTCATGTGCGTTGGCCTTGACGAAGGTCGCATCGAGCTGGCCGCCGGCGATCATCGCCAGCCGGTAGGCGAGCGAAGGAATATAGGGCACGCGCTTCAGCCGTTTGTGCCATTTCGCCGGCATCAGGTCGATCATCGCCTTCGGTCCGGCGATTTCGGCCGTTTCCGCCGGCGGACGCACGCTGATGCGCCTGCCGTTCAGGAACGCGCCCTCGCCCGGCAGCGCCCAATAGATTTCGCCCTTCGCCGGGCAGTCGAGTACGCCGGCAAGCGTTCGGCCGTTCTCGACCACAGCGACGCTGACGCACCATGTGGGCAGGCCCTCGAGGAAGCCGCGCGTGCCGTCGATCGGATCGACGACGAAGGTGCGGCGCGCGACAAGCCTTACCGGGTCGTCGACGGTTTCCTCCGACAGCCAGCCATAATCCGGCCGGGCCGCCAGCAAGGTCTCGCGCAGATATTTGTCGGCGGCGTGATCGGCTTCGCTGACCGGCGAGGTGCCGCCCTTCATCCACACTTGCGGATTGTTGTTGAAGTATTGCATGGCGATGAGCCCCGCCTCGCGGGCGGCATCGCGCAACAGCTGCAGGTCTTCAGTAGCGCCGGCTGAGACGGCCGGGTCAAGCTCCGGCAAGGGTCATTCCTTCGATCAAAAGCGTGGGCGCGGCGGTGCCGAAATTGCGGTCGAGATCGCTCGCCGGAACCATGTTGAGGAACATCGTCTTCAGATTGGAGGCGATGGTCACCTCGGCGACGGGATAGGCCAGCTCGCCATTTTCGATCCAGAAGCCGGAAGCGCCGCGGCTATATTCGCCGGTCACCATGTCGACGCCCTGGCCGAACACTTCGGTGACGTAGAAGCCGGTCTTGAGCGACTTGATCAGCTCTTCCGGCGTATTTTCCCCGGGCTCGATGGCGAGATTGGTCGACGACGGCGAGACCGACGAGCCGCTGCGCGAGCCGCGCCCATTGGTGACGAGGCCGAGTTCCCGAGCCGCCGAAGTCGACAGGAACCAGTGGTTGAGCACGCCCTTGTCGACCATGAACAGTTTTTCGCCCTCGACGCCTTCGCCGTCGAACGGGCGCGAGGCCTGTCCACGGCGCCGGAGCGGCTCGTCGGTGACGGTGATTGCGGCCGAAGCCACCTTCTTGCCCATCATGTCGCGGAGAAAGCTGGTCTTGCGCGCCACCGCGGCGCCATTGATGGCACCGGCAAGGTGGCCGGCAATGCCGCGCGCCACACGCGGATCGAACACCACGTCGACAGGCCCGGTCGCCGCCTTGCGCGCGCCAATGCGGCGTACAGCGCGCTCACCGGCCTTGCGGCCGATGTCTTCCGGCGCGTCGAGATCGGAAAAATGCTGGCGCGAGGAGAATTCGTAGTCGCGCTCCATGCCGGTGCCCTCGCCGGCGATCACGCTGGTCGAGCGCGAAAAACGCGAGGCGACGTAGTGGCCGACGAAGCCGTGCGAGGTGGCGAGCACCAGGCCGCCAAGCCCGGCACTGGCGCCACTGCCGGCCGAATTGGTGACGCCCTTGACGGCAAGCGCCGCCGCTTCGGCGGCAAGCGCTGCTTCCTTCAACTGGTCCGCCGACACCTCGGTGGCGTCGAACAGATCGAGGTCGCGCGGTTTCTTGACCAGCAAGGCCGGGTCGGCGAGGCCCTGATAGGGATCCTCGGGGGACACCTTGGCCATGGCGACCGCGCGCTCGGCCAGTATATTGGGGTCGGATGCCGCTGTTGCCGAAACGCTGGCTACCCGCTTGCCGACGAAGACGCGCAGCGAGACGTCCTCGCTCTCGGACGCCTCTGTGCCTTCGACCTTGCCAAGCCGCACCGACACGCCGGTCGAGCGGCCACGTACCGCAACGGCATCGGCGGCATCGGCGCCGGCCCGTTTGGCAGCCTCGACCAGGGCCGCGACGCGATCGGTCAGTTTCGCTGCGTCGAGCGTATCGGTCATGCGCATGATCCCGTTATTTCCGGCCGGCTGAAGGGCAGCCGCTGCTGCACCATCTATTGTCCCGATGCCGCTTCTGCAATGGGAGAAGCGGACAATCAGGAGGCATCTAGCCCCAGGTCGGCGCGACCGATCCAGAGATGGTGCGTCCTTCCAGACGCACAAAGGACGGCTTAGATCCGAGGTGGCCGTGACCGAAAGCCGCGACGGCTGCACCGCTGCCGGCGACGAGTCGAAGATGCGGCGCGTGCGACCGTCAGCCTGTAGAGTTGGGATCGGCTGGATCCACCCACGGGCGGCCCAACCGTGTCACCATCGCCGCGTACCCGACGGCACCTGCCGCCCAAAGGAAGATGCCAAGCTCTTTGACAGCGTCTTCGGCGATGTCGACCGCCGAACCCGGGCTAGGAAACAGCTCTCCCAGCTGGTCGATCGCTGCTGACATCGCGAGTAGGAAGCCTGCGGCCACAAATACGATCGAGCCGTCGAATGTCTTCCGTCGCAGCCGAAAGAACCAGAACAACCCGGCGACGGCGTAGGCAATCATCGTAACAATCTCTGGTATCGCGACAAACGGCAGCACGTCCTCATGGATCAACAACAGGTCATCGAGGCCCATGACCAAGGTAAGGCCGCCGAGAAACGTGCAATCCCATCGGTGCGTGAGCAGACCGGCAAACAGGGTCGCCGCGCCGGTGCCGATCCACAGTGAAGCACCTAGGGACGAAATCCACCCCGTATAGAAGCCGACATCCGCGGCTGCAGATGGATCTCGATAGAAGATTGTAGCGTCCAGACCAAGAGTTTGCGCGACGAACAGCGCGGCCAAGAGCATCACAACATTAATCGCCACGGCCGCAAGTATGACCAAGCGCCAGGACATTGTCCATTCACTGCTATGTTTTGCGTTCAGCGCGTTTTTGTCTGGCATTGTGCCGAAGGCCATTCTGAGTACGACGGCCGATAGCTCCGCGGCGCCGAGAACCCCGCCAGCACTATGCCGGCCCACCATGATCGTGGCAACACACGGAACGGTTGCAGCGTCTCGCACATGACGAGGTCGTCGCGGTGCAGTTCCTGGCCAGCGCCAACCAACGCACCATGCCGCTCGAAATGTTCATCGGCTTGCGCGAAAAGCTCTCCCCGGCAATAGCGCCGCCGCCACGCTGATGATGGGGCTGTTGATAATCCTCCTGGTCGTCGCCAATCTTCTGGCTCGACGGAGCCGGCGGCGGCCTGGACCGACCATCTAATCCTGGCTTTCAAGCCGGGCGAGATCGGCTTGTCCAACCTTCCTCAGGGACCAGCCACCGGCGTCCAGATTACGTCGTCGATCCTGAGCGCGCCGGTGGCGAGCATCACCAGCCGGTCGAAGCCGAGCGCTGCGCCGCTCGCCTGCGGCATGATGGCGAGCGCGGCGAGGAAATCCTCGTCGATCGGGTAGCGTTCGCCATAGACGCGCTGCTTCACATCCATTTCGGCGGCAAAGCGTCGGCGCTGCTCGGCCGGATCGTTCAATTCGCCAAAGGCGTTGGCGAGTTCGACGCCGCAGCAATAGAGCTCGAAACGCTCGGCGGTGCGTGGATCGTCGGCGCTCGGCCGGGCCAATGCCGCCTCCGAGATCGGATATCCGAAAAGAATGGTAGCGCGCCCCTGCCCCAGCGCTGGCTCGATTTTTTCGACCATCACCCGGCTGAACAGGTCGGCCCAATTATCGTCGGGCGCGGTCCGCAATCCGGCCTGGACCAGGGCGGCATGCAACCCCGCGCGGTCGGTGTTGCCATCGGCCGCAACCGTCGCCAGCAGATCGATCCCGGCATGGCGCATGAAAGCTTCGGCGACGCTCAACCGTTCCGGCCCGGCGAACGGATCGGCCTCACGGCCGCGGAAGCTAAAACGCTTCGCTGCGGCCCGTTCGGCCGCCAGCGCTACGAGCTCGGCGCAATCGCGCATCAGGCTCTCATAGGTCTCGCCGACGCGGTACCATTCGAGCATGGTGAACTCAGGATGGTGCAAGGGGCCGCGCTCGCGGTTGCGCCAGACAGCCCCGAGGCTGAAGATGCGCTCCTCGCCGGCGGCAAGCAGCTTCTTGCAGGCGAATTCCGGCGACGTGTGGAGGTAGAGCGGCTGGCGCTGCCCGTCCGGCCCGATCGCCTCGGTGGCAAAGGCCGACAGGTGCGCTTCATTGCCGGGCGAGACCTGCAGGGCCGATGTCTCCACCTCGACGAAGTCGCGGCGGGCGAACCAGTCGCGCATCCCGGCGGCAATGGCATTGCGCAGGATCAGCCGCGGCCGGCGGTCGGCGTGGACATGCGGCGTCCACCACGGCGAGGCGGCGGTCATCGGCTTCAGGGGAATTGCACAGAGGGCTGGCGATTGCGGCCAAGATGCGCTAGGCCGCACGCAACGGCCTCTCCAGCCGATTTGCGCCAACAAATTTTATCAGGATGGAAACCCGTGAAGGTCATCGCCAGCTCCTTACGCAAAGGCAACGTCGTCGAAAAGGACGGCAAGCTTTATGTGATCCTCTTTGCCGAAAACATTCATCCTGGCAAGGGTACGCCGGTCACCCAGCTCGACATGCGGCGTATCTCCGACGGGGTAAAGGTTTCCGAGCGTTACCGCACCACCGAGCAGGTCGAGCGCGCCTATGTCGAGGAGCGCGAGCACACGTTCCTCTACCGTGACGGCGAAGGCTTTCACTTCATGAATCCGGAGACTTACGACCAGGTCGCGGTGCCGGAAAGCGTGGTCGGCGACATGGCGCCCTATCTGGTGGAAGGCATGCCGGTGCAGATCTCGCAATACAACAACATCGCCATCTCGCTGGTACTGCCGCAGCGCGCCACTTTCGAGGTGGTCGAGACCGAGCCGGTGACCAAGGGCCAGACGGCGTCCTCGTCCTACAAGCCGGCAACGCTGTCCAACGGCGTGCGTACCCTGGTGCCGCCACACATCAGCGCCGGCACCCGCGTGGTGGTGATGACCGCCGATGGCGCCTATGTCGAGCGCGCGAAAGATTAAGGCGCGAAGTCTGACACGCCTCGCCGAAGGCGTCGCGGCGGCCGGTCATCGTCTACCGCTTTGTGCCAGGGGCTTTCGAGCATTGGGACGCTGCACGCGGACCGAAGCGTCAACGCCCTGCCAGTTCTTTCCTATTGCACGACGCCAGCGGGCAATCTCTGAGCCTCGAGCAACGCCGACCGTCCCTTTCGCCAGGTGCCAGGTGGAATGCCGACGAACTTTTTGAAGGCGCGATTGAAGGCGGCTTCCGACTCGTAGCCGACCTCGGCACCCGCTTGCGCGATGCTCATTTCAGGGCGTTCGAGCAAGCGTCCTGCCAGTTGTAGACGCCAGCGAGCAAGATAGTGCATGGGCGAGACCTCGACATAGTGGGTAAAGCGGCTCGCAAACGCCGTGCGCGAGAGCCCTACTTCGCGGGCGAGCCGGTCCAATGTCCATTCCTCCCTGGGGCGAGCGTGGATGAGCCGGAGCGCCTCGCCGACATGTGGATCCCGTAGGCCTGACAGCCAGCCGCGCGAATCGTCGGGCAGGGTCTCGAGATGGCGGCGGATGATCTCGACAAACATCAGCTCGCTCAGCTTGGCGAGTATCGTCTCACAGCCCGCCCGCCCACTGCCACCTTCGGCCAGCGCCAGCCGAAAAAGGTCGATAACCCAGCTGCTTCCATCGGCGGGCTTGCGGGCGCACAGGATGGCCGGCAATGCGGCCAGGAGAGGATTGAAGGGACGTGCATCGCAGCCAAGATACCCGCAAATGAACCGGGTCCGCTCGTCTCCGCCGCCACCATGGATCACCGCGAACGGCAGGCTCTCGTCAATCGGCCGATAATACATCGCCATATTGGGCTCGCCCCGTGCGCCGGGCGAGGAGCTCAAGACGTTCGGAACACCACCGGGGAAGACAACGACATCACCGGCGTTCACGAGCACCGGGGGCACCGAATCGTCTCCCAGCGCGGCCCAGCACGAGCCCGACATCACGGCATGAAAAGAAATGATGTGCTCTGCCTCCGGCATGATGGCGGCGGCAATGTCGGCCGTGCCCGGCGACTCGCCGACCCAGGGAGAGCTGGCGTCAACGTCGAAATAGATCGCACCGGTGAGGCGAACGGCTCGGAGCACATCGGAAAGGACATCCATGCACTACACCTCCGGAAACGATCGGCTACTCCCTTTGACAACGAGTTTTTCCGCCAGGCATCTCGAACTATCCGGCAATATGGCCGCCCGAGCAACTATCCATCCGGTCTAATCCTACTCTGAACGATCGGGCAACAGAAATGGACGATGTGACATTTGCGGGAACAGCGGACGGGATTAGCGTTTCATCGGCCGGCCGACAGGTCCAATAACAGGGAGGAATGTCATGAACGATGAAGACATCACCAAATTCGCAGCAAGCCTGCGAGGCGAAGTCATCCGCGCCGGCGACGCCCGCTATGACGAGGCCCGCAAGCTCTACAACGGCATGATCGACAAGCGGCCGCTGATCATCGCCCGCTGTGTCGACGTCGCCGACGTAATCACAGCGGTGAATTTCGGCCGCGACAACAATTTGCTGGTTGCGGTACGTGGCGGCGGCCATAATGGACCAGGATTGGGGAGCTGCGACGACGGTCTGGTGATCGACCTGTCGGCGATGAACGGCGTGCGCGTCGATCCGGATGCCCGCACGGCGCGGGTAGGCCCGGGCTGCACTCAGGGCGACCTCGACCATGCCACCCATGCCTTTGGCCTGGCCGTACCGGCGGGCATCATCTCGACCACCGGGGTCGCCGGACTGACGCTGAGCGGCGGCCATGGCTATCTGACGCGCAAATATGGCCTGACCATCGATAATCTGGTCGAGGCCGATGTCGTGCTTGCCGACGGAAGCTTCGTCACCGCCAGCAAGGAGCGGAACCCCAACCTGTTCTGGGCACTTCGCGGCGGCGGCGGCAATTTCGGCATCGTCACCAGCTTTGTGTTCAGGCTCCACCGGGTCAGCATGGTCTTTGCGGGGCCGATCGCATGGGATCAGCGCCACGCCCGCACCATCATGCAGCATTATCGCGAGTTCCTGCCGAACGCGCCCGAAGAACTCGGGATCTTTCTCGGGCTCAAGACCGTCCTCTCGAGCGCACCCTTCCCGGAAGAGTTTTGGGGAAAGCGGATGTGTCTGCTGATGTGCTGCTACAACGGCCCGGAGGAAAAGGGCAGAGAGGCGCTGGCCCCGCTGCTCGATGCGCTGCCCGCGCCCTGGTTCAACTGGATGGGAACGATGCCCTATCCCGCGGTGCAGAGCATGTTCGATGGGCTCTACCCGAAGGGAATGCAGTGGTACTGGCGGGGCGATTTCGTCAAGACGCTGTCCGACGAGGCGATCGACGCCCATCTCGAGCAGGCGGCGAAGACGCCGAGCGAGCTATCGCTCATGCATCTCTACCCGATCGATGGTGCGGTCCATCGCGTCGGCAAAGACGAGACACCCTGGAATTACCGTGATGCGACCTGGTCGATGGTCATCGCCGGGATCGATCCGGACCCACAGAAAGCGGGCCCGGTGACGCGCTGGACCAAGGCCTACTGGGAGGCCGTGCATCCGTTCGATCTGGGTGGCGCCTACCTGAACTTCATGATGGATGACGAGGGCGATGCAAGGCTCAAGGCGGCTTATGGCGACAACTATGAGCGCCTGGCTACGCTGAAGAAGAAATACGACCCGAACAACCTCTTCCGGGTGAACCAAAACATTCGACCGGCTGCTTGACGGCGGCCCTCGTCAGACCGGCAAGCGTTCCGGCCGGCCCAGCTAAGGCTCGGCCGGTACGATAGCTTGCCGGTCAGGACGCTCTGATCCAGACCAGCATCTCGCCGGAATCGTGGTGTCCCGGGCGAAATACGGCATGATGACTTCTGCTGCCTCGACCGCCGGTGATTTTTCAAACGCCTCTTTCCTGTCAACAGCCGACAGCGTGACGACGCCGCGGGGCACGTTCGAGAGCTGACTACATTTGAAACCAGGCCAGACGACCGCCGAATGGCGTCCAATGAGCCATGCCGGCTGCTTTTCAGGCTACCCCGCGTTTCTGATCGTGGTGGGCCGCGTACTGTCCATGCACAAGTCCGGACCTGTTTGGCGACACCATCATTGACTTGATCGTTCGCACATGATCGACAAAATGACCCGGAAATGACCGAGATACAAAGCTTTCCTTCAGTTGTGCATCAATAAGCCGCGACAATTTTTTAGCAATCTTTAGGCAAATTCTCAGGTTTATCGACAAACAGCAGACAATTCGGCAGCAGACAATTCGACACAACGGTCTTTACTGGATTTATGTGGATGGCAATGCATCCCTACTTGACACCGGGACAAGCTGAAGAGCTATGCTGAACATCGGTCGCAAGTTTGCGCGGAGGGAATCTGTTCATGGATTTCATCGAGAGTTGGTTTGGTATTTCCCCTGACGGCGGCGACGGATCGACCGAAGCTCTCTACATACTTGCCGTTGTCGCAATATTGGCGCTCGCATTCCACAAGCACATCGTGCAGTTCGCGCGCGGTTTCTTCGCGCGGAAATAGCCCGCGTACCGTTCGAGCCCAGCTTTATTCGTCTGACCAGAGTACAAACGGCACCAGTCGTCTGACACTCCAATACACTGTTGCCGCGCGAATCCCGTTGTTATCAGAGCGTTGCCCTGCGTTAGCTTCAGAGGGGAAGTCGATGCGAGGAATAGCGGCAATCCTGCGAGCACTGTTCTCCGCCTGGATTCCGGCACTGATCGAGATGGCTCGCCGTTTCTGTCGCCGGTGGCGGCTAGGGGGCGACCGCCGGGTCGACCAGAAAGGGTCCCGGGCGCATTGCGTACCGATCGATCACCCTGCTTTCTGCCGGCCTGACCCGCTGATCTACGATCAGTATTACCTGATCGGCCTTGGTCTCGCGGTCACCTGGGATAATCCCGATATCGAGCTACGCCAGGGTGGTGTGCCCGTTCCCGCCGGCAGGTTGCAGGCGGATACCGACTACGAGGTGCGGGTTCGCGTCTGGAACGCCTCCCCGGATGCCGTCGTCGTCAAGATGCCGGTCCATCTGTCCTATCTGTCGTTTGGCATCGGAACCGTGTCGAATCCGATAGCCACCAGGCCGGTCTCGGTCGGGGTGATCGGATCCGCCAGCCAGCCTGGGTTCGTCTCCTTCGACTGGCATACGCCGCGGCAAGCAGGTCACTATTGCCTGCAAGCTTTGCTCGACCCGGCCGATGACGCCAACTTCGCCAACAATCTCGGGCAAGAAAATACCGATGTCGGACTGGCCCAGTCGCCAGCAACATTTCAATTCGAGTTGCGCAACGCTACCCGTCGGCCGCATCGGTACCGGTTCACCGTCGATGCCTACACCATTCCGCCGCTCGGCCCCTGTCGCGACGACCGGCAGCCAACGGAAGAGACCGCCAAGGCGGAGCAAAAGCGCCGGTTGGCGGCACACTTGCCGTCAGCTCATCCCCTGCCGCCGGGCTGGAAGGTCGAGATTTCGCCTGACCTGCCGTCGCTGGCGCCGGGCGAACAGGTGACGATCACGGCGGTCGCTACGCCGCCGGACGGCTGGACCGGCCGGCAGGC
Organism: Mesorhizobium sp. M1006; assembly: GCF_040318825.1. Lineage (NCBI taxonomy): Bacteria > Pseudomonadati > Pseudomonadota > Alphaproteobacteria > Hyphomicrobiales > Phyllobacteriaceae > Mesorhizobium > Mesorhizobium sp. M1006. The sequence goes on from NZ_JAMYMZ010000023.1 coordinate 70,224, forward strand.
CCTCAATCTGAATGCGTTTGACGAGGGTGACCGCGCCAGCGGCGGCGTCACCTTGACCGTCCTCAGCAGCTTGGAGCCGTGATGGCCACCGACGACAAATCCTGGACCAAGTGCACGACCGCCGACGAGGTGATTTCGGTCAACCAGTACATCAGCGCGGCGATTACCAGCGGCATATTCGCAGCCGTGATGGTCGTGGTGGTGGTCGCGATGGGCGAGCCGTGGTGCATACCGATCGCGCTGGTGGTGACTGAGATTGTGTGGATTCTCGCTTATTGCGACTGGTGGCTCAACAAACGGCTGGTTTGCCTGGGCGAGCCGGTGAGTATCGTCGGCATGGTCATCAGCATCGAGCCGCCGTCGGAAAAGACCTGGCCAGGAAGCCTGGACTCCGACTACAGCCTCAATTTGCTGCTGCCGAACAACCCGGTGGGCGTCTCCCAGGCCGTTGCCGCCGCCAGTGCCCCGTTCGGCTATCTGATGGCCGAAAACGCAATCACCTCCTCGCACGGCTTTCTGTTCACGGGGAACCCGGCGGAGGACAAGGTGACCGGAGTAAAGTCAGAGGCGCTGCATGTGGAGTTCGAAGGGGCATCGATCCATGACCTGCAGACCGTCAACATCCTCGCCCTGATCGCCGCCCTGGCAGCGCTGGCGCTATGCATGTCGGGCGTCGGCGCGGTCGTCGCCTACGTATTGGCGCTTCTCGCCTTGCTCGCTTCGCTGCTCGGCGCGGCCTTCAGCAGTTCGGACACCGCTAGTCCGAGCGATGCCGGCCTGCCTAGCATCGAGACCAACAAGGGCGACGGAACCGGAGCGACAATCCTGGGGGTGACCGGCCGGTGGGTCTATGATGCCGGACACATCCACGACAGCTTTCATGAAGGCCACAACGAACTGCATCCGGTCCAACAGGCCCAGATTCTGGGACGGCCATGGGACGGCGACTGGCCCGACGATATCGACGAAATCGTTCGAGGCTACCAGGACGGCTACGCGCAGTCCCAGGATCCGCTCACCAAGGCGCAACAGGCCCGGCCCGGCTCCCGGTGGTCGGTCCATCCCTATGTTGACGGCTGCAACGACACCGTCCGGCCAGATCAGCCTCCGCACTAAGCCAGTCAAGCTGTTGTACACGACAGTTCGAATCCTGATACCGCGCTGGTGTACTCGGCCCTTGAGAATCCTTCAGCCTTCGGCAACATGGCGGCAAGGCTGAGAGCATGAGGATGAGCAAGGTCATTTCCGCCGCATCACGGCGTTCGCCGCGCAAGACACCGATGGCGCTGACCGAGGCGCTGGTCGCCCGCACCTTGCGGGCGGTCGAGGATGCCGGGCCGACGCCGGGCATGGTCTACATGACCGATGCCGATTACGGGCGCATTCGCGACGAGGTGCTGGCCGCCGCGCCGGGCGGGCCGGTGAAGCTGTTCGCCTATGGCTCGCTGCTGTGGAAGCCGGCCGGCGAGGTCAGGGGTGGCGAACGGGCCGTGGCGACGGGCTGGCACCGTTCGTTCTGTTTTACAGTGCAGCGCTTCAGGGGCACGATCGAGCAGCCCGGCCTGATGATGGCGCTCGACCGCGGCGGCCAATGCCAGGGCATGGTGTTCGAGGTCGCCGAGCCCGTGGCGGCCAATCTCGAAACGCTGCTGCGCCGCGAGATGACCATCCTGCCGGCCGTCAACGTGCCGCGCTGGCTGCAGGTCAGGACAGGCGACGGCACGGGCCAAGCGCTTGGTTTCGTTGTCGATCCCGCCAATCCACGCTACGCTGGCAAGCTCGAAAAGCGAGCGATAGCGGCGACCCTGGCCACGGCCGTCGGCCATTGGGGTTCGGGCGCCGAATATCTGTTCGAGACCATTCGCCATCTCGACGCCTGCGGCATCCGCGACCGCAATCTCTGGCAGTTGCAGGAACTTGTGGCCGAGGAGATCGGTCGGGCGCTGCGATCGGGCTTCATTCGTCCCTGAGCCAGACCAGCATCTCGTCGGGCTCCCAGGCGAAATCGATGTTGCAGGTCGACGAGATGTCCCGCGCGCTCGCCGATGGCAGCATCGAGCATCGTGTGTCCTTCCTTCGGTTCTATGCCAGTGTGTTCGCCCATGCGCCGACAAAGGGCGGCAGCATGATGCACGTCTGCTGCTCGACAGCCTCGTTGCGCAGCCGCTCGGCGAGGGTATCGACTTCCACCTCGGCGGCGGTTGCGGTACCGACTGCCTCGGCCATCGGCAACAGGCTGCGCAACGTGCCGGCAATATAGTCGTAGATCGGCGAGTCGGGTCCGCTGCCGGCGAGGCCGGCGGAGTTCATCCGCGGCGCCGGCAGCCCTGCGCCGGCGAACACCATGGGCAGCCTGCCACCCATGTCGACCTCGAAACCCGCGCGCTCGATCGTGTCGATGATCCAGCCGCGGCATTTGCCGAACAGCGGCGCCTCTGGAAAACTGCGGGTGAGCGGCATCGCCATTTCCTGGACGGCGACGATGCCGCCAGGCCGCAGGAAACCGGCAAGCCTGCGCAGGGTTGCGGCCGGGTCGGGCAGATACATCAGGACAAGCCTGCCGATCACCGCATCGAAGCTCCCGTCGGGCGAGAATGTATCAAGCTCGGCCGTCGTGAAACGTGTCCAGTAACACTGGCCGGATTCAGTGGCGCGCCGCTCGGCAATGTCCACAGCCTCTGCCGAGCGATCGACACCAAGCACGCTTCCCGCCGGTCCGACCAGCCTTCCGGCCAGCAAGGAGACATCGCCTACGCCGCAGCCAATGTCGAGCACGCGCATGCCGGGTCCTATGCCCGCACTGCGCAGGACATGCTCGGTAAGGTCGTGAATGAGCGCTCCCTGCAGCTCCAGGCGCTTGAATTCGCTTTGCGTGTAACCCAACGCATAGGGACGCGGATCCATGGGGCTCTGATCACGGCCGGTCTTCGGCGCATGTTCGGCAAGCAGATTGTACATGTTTGACTCCATGATCGATTTATCCGGGATTTGTGACCGCTGGGCAGCCTGATGACCGCCCGGGGCCCGACCGTCACCATCGGAGATCGGTGCTACAACGTGATTTCCGGAATCGGGAATTGCGTTACGACTGAAACAGGCGCCCGTGCCTGGGGTACCACGCAAGCGGAGAACCACCCTGCGCCCGGCGTTCGGACGCCACTATGATTTCGGCGCCCGCGGAACGAACACGATATGCGGCGTCTTCGGCGGACGACCGGGCGGCACATAGTCCGGAACCGGCGTATCGTCTGCCGGGAGCGAAAGCACATATCGGTGGATGGCGCGCAGGTCGGGCTCGCTCATGGCACGCAGGTTGAACCATGGCATGGGCGGGCGCGTCTCGATCGTGCGCGCGAACTGTACCCAGTCGTCCTCATCCATGGTCCGCAAAAATTGGCGAAGATTGGTCGGGTAAGTCGTACCCCACGGCCCGTTGAAGCCGAGCGAATCGCCGATCAGCCATCGATCCTGCGGAACGTTGCCGGCCTTCTCCAGGTACCCTGGCGTGTGGCAGTCGTTGCAGCCGCCGATTTTCACCAGGTATCGACCGTGCTCGATCGAAGCGGTCGCGGACGCCGCGCCGACCTCACCCTGGTTGAGCGTTGCGGCGGTGAATGCTGCGGCCAGGCCAAGGGCGGCAATTGCGATGAGAGCTCTTCGTGTCATCAGCTTCTCCGCTGCTATTTGATGCCGACGATCATCGAGTGAGGCCCGGCGAGATGCTCGCAGCGGACCTCCGCAAAGCCCGCCTCCCGCATCCAGCCCATGCCGTCGGCGCGCGTGTAGTCGAACCCGCCATTGGTGTTGACCAGCATGTTGAGGCTCATCAGCAGACCCGCAGCGTTGTCCCGTCGCTCGTCATCGATGATCTGGTCGTAGACGATGAGCACGCCTTGCTTCGGCAGCGCGGAATGCGCCTTTGCCAGCAGCGCGCGCTTCACCTCCAGGTTCCAGTCGTGCAGGATATGACCCATCACCAGCACGTCGGCGGAAGGCAGCGGCTCGGCAAGGAAGTCGCCGGGATAAAACCGAAGCCGGTCTGCAAGTGCGTGCCGCTCCACATAGGCCTCGAACACCGGCCGCATCGGCGGCAGGTCGAAACCGCCGCCGGTGAGATGCGGATGGGCGCGGCCGACCTCGACCGGAAGCCTGCCTTCGGCTGTGCCGATATCGATGAAGGTACAATAGTCCGCCCAGGGAAAATGCCGGGCGAGCGCCTCCGCCACCTGGAGGCTGCCGCCGGTCATCGCCTGCGCGAACATCTTTACCTTGTCCGGGTCCGAAAACAGCATGTCGAACAGATCTTCGCCGTCCTGGGTGCCGTTTTGCGGTTTGCCCGTCCTGAGCGCGTCGGTGAGCGAGCCCCAGTTCGCGTAAAGCAGCTGACCGGCCCTGGCGAGCATCCCGCCAACATAGGTCGACTTGTTGCGGTCAAGGTAGCGGTCAGTCACGGGCGTGTTGCAGTAGACGTTGCCCTCGCGCTCAAGCATGCGCAGCGCAACCAGCGCGTCGAAGAAATCCTGCGCTGCCCGCTCATGCAGTCCGAGCCGGTTTCTCAGTGTTTCCCCTTCGAGGGGTCCGGCCGCCAACTCCGTGAAAAGGTCAAGTTCGACGGCGCTCAGCAACGTCTTCGATGCCCAGAAGCCGAGGCCGAGTTGCATAAGGCTTTCGGGCGACAGTTCTGCGACGTCATTCGCCTGTTTCGTTACCTCGGTGATGGTTGCGTCCATAAGATTTCTCCTTCCTCAAGAGACCATGACCTTTCCAAAAAGCCGGTTCCCGGTTTTTCGGGATCATGGTCTGGGCGCGGGAGGACCATCGACTGGCCCGGCTACAGGTCGATTTCAGCCAGGTGGGATTTTGGTTACGGTTGTAACGAAGAAATCCGGCCGGCCGTGATCAGCCTGAATGCAGATGGCGGGCAAGACATTGTGCGACGGCGGCCGACAGCAGCGGCTTCTTGATGACTTCGCTTATGCCGGCCGCCGTCAGTTGGCGCGACCGCAGCTGACGGCCGTAACCGGTCATCAGCACGACCGGAAGGTCGGGCCGGATCTTGTGCAACCGGCCGGAGAATTCGATCCCTGTGATGTCGGGCATGACCTCGTCCGTCAGCACCAGGTCGAAGCGTTCCGGATCGGTGCGAAATGCGCTGAGAGCCGCGGGGCTGCGGTCGAACCCGACCGGCTCGTAGCCGAGCGCGGCGAGCATTTCCTCCGCAAGTTGCATCAGCGGCGTGTCGTCGTCGACGACGAGGATCGTCTCGCCGTTGCCATGCTTGACCGGCACCTCGGCGGCGTCGCTCTCGTCCTCGTTCTGGGTTGCTTCGGCGGCCTCGATCCGCGGAAAATAGATCTCGAAGGTCGTGCCTTCGCCGGGCTTGCTGTTCACGTCGACCGCGCCTCTGTGCGCCATGACGATGCCGTGCACCGTCGACAGGCCGAGCCCGGTGCCTTGCCCTGCCGGCTTGGTCGTGAAGAACGGCTCGAAGATACGCTCGAGCGTCGCCTGATCCATGCCGCTGCCGGTGTCCCTGACGGCAAGGCGGAGGTAGCGCCCGGCAGGCAGGTTGCCGTGCGATAGCATCCGCGCCTCGACGAATTCCGTCGTGTCGAGACCGATTTCCAATGCGCCGCGGTTGTTCATCGCCTGCGCCGCGTTGGTGCCGAGGTTCATCACCACCTGCTGAAGCTCGGTCGGATCGCCCATCATCGCCGCATCCGCGGCTGCAAGACGCGTCTGCACTGAAAGCGTGGCGGGGAACGAGGCGCGCAGCAGGTCGATCGCTTCGGCAACCACGGCTTCCGCCCGCAGCGCGTGATGCTGCCGCTCGTGACGACGGCCGAAGGCGAGGATCTGCTCGGTGACGTCCTGCGCCCGCCTGCCGGCCTGCATGATCTGCTGGACGTAGCGCCGCGCGCGCGACTCCTTCAGCAGCACCGCCAGCGCCATCTCGCTGTAACCAAGGACGGCACCGAGGATGTTGTTGAACTCGTGCGCTATGCCGCCGGCGAGCGTCCCGATCGCTTCCAGCCGTTGCGACTGATTGAGCCGCGCCTGCAGTGCCTCACGCTCGCGTTCGTTGTGCTCGCGCACGATGGCATTGGCGAAAATCTCGGCTGCGGTGCGCAGCAGTGCAATGTCGTCGTCGGCCCAATGCTTTTCGTGCGTGACGGTATCGAGAGCCAGAAAACCCAACCGCTCGCCGGCATGCCACATCGGTATGCACAGCCACGATCGAAACTGGTGCGCCTGCAGCGATGCCTTCTCCCGCCCCTCGGGAAGCTCGCCGACGCGGGGAACGTCGATGCAGCCCTGCCGCTCGTGGTCGGCCAGCGTCCAGCGTGAAGCCAGCTCGATCATGTCCTTCGACAGATGGGGTGGCCTGCTCCCGCCCGGACGGCGATAGAAGTAGCCGCCGGAAGGATCGGCGATGTGGCTGACGAAAATCTGGGCGCCGTCGAGCCCGGCATGTTCGACCAGGCACGCGAGGCCCTTGCTGATGCCGGCGCGGATGCGGTCACGCGGCAGATTGATGAACTGCGTGGAGATCGAGGCGATCAGGCCCTCGAATTCCAGCCGCTCGCGCAGGATCCGCGCGTTGCGGCGCAGGCGGGCGAACAGGTAGGCGACATAGCCGACGAGGCCCAACGCGGCGACATAAAGCAGCGTCTGGAACAGTTCGGCCCGCGCCGCGGCCCGCCCATGCGCACCGAGATAGACGTCCTGCAGCGCGCGAGCCCGCCCGCTCGTCGGCGCGGTCTGCAGGCGGGCGACGAGATCGTCGACCGCCGGAAGCCTGGTGACGATAAGCCGGCCGTGGGAGACAAGCGAGAGCACATCGCTTGCAGGCACGGCATCGACGGAGGGCCGTGCCAGCCGGTCGAGTGCGGCGGTTACTGCTTTTGCCGCATCCGGCTGGGGATCGCTGATAAACCGCGACATTGCGACCATCAGGGCTCCTATCTCGACCGCTCGAAGGCCGTCACCCTCGCTCGTGAGACGACCGCTCATATAGTTGAAAAAGTTCAGCGAGTTCTGCAGCAGCGCGTTATCGGACTTGAACCTCTCGACGAGCGCTTCCTCGTCGCGGATCGCGGCGATGACTTCGGCCATCCGCTTGTCGATGTCCGCCCGTGTTTCGCCGCTTGCTACGTCGCGGGCAGCCGGCAGCGTCTGCGTCGCCTCATCCAGGTTCTCGATCGACCGCACAAGCGGATCGTAGCTGCGCAGCAGCCCCGCGCGTGCCCGCAACACATCGCGTTGGAGTGCGGCGTTATAGAGGATGACGGTCCTGAGCGCATCGAGCGTGTGTTCGTGACGCGCCGCATCGGGAGCCGTGCCCTGCACCAGGAGGTAGGTCAGGGCGATGAGCAGGCAGGCAACGATCGGCGCCAGGATGCGTAGCGACTTCATTGCTGCAGACGATCGGCTGCGCTGGTCAACGGCCGGCCGCGATACTCGCCCGTCAGTGTCCCGAGGAATTCGACGATGAGATCGGCATCGCGCTGGTCGAGCTCCCGGCCGAGTTGGTTGCGCGCCATGATCTTCACCGCGTCTGCGAGCGATGCGGTGCGGCCATCGTGAAAATACGGCGCCGTCACCGCGACGTTGCGCAGGCTGGGAACGCGGAACACATGGCGGTCGCTCTCGGCGCCGGTAACGGCGAAGCGGCCGAGATCCGCCTTGGTCAGGGTCTTCTGGCGAGCGAAGGGATCCCGGAAGATGCCGAATTTCTGAAACAGATTGCCGCCTACGTTGGCGCCCTGGTGGCAGGCGACGCAGCCATACGCTTTGAACAGTTGATAGCCGTGCTCTTCGTCGGTCGTGATGGCGTCGCGTTCGCCCTTGAGATAGCGGTCGAAACGGGCATCGGGCGTGATCAGCGACCGTTGAAAGACAACAAGCGCGTCGAGCACGTTTGTCCGGTCGGGAATGGCGCCGTAGACCCTCGCGAACCGCTGCGAATACTCAGCATTCGAGCGAAGCTTGGTCAGCAATTCCTCCCAACTCGTATTCATCAGCCTGTCATCGAGCAGGGCTGCCTCGTTCTGCTCCTCGAACGTGCGGAAATTGCCGCGCCAGTTCAGCCGGAAATCGAGCGCCGCGTTGAAGACGGTCGGCGTGTTGAAATCGAGCGGCTTGCCATCCGCCGCCACGGAACGGGCCAGACCGTCGTCGCCGCTGAGATCGAGCCTGTGACAGGAACTGCAGGCGACGACATCGCCATGCGACAGGCGGGCATCGTTGAACAGGCTCTCGCCAAGCGCGATCTTCGCCCGGTCGGAGGGGCCGCTGGCCGTGATCGGTGCAATCGGCTCGCCCATCGGCGGGGCCGGCTGATTGCTCTGGGCCAACGCAAAAGGTGCCGCTATTGCCAGGCAAAGCGGAACAAAAAGCCCCGCCCGAACCTTACCAATCTGCTGATGTGCCATCGAGCGAGCCTGTGGCAGGGTGTGCGATCACGTAGATCATCGGCGTTCACCAATAAATCGCCGAAAATCGACGTTTAAATAAAGCAACGGCTCGGTCATGAGTTCCATGCTTGCGGACGGTGCGAGATGTCAGCCGAACAAAACATTCGCCACGAACAGCAGTCGAGAGGCAGTATCGAGCAGCCAGCGGCGCCGAAGCATATCCTTGTCGTCGACGACGACCCCGAAATTCGCGATATGCTCACCAATTACCTGGAGAGCCAAAACTTCAGGGTTAGCGCGGTCGCCGACAGCCGGGCCATGTCGCGCGTCCTCAATGAAAAGCCCGTAGACCTGATGATCCTCGACATGCGGCTTGCCGACGAGGACGGGTTCGACATCATGCGGCAACTCGGCAGTCCGCCGGAAGCGCCCATCATCATCATCACCGGCCACAGGTGCGACGAGGTGGATCGCGTCGTCGGCCTGGAACTCGGCGCCGACGACTACATCACCAAGCCCTTCGGCCTCAGGGAGCTGCTGGCGCGCATTCGCGCCGTGCTGCGGCGATCGCGGTCGACGCAGCCGCATCCGCGCGGCAAGAAACCCATACGCTATCGTTTTGCCGGCTGGGAGCTCGACATGCGGATGCGGCGCCTGAGGTCGGCGGCGGGCGAGGCAACGCCGCTGACCGCCGGCGAGTTCAACCTGCTGACGGCGTTCCTGAAATCGCCGCAGCAGATCCTGAGCCGCGAGCAGCTTCTCGCTGCCAGCCGCGTGCACGACGAAGAGGTGTTCGACCGCAGCATCGACGTGCAGATATTGCGGCTGCGCCGCAAGCTCGAGGTCAATCCGAGCGAGCCGAAGCTCATTGTTACGGAGCGTGGCGCCGGCTACATATTCGCGACTGCGGTCGAGGTACTTTGAGCCGCTGCCGCGCCCAGCCTACTCCGCGCTTCTGAGCCAGACCAGCATCTCGCCGGGATCGCGGTTGTCCCAGGCAAAGTACGGCACGGCGGTGATTTTCGCGCCCTCGAGCGCCGGCGGTTCGGTGCGGTAGAGCCCCTCTTCCCAGTTTTCGAAAGCCTCCTTTTTGGCAACCGCCGAAAGTGTCACAACGCCGCCCAGAAGGTTCGGCTGCTGATGCGCCTCAATGTCGGCCGTGCGCGGCAGAGCGATGCGGTGCAGCTGGCTGGAATTGTCGGTCTCCTCGACGCAATAGATCAGCGGGCCGCGCGCCAGTGCGACGCGGCCGATATCCTGCCGCACCTGCGGGTTGGCGTAGAGGCGGTCGACGGCCATTTCGAGGTCGAGCTCGACGCGGTCGCCTTTGCTCCATTCGCGGCGGGTCGCGGCATAACCGTCGCTGCTGATGGCAGCCAGATCGACATCGGCGCCGTTGACCTTGAGCGCTGCCTTGCGGCACCAGGCCGGCAGACGCAGGTACAAGGTGAACGCGGTCGGAGCTTCCGGTTCGACAGAGATCGAGACCGCGCCGTCCCAGGGATAATTGCTCGTTTGGGTGAGCTCTATCTGCGTCCCGGCAATATCGAAACGAGCCGTGCCGTTTCCATAGAGATGGACGGCGAGTGCATCGTCCGACAGGCCGTAGAAATAGCTGCCGATCGAGGCGACCATGCGCCCGACATTGGGCGGGCAGCACGGGCAGCGGTGCCATTTCCAGCGGTGGTGGGCGCCGCGGCTTTCGAGCGGATTCTCGTAGAAGAACAGCGAGCCGTCGAGCGACAGGCCGGAGATCGAACCGTTGTAGAGCGCCCGCTCCATGATGTCGGCGTAGCGCGCATTGGGACCCATGCCGAGCATGCGGCTTGCCCAGAACACCAGGCCGACCGAAGCACAGGTTTCGGCATAGGCGGTGTCGTTGGGCAGGTCGAAATCGGCGGTGAAACCCTCATTGTGCGAGGACGGCCCGAGGCCGCCGGTGACGTAGAGGTTCTTGGTCATGAGGTCGTCCCACAGCCGGTCGAGCGCCACCCGCAGCGTGTCGTCGCCATATTCGGTGGCGATGTCGGCCATGCCCGAATAGAGATACATCGCCCGCACCGCATGGCCGACGACCTTGTCCTGCTCGCGCACCGGTTTGTGCGACTGGTTGTATTCGTAAGTCTTGAAATGATAGGCCTTGGGGTCGGCGCCGCGGGCGCGCGCCTCCTCGTCGAAATAATGCGGCTCAAGGCCGCGCTGGTCGATGAAGTATCTGGCTAGCTCCATGTATTTGCGCTCGCCGGTCACCCGCGCCAGCTTCACCAGCGCCAGCTCGATCTCCTCATGGCCGCAATAGCCCTTCTTCTTGCCGGGCTCGGGACCGAACGTCTCGGCAATGTGATCGACATAGCGGCACATGATGTCGAGCAGCTTGCGTTTCCCCGTGGCCTGGTAGTAGGCGACGGCGCCTTCGATCAGGTGGCCGGCGCAATAGAGCTCGTGGCAATCGCGCAGGTTGGTCCAGCGCAGGCCCGGCTGGATGCGCTGGTACCAGCTCGACAGATAGCCGTCGGGCTGCTGCAGCTTTCCATACATGTCGATGACGGCATCGATCTTCTTCTCCAGCTCGTCGTTGCGGCGGCGATAGAGCGAATAGGCGGCGGTCTCGATGGTCTTGCCCCAATCCGAGTCCCAGAACATCTGCGTCGTCACCGTCGATCCGGTGAACTCGTTGCCGGCGGTGGCCGCCTCGTCCGGTGAAGGTGAGTGGAACGGGATGACGACGCCGGGCGACGGCCGGTCCGGGTCGATCTGCTCGAGCATGCGCGCTTCGACGCAGCGGTCATAGAGGATGCCGGCGGTCTTCGAGGCGACGGCATCGACGCGGTCGCCCCAGAAGCCGCGCACAACGACCTGCGGCACCGGCAGCGGGCGGAAGGCGAGTTTCGGCTTGGCGCCCTGACTGGCGGATTGCGATGCGGTCATCAATTTACTCCCGTTCGATTTCTTGTGGTCACTTCACGGCCCCTGCCATCAGGCCGCGGATGTAGAAGCGCTGCAGCAGCAGGAAGAGCACCAGGCACGGCACCATCATGACGGTGACGCCGGCCTGCACGGCACCCCAGTCGATGGCGCCGAAGCGGCCGGACTGCAGCGCCGTCATCATGATCGGCAGCGTGAATTTCGACTGGTCCGTCATCAGCACCAGCGCAGCCAGAAACTCGTTCCAGGCGCCGAGGAAGGCGAACAGCGCGATGGTGACGATGCCCGGCCAGACCAGCGGCAGCATCACCCTCAACAGCATGGTGACGTTGTTGGCGCCGTCCATGCGCGCGGCCTCCTCGATCTCGCGCGGCACCGCATCGAAGGCGTTGCGCATCATGAAGATCGAGAACGGCAGCTGCAGCGTGACGTAGACGCAGACCAGCCCGGTCAGCGTGTTGTGCAGGCCGATCTTGGTCAGTACCAGGAAGATCGGCGTCAGGATCGACTGGAACGGGATCATGATCGTCGACAGGATGACGACGAACAGCAGGTTCTTCAGCGGAAAGCGGAAGCGCGAGAAACCGTAGCCGGCGAGCACGCTGACGATCACCGACAGCACCACGGTCATGACCGAGACGTAGATGCTGTTTTGCGCAGGCAGCCAGAGGCCGTCGCCAAAGGTGTTGAGCGTGGCGTAGTTCTCGAGCGAGATGCCGCTGGTCGGCCACGGCGGCAGCGGCGGCTGGCGCGCCTCCTGAGCCGGCTTGAAGGCCGAAAGCACCGTCCAGGCGATCGGCGCCAGGAACAGAATGGACGCGATGATGCCGGTCGAGTGCTCGGCGATCTGCATGCCGATGCGGCGTTTGCGGGTGCGAGCCTGCGCCATCAGTCGACCCCCTCGGGATTGCGCAGCAGCCGCAGCTGGATAAGGCTGAGCGCTACCAGGATGACCAGCAGGACCATCGACAGTGCTGCGCCATAGCCGAGCTTGAACGACACGAAGGACTGGTTGAAGATCCAGTAGACGGCGGTCAGCGTCTGGTTGCGCGGGCCGCCGCGCAGAATGATGTAGAACTGGTCGAAGGCGAGGATCGAGCCGGCAACCGACAGGATCAGCGCCAGCGCCAGCGTGCGGCGCATCAAGGGCAAGGTAATCGCCCGGAACCGCGCGAATGGCCCTGCCCCGTCGATCATCGCCGCCTCCTGCAGGTCCGGCGGGATCGACTGCAGGCCGGTCATCAGGATGATCATGGTGAAGCCCGCCACCTTCCACACGACCATGGCGATGATCGACCAGAAGGCCGGCTGGAAGGTCGCCAGCAGGTTGAATTTCTTCTCGGTCAGGCCGAGCTCGAAAGCGGCCGGGCTGAACAGGCCGGAATCGACATTGAGCAGCCATGACCACAAAAGGCTGGCCGAGGCGAAGCCGATGACCGCCGGCATGAAGAAGGACGTGCGGTAGAAGCCGGTCAGCTGCCGCGGCCTTTCGATGAACAGCGCCAGCGGAAAGGCGACGGCGAAAATCGCGATCGTCACCACCACCGTGTAGTAGCCGGTGAACTTCAGCGCGTTCCAGAAACGGGTATCGCGCAGGATCGCCCAGTAATTGTCGAGCCCGATAAAGCTGTGCGCGCCCATCAGCGGCCAGTTGTGCAGCGACATCCAGGCGGTCATGCACAGCGGCACGATGAAGAAGACGACGACAAGCGCAACGGCCGGCGCGACATAGAGCAGGCCGATCCACTGCCGGCGGCCGGCGCCGACCAGTTTGTATGCGCGCGCTGGCGCGGCGGTGGTTGCTGTGATGGTGGTCATCGCTGGCCTTCTCCTTCTCCCCTTGTGGGAGAAGGTGGATCGGCGCGAAGCGCCGAGACGGATGAGGGGTGTTGGAAGGAATGCCGTCCGAGCCAAGCTGGAGCACCCCTCATCCGTCGCCTTCGGCGACACCTTCTCCCACAAGGGGAGAAGGGGGAGCCAACGTTGCGACGGCGTACTGTGATGGTGCTCATGCCTGTTGTTCCATTGGCGGGACGTCCCCTCCCCCTCGAGGGGAGGGTCCGGCCGAAGGCCGGGGGTGGGGTCCTCTGCGAAGTGGGCCGCCCCTTATTTTTTTTGGGGCACCAAAAGTTGCTTTTTAAAAAAAAA
>NZ_JAMYMZ010000024.1:0-83681 GCF_040318825.1 Mesorhizobium sp. M1006
CCCTCCCCTCAAGGGGGAGGGAAAGCTGCAGCGCGTTCCTCAATCCACCGCCCTCAGCACTTCGCGCACGTGGTCGATCAATTCGTTGATCTGGCCCTTGGTGATGATCAGCGGTGGCGACAGCGCGATGATGTCGCCGGTGGTGCGGATCAATGCACCGCGCTCGAACGCCTTGACGAAAGCCGAGAAGGCCCGCTTCGTTGGCTGGCCGGCGATCGGCGCCAGCTCGATCGCGCCGATCAGGCCGATGTTTCTGATATCGATGACGTTCGGCTCGCCCTTCAGCGAGTGCAGCGCGTCCTCCCAGTACGGCGCCAGTTCCTCGCCGCGCGTCAGCAGCCCTTCTTCCTTGTAGGTGTCAAGCGTGCCCAGCGCTGCCGCGCAGGCGATCGGATTGCCCGAATAGGTGTAGCCGTGGAAGAACTCGATCATGTGCTCGGGCCCGGTCATGAAGGCGTCGTGGATTTCCTTCTTCACGAACACCGCGCCCATCGGGATGACGCCGTTGGAGACGCCTTTGGCGGTGGTCATGATATCCGGCGTGACGCCGAAATAGTCGGCGGCAAACGGCGTGCCGAGGCGGCCAAAACCGGTGATGACTTCGTCGAAGATCAGCAAGATGCCGTGCTTGGTGCAGATCTCGCGAAGCCTCTCGAGATAGCCCTTCGGCGGCAGGATGACGCCGGTGGAACCGGCCACCGGCTCGACGATGACGGCGGCGATGGTCGAGGCGTCGTGCAAGGCGACGATGCGCTCCAGCTCGTTCGCCAGTTCCGCGCCATGCTCCGGCACGCCCTTGGTGAAAGAGTTCTTTTCCGGCAGATGCGTGTGGGGCATGTGATCGACGCCGCCGAGCAGCGTGCCGAACATCTTGCGGTTGGTGACAATGCCGCCGACGGAGATGCCGCCGAAATTGACGCCGTGATAGCCGCGTTCGCGGCCGATCAGGCGGGTACGCGAGCCCTCGCCTTTTACGCGGTGATAGGCGATCGCCATCTTCAGCGCGGTCTCGACCGATTCCGAGCCGGAATTGGTGAAGAACACATGGTCCATGCCCTTCGGCGCGATGTCGACCAGCCGGTTCGCCAGCTCGAACACGATCGGATGGCCCATCTGGAACGCCGGCGCATAGTCGAGCTCGGCCGCCTGGCTCTGGATCGCCTCGGTGATCTTCCGGCGGCAGTGGCCGGCATTGACGCACCACAGGCCGGCGGTGCCGTCGAGAACCTTGCGCCCGTCGCTGGTCGTGTAATGCATGTCCTTGGCCGACACCATCATGCGCGGCGCCTGCTTGAACTGCCGGTTTGCCGTGAACGGCATCCAGAATGCACTGAGATCGTTCGGCGTGACTTTCAGCCGGTTGGACATGACCGAGACTTCCCCTTGTAACCTGTTTCGGTGCGGCTAACGCCTGGTCTTTCCAACTTGGTCTTCGCGACGTTTTCGTGCTACGCAAATTTTTGACCGGTTGGACAAACGTTAGCACCGCCTTATCAGCGGTCAAGGGATTACTAGCGGAAATGCGGCTTTCGAAGTGCGCTCCACAGGGCGGAGAAAAACTGGTCCAGAGAATTGGTCCAGACACTCCTCGCAGCGAAGGTTTTTCGAGGTGACGGATGCGGTCGAAAGCTCTGCTCCTCGCCGCACCCGCATCCAGGTGGAAAAGCGCGAGCTCATCCTCGAGGCGGCGCTCGAAGTCTTCTCGACCAACGGTTTTCGCGGCTCGACAATCGACCAGATCGCTGAAGCCGCCGGCATGTCGAAGCCGAACCTGCTCTATTATTTCCGCCGCAAGGAGGACATCCACAAGACGCTGATGCAGCGGCTTCTCGACACCTGGCTGGCGCCGCTGCGCGAACTCGACGATATCGGCGATCCCTTGACCGAACTGCGCAGCTACATCAGGCGCAAGCTCGAAATGGCGCGCGATTTCCCGCGCGAGAGCCGGCTGTTCGCCAACGAGATCCTGCAGGGCGCGCCGCGCATCATGCCGATGCTGGAAGGCGAGTTGAAGACGCTGGTCGACGAGAAAGCCAACGTCATCAAGGGCTGGATGCGCGCCGGCAAGATTGCCCGCACCGACCCCTGGCACCTGATCTTCTCGATCTGGGCGACAACGCAGCATTACGCCGATTTCGACGTCCAGGTGCGCGCCGTGCTCGGCCCCGACCGCGGCGGCGACGGCCGCTTCGAGGATGCCGCAAGATTTCTCGAGCAACTGTTCATCGACGGGCTGAAGCCGAAGGGCTGAGGCAGCTCGGCTGTCGCAAACCTCCCCCATTGCTTCGTCATCCTGGGGCGCAGCAAGGAGCGGAGCGACGCAGCGCAGACCCCAGGATGACGAAGCTGGGCTCACGCGCTGCGCCGCTCGGCCGGCAGCGCATCGAGCAGCTTCTGCAGCTTGGCGATCGAGTTCTGCTCGGCGAGCGGCGTGTAGACGATCAGCTTCATGTCCGAGCCGTCGTCGATCGACAGGCTCATATGCTCGAACGCCATGGCACCCGCTGTCGGATGCCTGACATGCTTTACACCCGACAGGTTACGGGCCACGTCGCGCAGCGGCCACCAGGCGCGAAACTCCGGGCTCGAGCGCGTCATCAGCGCGATCAGCCGCTCGAAATCCGGATCGCCGACATATCTGGCGCTTTCTGCCCGGAATGACGCCAGCACGGCACGTGCCAGTTCCTCCCAGTCGACGAGCAGGCGCCGATGCTGCGGGCTGGTGAAAACCATATGGACGATGTTGCGGGCGTCGCCCTCCAGCAGGCCATAGTCGCCGAACACGGCTGCCGCAGCAGAATTCCAGGCCAGCACGTCCCAGCGCCGCCCAAGGACATAGGCCGGCTGCAGGACCAGGCTCTGCAGCATGTGCAGCAACGGGCTATCGACTTTTTCCGGCGCGTCGACGCGACGCTCCGGCTGCGGGCGGCCGGCAAGAATGAACAGATGCCGTTGCTCGGCCGTGTCCAGGCGCAGCGCCCGGCTGAGCGCCGTCAGCACTTCCACCGACGGCCGAACGTCGCGGCCCTGCTCCAGCCAGGTGTACCAGGTCGTGCCGACGCCGGCGATCATCGCCACCTCCTCGCGCCGCAGCCCGGGCGTGCGCCGGCGCAGGCCGGTCGAAATGCCGGTGGCCGAAGGCGTCAGCCTTTCGCGCCGCGAGCGCAGAAAGGCGCCAAGCTCGCGGCGGCGGCTGTCTTCGGCGGAGTGTGTCGGTGAATCCATCGGTGCTATTATAGCAGTATCGATACCAGGATAAAGTTTGAACTGTTTGGCAAGTGGCCGGTGCCCCATCTTTCCGTTCAGAGCGATGACATGGAGGCTCTGAACATATGGAACTGAAAGACAAGACAATCCTCATCACAGGATCGACCGACGGCGTCGGCCGCGTCGTCGCGCAAAGGCTCGGCGCCGGCGGTGCCCGTATCCTGGTGCATGGCCGCGACGCGACTAGGGGCAAGGCGACCGTGGCCGAAATCGAAGCCGCCGGCGGCAAGGCCGAGCTGCTGGTCGCCGACCTCTCCTCCCTGGCGGAAGTCCGCCGCCTCGCCGAGGCGGTGCGCGCAAGGACCAAGCGGCTCGATATCCTTATCAACAATGCCGGCGTCGGCACAGCCGGCCCCAACTCCAAACGACAGGTTAGCGCCGACGGCTACGAGTTGCGCTTTGCCGTCAATTATCTCGCCGGCTTCCTGCTCACCATGGAGCTGCTGCCGCTGCTCAAGTCCAGCGCGCCGTCGCGCATCGTCAATGTCGCCTCGGCCGGCCAGCAGGCGATCGACTTCGACGACGTCATGCTGACCCGCTCCTATGACGGCGTCCGTGCCTACTGCCAGAGCAAGCTGGCGCAGATCATGTTCACCATCGACCTGGCGGAGCAGCTGCACGGCACCAATGTGACCGTCAACAGCCTGCATCCGGCAAGCTACATGAACACCACGATGGTGCGGCAGGCGGGCATCACGCCGTGGAGCTCGGTCGAAACCGGCGCGGAAGCCATCATCAACCTCGCCACGTCGCCGGCACTCGAAGGGCGAAGCGGCCTCTATTTCGACGGCCAGAGAGAATCCCGTGCCGATGCGCAAGCCTATGACGTGAAGGCGAGGCAGCAGTTGCGCGAATTGAGTCTCGGCCTTGTCGGGCTCGCACCCGTTTCCGCAACATCGAAGAAAGAAAATTCATGACCGAGAAAACGCAGCACGCCGTGATCGTCGGCGGCTCCTCCGGCATCGGCCTCGCCACCGCGAAAAAGCTGCTTGGCCCGGGCATGAAGGTGACGATCACCGGGCGCAACCGGGAAAGGCTCGACAACGCATGGCAAAGCCTTGGCGGCGCGGTCGAAAAAGCTGCCTTCGATGCCGCGAAGCCGGACGAGGTTCGCCGGTTTTTCAACGAACTCGGGCCTTTCGATCACCTGGTGCTGGCCGCCAGCGGCGGCAAGGGGCTCGGCCCGTTCGAAACACTTGACTTGACCGATATCGGCGGCGGCGTCGACGAGAAGGTCCGGCCACAGCTCTCCTGCCTGCAGGCCGCCTTGCCGACGCTGAACAAGAGCGGCTCGGTGACTTTCATCTCGGCAGTGTCGGCGCAATTGTCGGCGCCGGGTGTCGCCGGCATCGCCGCCGTCAACGGCATGCTGCTGACCGTGGTGCCGATCCTGGCAATGGAGCTGAAGCCGTTACGCGTCAATGTCGTGGCGCCAGGCGTCATCGACACGCCCTGGTGGGACTTTTTACCCGATGAACAGCGCCATGCGGTGTTTGCCGATTATGCCGGCAAGACACCGGTCGGCCGTATCGGCCGCGCCGAGGACGTCGCCGAGGCAATTGCGTTCCTGGTCTCGAACAGCTTCGTCACCGGCCAGGTGCTGACCTGCGACGGCGGCTTGCGGTATGCGGCGTAAGGCGGCTGCCTCCACGAGGCGTGTCAAAGCGACTGCGCGATCAGCGCCAGAAATCCTCCGGCCAGCGCGACGTTGCCGACAAAGCCATTGATGCGGGACGCGCGCTCCACGCCCTGATGATCCCAGAAGTTATGGAACATCGGCGTGGCGACGATAAGGAACAGGATCAGGCATGCCGCCGCCGCAGCGGTCCAGATGCCCGCGATCACCAGTGCTCCGGCGATGATCTGCAGGACGATCCCCAGCCACAGCACCGGCCGTGCCTGCGGCACGCCGCGCGTCGTCATCAATTGGCTCACCAACGCCGCATTCTGGATGTTGCGCAGGCCGGCAAAGACAAAGGCGCCGCCAAGCAGCAGGCGGGCGGCGAAAAGGATCTCACTGTCAAAGTTTAAAAACATGCTGTGGGGGTCCTTGGGCAGAAAAGAGGCGCGCGGCGCAAGGCCGCGCACCTGGTCCTCAGGCGGCCAAGACCGCTGGCATCGGATGGATTGCATGGAACGGAACGCAAAGCCGGTTCCAGGTGTTGATCATGCCGAGCGCAACCGACAGCTTGACCAGCTCCTGTTCCGAGAAATGCTCAAGCGTCCTTGCATAGAGTTCGTCCGAAACACCGTTGTCGGCGATCCTGGTCAGCGCGTCGGTCCAGGCCAAGGCCGCGCGTTCGCGCTCTGAAAACAGCGGCGATTCCTTCCAGGCGGAGACGAGATAGAGCCGCTGCTCGCTTTCGCCGTCGCGGCGCGCTTCGCGGCTATGCATCTCGACGCAATACGAGCAGCCGTTGATCTGCGACGCCCTGAGCTTGATCAGATGCAACAGGCTTTTTTCGAGCCCGCATTCGTCGACTGCCTTGTTGAGCGCCGACACCGCCTTCATGATCTCCGGCGCCGCGCCGAAAAATTGCAGCCTCTGTTTCATCGTCTGTAGCCTTTCATGCTTGCTTGGTTGAACTTGATTTCTGCGGCCGCCGATGGCGCTCGACGAAGGCGCAGTTCGCGGCGACCGAACGGGGATCGGCATCGGCGGTGTATTCTGCAACGATGTCGGACAGCCGGGCGTCGGCGAGCGCGGCGCGATAGGCACGCTCGGCCTTCAGCATGGCTACGTTGATGCCGCAGGGTTTGACATAGACCGAGGCATCGAGCTTCGCTGGGCCGCGCTGGCGGATTTCGGCGCAGCGGAACGCCGGTTCACGCCCCTCGACGGCCAGCACGATATCGAGCAGCGTTATGCGTTCCGTCGGCCGCGCCAGCCGGTAGCCGCCGGACGGCCCCGGCACTGATTCCAGAATGCCGGACGCAGTCAGCGCGTTGAGATGCTTAAGCAGATAGCTCGGCGACAGCCCGAACGCCTCGGCCATGGCAGCACCTGGCAAGGTCGCGGCGCCATCAACGCCGGCGAGCATCGCGGCGCAGTGGATGGCCGCTTCGACGCCCTCGCCCAGCTTCATTTCGCTCTCCTGTTCATGGATATAGATTATCGTGGATAAATTTTATCTGCAATAGGAAAGTCAAAAAGCGGCGCCCATGAACGCCGCTTTTTTTCGCAATGCTATTCCGCCGCCACCTTGGCCATCGGATTGTTGGGATGCGTCGTCCAGTTGGCATAGATCGGCGACACTGGCCTACCAGTGCGCTCATCGATCACGCCGACCGCCAGCGCCTCCATCGTGATGCAGTTCTCGACCGGACAGACATTGACGCAGAGATTGCAGCCGACGCATTCGGCCTCGATCACCTCGAAATGCCTGACGCCGTCGACAATTGCGGTGATCGCCTGGTGCGAAGTGTCCTCGCAGGCGATGTGGCAGCGGCCGCATTTGATGCAGGCCTCCTGGTCGATATGCGCCTTGGCGACGTAGTTGAGATTGAGATACTGCCAGTCGGTGACGTTGGGCGTGGCACGGCCGACGATGTCGTCGAGCGTGGCATGGCCCTTCTCGTCCATCCAGTTTTCCAAGCCGGCGATCATCTCCTGCACGATCTTGAAGCCGTAGGTCATCGCCGCCGTGCACACCTGCACATTGCCGGCGCCGAGCGCCATGAACTCGGCGGCGTCGCGCCAGGTGGTGATGCCGCCGATACCGGAGATCGGCAGGCCATGCGTTTCCGGATCGCGCGCGATCTCGGCCACCATGTTCATGGCGATCGGCTTCACCGCCGGACCGCAATAGCCGCCATGCGAACCTTTGCCGTCAATCGTCGGCTCCGGTGCGAAATTGTCGAGATTGACGCCGGTGATCGAATTGATGGTGTTGATCAGCGACACCGCGTCGGTGCCGCCGGCAAGGGCAGCTCGTGCCGGCTTGCGTATGTCGGTGATGTTGGGCGTCAGCTTGGTGATGACAGGCATGCGGGTGTTGGCCTTGCACCAGCGCACCACCATTTCGATGTACTCCGGCACCTGGCCGACCGCCGCACCCATGCCGCGTTCCGACATGCCATGCGGGCAGCCGAAATTGAGTTCGATGCCGTCAGCGCCGGTCTCCTCGACTACCGGCAGGATCGCCTTCCAGGCATGCTCCTCGCAAGGCACCATCAGCGAGACGACGATCGCCCGGTCGGGCCAGTCCATCTTGACCTGCTTGATCTCGCGCAGATTGACCTGCAGGTCGCGGTCGGTGATCAGCTCGATGTTGTTGAGGCCGAGCAGACGACGGTCGGCGCCCCAGATCGCGCCATAGCGCGGACCGTTGACGTTGACCACCGGCGGGCCCTCTTCGCCGAGCGTCTTCCATACCACGCCGCCCCAGCCCGCCTTGAAGGCGCGAATGACATTATAGGCCTTGTCGGTCGGCGGCGCCGAAGCCAGCCAGAACGGGTTCGGCGACTTGATGCCGACGAAATTGTTGCGGATGTCTGCCATGCTCATGCCCTCCCGTTCGAGGTCAGTGCCCGATGAATGCTCTCCGCCGCATCGCGGCCTTGCGCGACGGCTGAAACAGTCAGGTCGTCGCCGCCGAAAATGCAGTCGCCGCCAGCCCAGACATTGGCCAGCGAGGTGCGCCCTTCCGCATCGACCTTGATGCGGCCGGCTTCCAGCGCGACCTCCGCACCGCTGCCGTTGAGCGCAGCCGGGACAAAGCTCTGGCCGATCGCCTTGAACACCTGATCGGCGACGAGCGTCAGCCGCTCGCCGGTGCCGACGAGCCTGTCGCTGTCCATCGCGGTGTATTCGAGCTCGATCGCCGACACCTTGCCGGCATCGGCAATGACCCGCTTCGGCTGCAACCAGTGCCGGATGATGACGCCGTTGGCGGCAGCCAGATCCTGCTCGAATTCGGAGGCATTCATGTGCTCCGGGCCGCGCCGATAGCAGATCGTCACCTCTTCGGCTCCGAGCAGCTTCGATTGCACCGCCGCGTCGATCGCCGTCATGCCGCCGCCGATGACGACAACACGCCGGCCGACCGGCAGGCTGGCCAGATCACTGGCCTGACGAAGCTCGGCAATGAACTCGACGGCATTGCTGACGCCTTGCGCCTCCTCGCCATCCGCTCGCAAGGCATTGACGCCGGCAAGCCCCATGCCGAGGAACACCGCATCGTAATTCCTGGTCAGGTCCGACAGCTGGTAATCACGGCCGAGCGCCTTGCCGTTCTGGATGTCGATGCCGCCGATCGACGTGACATAGTCGACTTCAGCCTGGGCGAAATTGTCGACGCTCTTATAGGCGGCGATACCGTATTCATTGAGGCCGCCGGCCTTCGGGCGGGCTTCCAGGATGGTCACGTCGTGGCCGTAGCGGGAGAGCCGATGCGCGGCCGCAAGCCCGGCCGGTCCGGCGCCGACCACAGCGACCGTCTTGCCGGTCGGTTCGGAGCGGTTGTAGAACTGCTTGTTTTCGGCCATGGCGACATCGGTGGCGTAGCGCTGAAGGCGACCAATCTGCACCGGCTTGCCTTCGGCCACCTCGCGCACGCAGACTTCTTCGCATAGCGTCTCGGTCGGGCAGACGCGGGCGCACATGCCGCCCAAAATGTTCTGGTCAAAAATGGTCTTGGCTGAGCCGATCGGATTGCCCGTCGAAATCTGGCGGATGAACAGCGGGATGTCGATCGAGGTCGGACACGCATTCATGCACGGCGCATCATAGCAGAAATAGCAGCGGTCGGACTCGACCAGCGCCTCGTGATGATCGAGTGGCGGGTGCAGGTCGGCGAAATTGTCGGCATATTGGTCCGGCGAGAGCCGCCCGCCGGCAATGCCTTGCTTGAACTGGCCTTCTGGCATCGTCAGTTCCCCATGTTCTTGTTTTGGGGAAGGCTAGCACGTTTTGTTTTTTTATCAATTGGTCAATTTTCGGCGCAAACTGCTGAAAAGCCACGAATAAACATGACAAGTGTACTCATGTTACCAAAGCCGCCGACAGGGAAGCTTGGCCATAGCGGCACTGCCGTTGCTGGACTGAGTGGTCAGCCTGGTAAGCTTAGCGTTGGTTTTGATCACCGAAGGCAAAGGGCCCTGAAGTCTTCGTCCGTCAGCTGCGTCCAGCTGCCATCGGGGCCGGGATCGGCCTCCTCCCGATGGCACAGCGCGACAAGTTCGGAAGTGAGCGACATCCGGCGCATGGATCAACAACCCCTCGTTGACTGCGAGCAAAGTCGAAAACCGCAGGGCGCGCAACCCGGTAACATTTCCAATTTGCCGTCATCTTTTTTGGTTGGCTGTCGGATTTTCGTCGTGAAGATCGTCCTAGAATGGATCGCGCATGATCGATGTACAAACCGCAAGGAGCACGACAATGCCACAGTCCCCCATGCCCTTCTTCTGGTACGAGCTGATGACCACCGATCTCGACGCCGCCGAGGCGTTTTACACCTCCGTGGTGGGCTGGAGGGGGCAGCCTTTCGAAGGGGCCCAGGGCATGCCGCGCTATATCGTCATGAATGTCGGCGAGCGCGGCGTCGGCGGGATGATGACGCTGCCCGATGACGCGCGCAAGATGGGCATGCCGCCGGCCTGGGTCGGTTATATCCTCACCAGGGACATCGATGCCGCAACGGCCTCCCTCAAGAAGGCTGGTGGCGCGGTTCACCGCGAGCCCGACGACATTCCTGGCGTCGGCCGCTTCGCCGTCGTTGCAGACCCGCAAGGCGCGATGTTCAACTTCCTGCAGCCCAGCGGCCCCGACCAGCCGCCGCTACCGTTGGCGACCCCCGGCAACATCGGCTGGCATGAGCTCTACACGTCAGACTGGAAGGCGGCGTTCGATTTCTATTCCAGCCAGTTCGGCTGGGAGAAGGGCGACGCCATGGATATGGGTCCGATGGGCGTCTACCAGCTTTTCGCCTTCGGCGGCGAGCCCGTTGGCGGCATGATGAACAAGCCCGAGCAGATCCCGGCGCCGGTCTGGCAGTTCTATTTCAACGTGCCCGGCATCGACGCGGCAGCCAAGCGCGTCACCGACAATGGCGGCAAGATCCTGATGGGTCCGATGGAGGTCCCCGGCGGCAGCTGGATCGTACAGTGCACGGATCCGCAAGGCGCCCATTTCGCGCTAATGGCACCGACGCGGTAACAGGCCGCGCCAATTGGGGGCCGCCATCGTGCGGCCCCAAGGCTGCAGCACGCCTCACGACTCACTCACCGACAGTTGAATGAAGGCCGGACTATGTGAATGGTCCGGCCTTTGGCGATGACCTATGGCCGGGCTAGGTGAAAATGGAGTCGTAGATGAAGCTTTTCGAAGGCCTCGCCGGATATCAACCGTTCGCCCTTGCCGCCTTGCGCATCATGACGGCGCTGCAGTTCATTGAGCACGGCACCCAGAAACTGTTCAATTTCCCCGTCGGCGACCATGCCGGCGCCCTGAGCGCGCTATCGCTGACCGCGGCCATCCTGGAATTCGGAGGCGGCATCCTGCTGGTATTGGGGCTTTTCACCAGGCCGGTGGCATTCCTTCTCAGCGGCGAGATGGCGATCGCCTATTTCATGGCGCACATGCCGCAGAGCTTCTTCCCGGTCAACAATGGCGGCGATGCCGCGATCTCCTTCTGCTTCATCTTCTTCTATCTGGTATTCGCCGGCCCCGGCGCCCTGGCACTGGACAACCGCAAAACATCGTAGCCGGGCGGATCAGCGCGCGCTCAGGCCGACTTGCGCGCAATCAGGCCCGCGAAGGCGATGAACCCGAAGAACTCTCCGGCTTCGACACGCCGGCGCGCCTCGTGCTTCAGCCCGTCGCCAAGCGCCTTGTCGAGTCGCTTCCAGCCGGCCAGAATATCGGCGCCGCGATCGACCAGAGTCAGCATGTAGTCGGGCGCGGCAATTTGGGCGTAGCCGTAGCTGTCGAATTTTTCGACGACAAAGCCCGCCGATTTCGCCAGCAGCGGCAGCCGGCGCGTCAGCCAGCGGTCATTCACCAGCGCCGCCATTGCGGCATCCACGCAATCCTGCAGCGGATCATGATCGCCGATGGCGACCGTCGTCGTCGCGTAATCGCCGTCGAAGATCGCCAGGCAGCCGCCTGGGCGAAGCACGCGCAACGATTCCGTCAGGGCCTTTTCGGGACCGGGCACATGGGTCAGGCAGGTATGGAAGATGACCACATCGAACGAGTTGTCCTCGTGCGGCAGCGACCTGGCATCCCCTTCGACGAAGTTCAGGTTGGGGATATCCGCGGCAAGCTCGCGCGCCTTCGCCAGAAATATCGGCGACGGATCGAGCCCAACAACCTCGTTCACCCCCGGCCAGCGCGCAAGCTCGCGACTGATCGGTCCCGAGCCGCAGCCGCCTTCGAGGACGCGTGCCCTTTCCGGAAAATCGATCGACGAGAAAAACGAGTGGCGAATTGCCTTCTGGCGCGGGTCTGCGGCCCGCAACTCCATCGCGTTGATAAGAACCGCGACAACAGCCGGATCAGCGGTTGTGATCTGCGCATACACGTCGGGCATGGTGGACCTCCGAAGCAATTGCCCAGCCTTCCGCCGCAGCTCGACAATAAAACCAAAGGTCACCGCGCGAAAGAATTTTCACTATCGCGAAATCGTCCTCCCCCTTTCATCGTGCCACCGGCACGGCGACTTCGCCATGCCACTCGGTTCCTCAACCGCGCATCCGCTCGAAATTGGCGTCGAACAGCGGTGTCTGCTGCATACGTGCGGCGTAACGCTTGCCCAATAGCTCGATCTCGAAACCGTTGGCCTCATCGGCGATCTCTTTCGGCACATAACCCATGGCGACGGATTTTTTTGAATGATGTGCGTAGCCGCCTGACGTGACCCAGCCGCGCACGGCACCGCCATACCAGATTGGCTCGTCGCCGATGACGTCGGCATCGGCAGCATCGACGACAAAGGCCCGCAACCGCAGTCTGCCGCCTTGCTTGCGCTCCGCCAGCGCTGCCTGCTTGCCGATGAAATCGGCCTCTTTGCCATAGGCGACGAAGCGGTCGAGGCCGGCCTCCAGCGGCCCATAGATCGGCCGGTATTCGCGCGCCCATGAGCCGTAATTCTTCTCGAGCCGCAGCGCATTGAGCGCGCGCGAGCCGAACAGGCCGATGCCGAATTCCTCGCCCGCCGCCATCAGCGCCTGATAGGCGGCACGCTGATATTCCGGCGCCACCCAGATTTCGTAGCCGAGGTCGCCGGTGTAGCTGACGCGCCCGACCAGGCACGGTGCCATGCCGATATCCATCCTGCTGATGGCCATGAACGGAAAGGCCGTATTCGACACGTCAGATCGTGTGACCTTTTCAAGAAGGTTCCGCGCGCTCGGCCCGGCGATCGACAGGCCGGTGAGTTTTGCTCCCAGCGCCTCGATGCTAACAGAGCCGTCCTTCGGCAGATGCGCTTCGAACCAGCGCATGTGGTACTGCTCGGCGACACCGCTGCCGGCCAGGAACCAATCCTTGCTTGCAGAATTTGGACCGCCGAGATTGGCCAGCGTGAAATCGCCGATCAACCTGCCGTCTTCCTTCAGCATCGGCGCCAGCGTCATGCGGCCGGGCCTTGGCAATTTGCACGCGAGCATACTGTCGAGCCAGGTTGCTGCGTCCTCACCGGTGACTCTGTATTTGGCGAATGACGAGATTTCCGACAGACCAACGCGTTGCCGAACCGTCTCCACTTCTTTCGCGACATGCTCGAAGTCGCTCGAGCGGCGCCAGGAGAATTCGTCCTTGACCCCTTCGGGCGCATACCACAGCGGCACTTCCAGCCCATAGGCGACGCCCCATTGCGCGCCCTCGGCCGACAACAGATCATAGACCGGCGTCGTCTTGAGCGGTCGCCCAGCCGGCAGTTCCTCGTTCGGGAAGCGGATCGAAAACCGCCGCGAATAATTCTCGCGCACCTTGGCGTTGGTATAGGCCATCGTGGCCCAGTCACCGTAGCGTGACACATCCATCGCCCAGATGTCGGCGCCGGGATCGCCCTCGATCATCCAGTTCGACAGCGCCAGGCCGACGCCGCCGCCCTGCGAGAACCCCGCCATGACACCACAGGCCACCCAGAACCCCGGCAGGCCGCGCACCGGCCCGACCAGCGGATTGCCGTCCGGCGCGAAGGTGAAGGGTCCGTTGATGATCTGCTTGATGCCGGTGTTCTGGAACGCCGGGAAATGCCGGAAGCCAACCTCCAGCGACGGTGCGATGCGGTCGATATCGGGCTCCAGCAGTTCGTGGCCGAAATTCCATGGCGTCTGGAATTCGGACCATGGCTTGTTGGCCTTTTCATAAGTGCCCATCAGCATGCCGCCGCGTTCCTGGCGCAGATAGAGTTCGCCGTCGAAGTCGACCGCATGGATGATCTCCGTGCCGGTCTTCTGGTTCCAGGCGGCGACCTCCGGCATGTCCTCGGTGATCAGGTACATGTGCTCCATCGCCAGCACCGGCAGCTCCAGCCCGACCATGCGGCCGACCTCACGCGCCCACAGGCCGCCGGCATTGACGACATGTTCGGCCACAACCTCGCCCTTGTTGGTGATGACGCGCCACAACCCGTCGGCGCGCCGCACAATGTCCTCGACCTTGGTGAAACGCTCGACCTCGGCACCAAGCTTCCTCGCCGCCTTGGCGTAGGCGTGGGTAACGCCGGACGGGTCGAGATGACCGTCCTCCTTGTTGCGCACGGCACCGACGAACTGCTTGGGATCGAGCAACGGCATCAGCTCGGCCGCCTCATCAGGCGATATCTCCTCGAGCTCGATGCCGAGATAGCGGCCCTTGGCGACGACGCCGCGCAGCCAGTCGAGCCGCGCCTCCGTCGCTGCCAGCAAGACGCCGCCAGTCAAATGCACGCCGGTCGCCTGGCCGGACAGTTCCTCGATCTCCTTGTAGAGCGAGATTGTGTATTTCTGCAGCTTGGCGACATCGGGATCGCCATTGATCGTGTGCATGCCGCCGGCGGCATGCCAGGTCGAGCCGGAGGTCAATTCATCGCGCTCCAGAAGCACGATGTCTGTCCAGCCGTGCCGGGCCAGATGGAACAGCACGGAGCACCCGACAACGCCACCGCCGATAACCACGACCTTTGCATGCGATTTCATGGGATTCTCGTCGTTTCAAAGAGTTGGATGGGTTTCATGATTCTGGAGGAGAAGAGAATGAAGCCGAACAAGACGAGCGGCGCTTAAGGCTCGCCCGCCCCGATCGCTTCCTTGCGCTTGGCCACGTACGCCTCAAGCGCCTCGCGCCTGGAGACTTCCATCACCGGCTCGACATAGTCCTCCAGCGCCTTCTTCCAAAGCCTCGTCGCCCGCGCCGTGGCATCGAGCCCGCCAGCCTCCTGCCAGGCCTCGAAATTCTGCCAGTTGGACAGCATCGGCTGGTAGAAGGCCGTGGCGTAGCGCTCCAGCGTGTGCGGCTCGCCGAAGAAGTGGCCGCCGGTCGGAACCGCACCCAGAGCCTCGACGGCAAGCTCGGCCTCGTTGACCTCGATCGGGCGCAAAAACTCCATCATGTGCTGGATCATCTCGACGTCGATGATGAACTTTTCGAACGACGCTGTCAGTCCGCCCTCTTGCCAGCCGGCGGCATGGTAGACGAGGTTGCCATGGCCGAGCACCGCGCCCCACAGCGCCATCAGCGTCTCATAGGCGCCTTGCGCGTCGGCGGCATTGGAAGCCGAGCCCGGCGTTGTGCGATAAGGCAGGTTGTAACGCCGCGCCAACTGTCCGGACGCGATATTCGCCTTGGTGTTTTCAGGCGTGCCGAACGCCGGCGCTCCCGATTTCATATCGACATTGGAGGTGAAGGCGCCATACATCACCGGCGCGCCGGGGCGGACGAGCTGCGTCAGCACCACGCCGAACAGCGCCTCGGCATTCTGCTGGGCGAGCGCGCCGGCAAGCGTCACCGGGCTCATCGCTCCCATCAGCGTGAATGGCGTTACCGCCACCGACTGGCCGAACTCGGCCATCGTCATCAGCCCCTCGGCCATCATCTCGTCGAAGCGGCGCGGCGAATTGACCGAAATGATCGTGGTGACGCCGGGATCGTGGCGCATCTCGTCAAGCGTCAGTCCGCGCGCGATTGCCATCATTTCGATGCCGTCGAGCGCCCTGCCGCGGCCGATGGCCGAGACGTGAAAGCTTTTGTCGGTCAGTGTCAGATTGGCGAAATAAGTGTCGAGATGACGGGAATTCGCCGGCAATTCTACCGGCGCGCAGACCTGGTTGCCTAGCATGTGGATGCAGTTGAAATGCTGCGCCAGCCGGACGAGATCGGAATAATCGCGCAAATTGCCGGCACGGCGGCCGCGCTCCATGTCGTGCACATTCGGCGGCCCGGCGACGAGCGTGAAGTTGATGGTATTGCCGCCGAGGTGGACGGCATGGGCGGGATTGCGCGGCGTCAGCGTATAGCTGGACTGCGTCGTCTTCAGCGCTTCCTCGATCATGCCGCGATCGATGCGGACGTTCATCGTGGCATGATCGACCTTGGCCCCGGCCTTCTCGAACAGCGACAGCGCCCGCGGGCTCATCACCTCGATGCCGAAATTCTCCAAGATATGCATCGACGCCTGGTGGATCGCCTCGATCTGGTCGGCCGAGAGCATCGCCATTGGCGGATAGGGATTGGTGACGCGGCGCAACGGCAGTTGCGGGATGGCGGTCGGTCCCCTGTTGCTGGTTCGCTCGGCGCCGCGCTTGCGTCTTGGTTCGCTCATGCCGCGCATCAAAGCGCCGGCACGAGGATCGAGCTGTCAAGAATCCGCCACCTGCGGGCGTGATTTTAGCCAAGGCGGCATTCCGGGAATTTCACATCGGCAAAAGCGACAACAAACGTCGGAATGGTTATACTTGTTCCGCGTCAGGCAAAGCGCCGATGAGCCGTTAAGGAAGACAGCAAGATTCCTTTTATGTTTTCGGCCTAATGCTCTTCCGATGCGTAGGTCGAGTTTTAGTAAAATTATAGCGATTGCCGCGCCGCTGGCGCTTTCGGCCTGCGCGACGCCACCGAACCATATCAACGATGTGTGCGCCGTTTTCGACCAGAATGACGGCTGGTTCGACAATTGGCAGGCGGCGGCACAACGCACCGAGCAGAAATACGGTGTGCCGGTTCCCGTGCTGATGGCGACGGTGCGCAAGGAATCCGGCTTCAAGAGCAACGCAAGGCCGCCGCGCACCAAGCTGCTGGGCTTCATTCCCTGGAAACATATCTCCAGCGCCACCGGCTTCTCGCAGGCGCTCGACGGCACCTGGGCGCAATACCAGAACGAGACCGGAAGCTGGGCGGCGCGCCGCACCAGGTTTGCCGATGCCGTCGATTTCGTCGGCTGGTATCATTCCAAGACCGCCGACACGCTCGGCGTCGCCCGCAACGACACCTACAATCTGTATCTCGCCTACTATCTCGGCTGGAATGCCTACAAGCGCGGCAGTCGCGGCGACGCCGACGTGCAGCGCTATGCGCATGCCACCGAACAGATGGCGCAGGACTACGCCGCGCAGCTACGGCAATGCGCGCCCTAGCCTATTAACGGCTCTCAGCCGCCCTTGGGTTTGCGCGGCTTGCGCGTGGCGTCCTCGGCCTGTCGGCCGTCGCCGACAGTCGGCGGCATGATTGGTGCCACCGCGCTGTCGGCAGAGCTTGAGGTGCCGGTCTCTGAAACCTCGTCGCGAACCTCGTGACGGCGGGCTTTGGCGACCGCTTCGGCATTCTCCACTGCCTGGCCCTCGGCATCGGCTTCAACGCTGCCAGTCTTTCCATGCGGGCGCTTGGGCGGATCTCCGGCAAAGCCCGGGCCAACACCGTGGTTTGCATCATCCGGCACGCCCTCATTTGCGGCGTGCTCCTTGTCGAATTTGATCACCGGCTCCATTTTCGCCAGCACGTCGTCGGACAGCCAGCACAGGCTCATATGGCCGTCGCCGAGATTTTTGACTGGCGGCACCATGGTTTCGCAAAGGTTGTCCGGCACCAGTTTCTTGTAGCCGCAGCGCGTCTGGAACGGACAGCCGGACGGCGGGTTCATCGCCGAAGGGATGTCGCCCTCCAGCACGATGTGCTTCTTGACCACGCTTGTGTCGGCGATCGGGATCGCCGACAGCAATGCCTCGGTATAGGGGTGATAGGGCGGCGCGAATATCTGGTCGGTCGTGCCTTGCTCAACGATATAGCCGAGATACATGACGACGACGCGGTCGGCGATGTAGCGCACCACCGACAGATCGTGGCTGATGAACAGCATCGTCGTCTTGTTCTTGCGCTGGATGTCCATCAAGAGCTCGGTCACCGCGGCTTGGACCGACACATCCAGTGCCGAGACCGGCTCGTCGGCCACCACCACCTTGGCGTCGCCGGCAAAGGCACGCGCAACGCCGATGCGCTGTTTCTGGCCGCCTGAAAGCTGGCGCGGCTTGCGCGACTCGAACGCCCTCGGCAGCTTCACCAGGTCGAGCAATTCCAGCATTCGCTTGCGGCGGTCGGCCACTGTGTCGCCGACGTTGAACTTTTCCAGCGTACGGATGATCTGCGAACCGACCGAATGGCTGGGATTGAGCGTGTCGAACGGATTTTGGAACACCATCTGGATCGATGACACCGTGTCGACGCTGCGCTTCTCGATCCCGGTCGACTGAATCTCCTTGTTGCCGAGCTTGACGCGGCCGGAGCTTGCCGTTTCGAGGCCGAGCAGCACCTTGGCCAGGGTCGATTTTCCGCAGCCGGATTCGCCGACGATAGCGACGGTCTCGGATTCGCGCGCCATGAACGAGATCGTCTCGTTGGCCTTGACGACACGGCCCTCGCTCGAGCCGAACACTTCGCTGCCGCCGACCTTGTAGTACTTCCGGAGGTCTTCGATCTGGAGCACCGGCGCACCGGGCACCACCCGCTCGTTGACCTTCTTGGCGCCGGGTGGCAGCGCCTCCCAGTCGATCTCGTTGAAGCGCACACAGCGCGAGAAATGCCCGTCATGGCCTTCGACCGCGATCATCGGAATTTCGGCGGCGTTGCAGACGCCCTCGACGAAATGGTGGCAGCGCGGGCCGAAATTGCAGCCCTTCGGCCGCTCGTGCGGTAGCGGCAACTGCCCTGGGATGGATATCAGCGGCCGCGAATTCTTGTCGGCGCCCGGCAACGGGATCGAGCGGAACAGGCCTTGCGTGTAGGGATGGCGCATCCGGTCGAAGACGTCCTTGATCTTGCCGGTCTCCACCGCTTCGCCCGAATACATCACCGTGATGCGGTCGCAGGTCTCCAGGATCAGGCCGAGGTTGTGCGACACGAAGATCATCGAGGTGCCGAACTTCTCGCCCAGCCCCTTGACCAGGTCGACGATGCCGGCCTCCACCGTCACGTCGAGCGCTGTCGTCGGCTCGTCGAGCAGAAGCAGCGCCGGCTTCGACAGCAGCGCCATGGCAATGACGATGCGCTGCTGCTGACCGCCGGAAAGCTGGTGCGGGTAGGAACGCATCATGCGCTCGGGATCCGGCAGCTTCACCGCGCGCACCATTTCCAAGGCGCGTTTGTAAGCTTCGTCCTTCGACACCTTGTCGTGGATCAGTGGCACTTCCATCAGCTGCTGGCCGACCTTCATCGCCGGGTTCAGGCTGGCCATCGGTTCCTGGTAGATCATCGCGATCTTGTTGCCGCGGATGGCGCGCAGTTCCTCGTCGGACAATTCTCCCATGTCCTTGCCCTGGAATTTGATCTTTCCGCCGACGATCTTTCCGATGTTGGAGAGGTCGCGCATGATGCCGAGCGACACGGTCGACTTGCCGCAGCCGGATTCGCCGACAATACCCATCGCCTCGCCGGGCATGACCGTGCAGGAAAAATCCATGACCGCCGGGATCTCGCCCTTGCGGGTGAAGAAGGAGATCGACAGGTTCTCGATCTCGATGATCGGGCCATTCGTCGGCTTGGCGGGATTTCGAACTGCCTCATTCATGGGTCGCTCCAATCCTTGTTCTTCAGGCATGTCGGGCCGAACCCGGCATCGATCTTCCCGGCGTCAATCTTTGCCGGCATCAATCCTTCATAGACTGTTCGCGCAGCGAATCCGCCAGGAGGTTGAGGCCGAGCACGAACGACATCAATGCGATCGTCGGCGGCAGCGCCGGGTGGATGAAGGAGCGCAGCAGCCGGCTTGCATCCTTGATCGCCGTGCCCCAGTCCGGGCTTTCCGGCGCCAGTCCCAGCCCGAAATAGCCGAGCGTACCGAGCAGGATCGTGGTGTAGCCGATGCGCAGGCAGGCGTCGACGATAAGCGGCCCGCGCGCATTGGGCAATATCTCCCACAGCATGATGTACCAGGGCGATTCACCGCGCGTTTGTGCCGCCGCAACATAGTCGCGCGTTTTGATGTCCATGACCAGGCCGCGCACGATGCGGAACACGCCGGGGCTGGAGGCGAACACCACCGCCACGAAGATGTTGAGCTGGTTGGGATCGATGTGGATGATCTTGAACGGATCGGCATCGAAGACAAGGCCCGCATAGATCCAGCCGCCAAGTACCAACGTCAGGCCAAGCAGGATATAGAGGCGGTCGGGGCGGTTCTTGTAGCGCGTCCAGAACAGCACACTGAAGAAGATGATCGGAAACAGGAAGAACAGCCCTGCCATCGCGTAGGGGATCGGCGTGTCCATGATGCCCGGCGTCACCAGCAGGTAGAACAGGAGGATCACCGGGAAGGCCAGCACAAGGTTGGCGAGGAAGGACAGCACCGTATCGATCTTGCCGCCATAATAGCCGGCCGGCAGGCCGAGCGTAATGCCGACCATCAGCGCAAAACCGGTCGCCGCCGGCGCGATGATCAGCACGATCTGGCTGCCATAGACCATGCGGGAGAACACGTCGCGGGCGAGCTTGTCGCCGCCGAAATAGTATACAAGTTTCGACCCCGGCTCGATTGCGCCCGGCAGCGCGTCCTTCATGATCGGCACTTGGGCGAGCGGATCGAAGGGCGAGATGGTCGACGCGAAGATCGCCGTAAACAGCCAGAACAGGCAGATGCCGACGCCGACGATGCCGACGCCGCTGTCGAAAAGCTGGCCGTAAAGGCCTAGCTTCTTCTTGTAGCCGAAGCTCGCCCCCATCACCAGGGCGAGAGCGATCCAGACCGGCCAGAAGCGGGCAAGCACGCCGAGTACGACGTTGAAGGCGCTGAGATATTCGACCTGCATCCGCCCGGTCTCCTATTGAACTCTGATGCGCGGATTGAGGAACGCGTAGCCGACATCGGAGATGAGCTGTGTGATCAGGACGATAAACACCGAGACCAGCGAGCAGCCGAGCAGAAGATCGATGTCGTTGTTGCCGGCGGCCTCGACCAGGGTGTAGCCGAACCCCTGGTAGCGGAACATCACCTCGACGATGACGACGCCGGTGAGCAGCCAGGGGAACTGCAGCATGATGACCGTGAATGGCGCGATCAGGGCGTTGCGCAGAGCGTGCTTTATCACCACGCTGCCGAAGGAGAGGCCCTTCAGCCGGGCGGTTCGGATATATTGCTGGGTCATCACCTCGACCATCGAGGCGCGGGTCATGCGAGCGATGTAGCCGATGCCGTAGATCGCCAGCGTCATCACCGGCAAGGTGAAATTATAGAAGGTGATGCCCTGGCTGGCCGAGGCCGCCGAACCGTTCAGCACGCCGAGCCAGGAGGCAAAGATCACGGTGAAGATGACGCCCGAAACATATTCGGGCGTCGCCGTCGAGGCGATCGAAGCCACCGACAATGTGCGGTCGGTGCGTGAACCCTCGCGCATACCGGCGAGAATACCGATCAAAAGCGAGATCGGCACCATTACGGCCAGCACGCAGAGCATCAGGATGCCGGTGGCGCTGAGCGCCGGAAAGAGTTTCGAAGCGACCGTCGTCTTGAACTTGGTCGAGCAACCGAAATCGCCTTGC
Source organism: Mesorhizobium sp. M1006 (assembly GCF_040318825.1). Classification (NCBI taxonomy): domain Bacteria; kingdom Pseudomonadati; phylum Pseudomonadota; class Alphaproteobacteria; order Hyphomicrobiales; family Phyllobacteriaceae; genus Mesorhizobium; species Mesorhizobium sp. M1006. The sequence goes on from NZ_JAMYMZ010000024.1 coordinate 21,212, forward strand.
AGGATGCCGGAGAATGTCGGCACGACCGGATCGTTGCAGAAGGAGAAACGCTGTGCGGGCTTGCCGGTCGCCGGGTCGGTCACCGGCTGCTTGGGCATGATGCCCAGCCATTGACCGTAGCGGATAAAGAAATTCTGCCGATAGCCATGGTTGACCAGCCAAGCCTCAAGCTGCTCGGCGGATGTGTGCATTTCGGTCTGGCTGATCGCGAGCTTCTTCAGATTAGGCCCGAGATTGACCAGGAAGAAGACGATCATCGTCAGGCACAGCATCGTCACTGCCATGGTGCCGAGACGCCTGATAACGAAAGAAAGCATGGCGGTCCCCTGCCGGTCGGGTTGGGGGGTGGAACCGGTTTGCAAGCCGTGCGCTGCCGCCAGCGGCAGAACAAGCCTTCAGACCAGTCCCAGATGCAATACCCTTTTTATTGCAGACCCAGGCCGAAGAGTCCGCAACTTTTTGCTGCGCCGACTTCCGGTCCAAGGACCATGCAAAGAGCGAGGGAAAGGGGCGAGACGCCCCCTTCCGGATCGTCCGGTCAGGCCTGGTCGAGCCAGACCTTGCCGTAGTCGCGCTCGAAGGTCGGGTGCATCTTGTAGTTCTGCACCGCCTTGACCGAATGGCTGTAGAGCTTGCGCCAATAAGGCTGGATGATAATGCCGGAATCCTGCAGGATCTGCTCGATATCCTTCATCATTTCCTTGCGCTTGGCGGCGTCGGCAACTGCCAGCGCAGCGTTGAGCTTGGCATCCCACTCCGGATTCGACCAGGCCGTCTCGTTCCAGGCCTCACCTGTGCGATAGCCGATCGCCAGAACCTGGACGCCGAGCGGCCGCATGTTCCAGTTGGTCATCGACAGCGGATACTTCGTCCAGTCGTTCCAGAAGGTCGAACCCGGCAGCACCGTACGCTTGACCTTGATGCCGGCGTCGCGCATCTGCGCGGCGATCGCATCGCCTGTGTTCTTGTGCCAGTCTTCGTCGACCGTGATCAGTTCGTGCTCGAAATCGGCCTGGCCGGCTTCGGCCATCAGCGCCTTTGCCTTGGCCGGGTCGCGAGCAATCTTCGGCAATTCATAGTATTCCGGATGGATCGGGGCGACATGGTGGTTTTCGGCAACCGTGCCGGCATTGCCGTAGCCGAGTTGCAGGACGACATTGTTGTCGACCGCGAGCTGCAGGGCGTTGCGAACCTTCTGGTCGCCGTAAGGCTTGTTGGTCACATTGGTACGGCAGACGATCGTCGAGGCGGTGACGATCTCCGACTTCACCAAATCCATGCCGTCGAGGATCGACACATAGTCGGCCGACGTCTCGAAGTTGGTGTGCACCTCGCCTGCCTCGAAAGCGCTGACCATCGCCGCCGGATCGGTGCCGTAGTCGATGAACTCGATGCCGTCGAGGAAGACGTCACCATCCCACCATTTGTTGTCTTCGCGGCGCTTGTAGACCACTTTCTGGCCGACATCGTAGGAGACCAACTCGAACGGGCCGGTTCCGATCGGGCAGGACTTGAAGTCGCCGCCCTTCTCGTCGAAGGTCTTGTGGACGATAAGGCCGGGATAGTCGCACACGTTGGGAATGAGGGCGATATCCGGCTTGCTGAGCGTCAGCTTGACCGTGTGATCGTCGACCTTGGTAACCGCGCTCTCATCCAGCTTGTCATCCTTGACCAGCGAACCGAGGCGACCGGGCATGGAATTGCCTTCGGCTTTCTTGTCGGCCCAACGCTTGAGGTTGAAGATGACGTCGTCTGCGGAGAACGGATCGCCGTTGTTCCAGGTGACGCCCTTGCGCACATGCAGCGTGTATTCGGTAGCGTCGTCATTCACGTCCCAGCTCTCCAGCAGATAGGGGCGGAACGTGTATTCGGTGGTGTATTTGACCAGCGGCTCGAGCGCCTGGCGCTCGGCATTGGCGATTTCCGACCAGTCGGCCTTGCGCGGATCCTTCGGATCCTTGATCCATTGCGCGACCTTCAATACGCCGCCTTTCTTGCCCTGGACCTCTTCCGCCTTGGCCGGCGTCGGGTCTGCAAGGCCAAGCATGCCATAGGCCATCGCCGTCGACGCGCCGAAGACGCTGGCGAGAGCTAGAAATTCGCGACGATCCATCTTGCCTGCCTTGGCGTCTTCGGCCATGGCCAGGATGTGATCGGGAACGCGGTCGCCGTTACTCTTGTAGATCGTCATGACTTACTCCCATTGTTGGCTTTCTGCCTTTTAACATTCCGCATCCTCGCCATGATGTCAAAGACGGCAGGGATTGGGAACATGCCAAGGAATGTGCAACTTTGAAAGCAGGGCGGTTCGCGCGATAACGACAGTCTTGGCGCAAATTTGCTACTGCGCCAGGGATTTCGTCCGAAATCCCCACAGGCAATTAAACTGGGACATTCGCCGCTGCGCCACTCGTTCTCAGGCAACCAGTTGTTCTGCGCGAACGGCCGGTTTCAATATTCCCGTTCGTAGAAAACACCGCCTTTTGCTTCGCCGGCGTCGGTTGCCTCGCCACGCAGCTTGACGCCGCGCCCAACGTCGAGATCGACGGTTGCCTTGCCCGAGCCCGGCCTGTCGCCCTTCTGGATCGTCACATAGGTACGGTCGTTGAGATACTTGCCCGCCGAGACGGCGGTGCCACCCTGTTCATCGGTGATTACGTCGAGATCGTCGACGCCGATTGCGCTGCGCAGGTTCTGCAGCAGTGAGGTCGAGCCGCCGACGCCGGCCAGTTGTCCGGCAGCCTCGGCAAGCTGCGCGATCTGCAGCGGCGACAGGTTCGACATCGAACGGCCGAAGATCAGCTGCGCCAGCACCTCATCCTCCGGCAGCGCGGGTACCGAGGAGAAGGTGAATTTCGGGTTGTTCGCCTCGCCTGACACCACGATAGTCACGGTGGCGCTGGTCGTCTTCGATTGCGCCGTGAGATTGAGGTAGGGCACCAGAGAGCCGGAAAAGCCGACGGTGCCTTCCGTGAAGGTCAGCCGCTTGGCAAGGATCGTCAACCGTCCGCGCCGCAAGGTGAAGGTGCCGACCGCCTGGGGTGACGATGCCGGGCCGGTCAGCCGCAGCGAACCGCCGAGCTCGGCGTCGACACCCCTGCCCTGGATGAAGATCTGGCTCGGCGCATTGACCGTGACGTCGAGATTGAGGCCGTTGCCGCCGCCGCCACTGCTTGCAGCGGCCGGGCGCAACGCCTTGTCCTGCGCACGCACGGCGGCCGGCGCATTCTTGTGCTTGACGTTGAGCTCGGCCAGCGAGCCGGGCAGCTTTTCGGGTACGGTGATGACGGTCTTGGCCAGGTTGACCGTACCGGAAATCACCGGCGCGGAGGTGAGCGGTCCCTTGACGGTCAGGTCGCCGCCAAGATTGGCGGTGACCACCTTGCCGTCGGTATAGCGGCCATCGACGAGCTTGACCGACAGGTCGGCCGGAAAACCTTTTGCCGGATCGATGCCGACGGTGCCGCTGGCCGAAAGGCTGCCGCGTGTCGACAGCGTGCCGGTCAGGCGGTTGATCCTGGCCACGCCATTGCCGATAGCGACATCGGCAGTGATGTCGTTGATCGCAAGCCCCGATCGCGCATCGACCAGACGGGCGCCCGACGTGCGGACCGTGCCTGAGATCACCGGCGACGTCGCCGGGCCGCGCACCTGCACATCGACGTCGGCCGTGCCGCTGAGGGACAGGCCTTGCGCGGCGAGTGTCCTGGTGAGGAAGGCGAACGGCACCTTGCCGGAAAAGTTGAGATCAAGGGTGGGCGCGCCTGATGTCGTCATCGTGCCGCCGCCCTTGAGGCCGAGGCCGGCGGCATCGCTCATGTTGGCGTCGAAGGTCAGTCTGTTGCCCGAATACGTACCTGAGGATGAAACGCCCATGCCGCCGAAACCTGCACCACGGGTCTGCGACGTCTGAACGCCTGCGGCGTCGATCTTGAAGGCAACGGCCGGATTGGCCGGCGCGCCCGTCACCTTCACCGTGCCCGAGATGGAACCGGCGGCATCGAGGCCCGGCGAAAAACTGTTGGCTATCGAGATCGGGACGCGGGCCAGCGTCGCGTTGAGGTCGAACGCCTGCCCAGCCTTGCCCGTGATCGTCGCCGTGCCGCCGCCGAGGTTGAGCACCAGCCTGTCGAGGCTGGTCACTCCATTGGCGATGTTGATGGTCGAGGCCTGGGCGATGGCCGCCTTGATGCCGCGGATGGTCGCCTCGCCGGAGGCAAGTTCGACCGTCGTCGTGCCCTTGACCGCCTTGACCCGGCCGGCCGCCCTCAGCGGAATATCCTTGACGGTGGCGCCACCGGAAAAGCCGGTCCATTCGCCGTCGCGCTTGAGATCGACGTTGACGCCCCGAATAGCCGTTCCGCCGGAAGTTACGCTGTCGGCACGGATTTTGCCCGAGATCACCGGTGCCGCCAGATAGTTGGCGATCAGCGCATCGATGCTCACGGCCTTGGCCGAGACATCGCCGCGCGAGATCGAGGCCGTCGTCGCCTTGACGGCGACTTGCGGCACGGTACCCGCCTTGGAGAAGGCGATCGTGCCGCGCACATCGCCATCGGCCTTTTCCAGTGCCAGGGCCGCAAGCGGACCGATATCGGGCAGGTCGAGCGCCACGGTGCCGGCCGGCAGGAAGGCATCGTCAAGCGCCAGGTCGCCGGAAATACGGTTCTTGCCGAGCGACAGCAAAAGCCCGTTGATGGCGCGTTTGCCGTCCGATGTCGCCAGCACGGCACTACCCTGCAGCGGTTGGCCGCCGACGTTTCCGGTGAGTTGCACATTCGCGGCGGGGTTGGCCGCATCAGCCTTGCCGGTGGCGGTGAGCTTCAATCCCGTGATCTCACGCGCGGCCACCGAAAGCTTGTCGCTGTTGACAGTCAGCGATAGATCCGGTGCGGTACTGGCGCCTTGCGCATTCAGCGCGAAAGAAATAGCGCCTCCGGCATCCTTGGATAGCAGCGAGACGTCGCCTAGTGCGCCTTTGACGTCGGCGCTCAGCTTGTTATCGGCAAGGCTCGCCTGCCCGTCTGCGGTCAGCGCGCCTGATGACAGCCTGATCGCGTTGGCGGTGACATTGCCGTTGGCATCCCGCTTCAGCGCGGCACTGAATTGCGTTCGCTCGGCGAGCACGCCACGCACCGCCGCCGGCAGCGCCGCCGAGGCGGCGTCCGCCTTGACATTGAGGTCGATGGCGCCGTCGGCCAGCGAGACCCGCCCGTTGAAGCCGCTGTTCAATGCGTCGCTGGTCACCGTGCCGCTATCGATGACGATGGCATCGGCGGCAAGGCTGCCGGCGAGTTTGGCGGTGACCTTGCCGGCGATCAGCGGCGCGATAGTCGGATTGTCGATGCCGATTTTTTCGGCAGTCACGGTGCCGGAGATCGGCCCGCTCCGGGCTTTCACGTCAAAGCGATCGGAGTGCAGCGCAAGCGTGATGCCCTCGATCATAGCTAGATTGGTGGCGGCCGATGGCAGCGTCGCGGAAATGTCGAGCTTCGGCTGGGCGCCCTGCCCGGCCGCCGTTAGCGATATCGCCTGTAGCTCGAGCTTGATCGGGCTCTCCTTGCTGCCAAGCGACAACGGCAGGCTCGGACCGGTAGAGGCCAGGTGGAGCGAAAAATCGCTGGCACCGTTCGGATTGATGGTGCCGGCTGCCTTGCCGGAGATCTTCTCGCCGGCAAGCGTCGCCTGCTCGATGGCCAGGCCGCTGGCCGACGAGAAACGGCCTGCTGCGTCGAGATCCAGCGGCCCGAGCCCAGCCTGCCGGGTCTGGCTGGTTTCGGCGCCGTTGAGCCGGGCGGTGAAGCGAATATCTGGGGCAGCCGACGATCCGGTGACCTGCGCGGTGCCGCTGAGCACGCCCACGGCATCGAGACCCGGTGAAAAATCATTGGCAAGCGCTGCCGGCACCGCCGACAAGGTGGCAGCGAGATCAAGCGTCTGGCCGGCCGTACCCGACACGGCAACCGAACCACCGCCGACACCGAGCGCCAATTTCTCTATGCTCACCCTGCCATTGGCGATTGTCAGCGCTGATGGCTGCGCGACAGCTGCCTTGATGCCGCGGATGGTCGCCTCGCCCGAGGCAAGCTCGATGCTGGTGGTGCCGTTCGCAACCCTGACCCGCCCGGACGCGCTGGCCGGAATGCCGGCGACCGTGGCGCCGCCGCTAAAGCCGGTCCAGTCGCCATCGCGCTTCAGGTCGACATCGATGCCGCTGATCACCGTGGGTCCGGAGGTGATCGTGTCGGCCTTGATCTTGCCGGCGATTGCCGGTGCTTTGAGATAATTGGCGACCAGCGCGTTGACGGCGATTGTCTTCGCCGCCAGTTCGCCGCGCGAAATCACGGTGCTCGTCGCATCGATCGCGACCGTCGGCGCTCCGTTGTCGTTCGCAAAGCGGATGGTGCCGCGCACGTCGCCGGCTACCGACTGGCCTGTGAGTGCGGCCAGCGGAGCAATATCGGCGGCATCGAGGGTCAACGTGCCGAGCGGCAGCAGGTTGTCGTCGAGCCCGAGGTCGCCGGAGACCTTGTTGTCGGCTAACGAGACGGCAAGTCCATTGATGGAGCGCTTGCCGTCGGTTGTGACCAGCGATGCCTTGAGGTCGAGCGGCTGGTCGTCGACCGAGCCGGTCAGCGAGACATCGGCGGCGGGACTGGCGATATCGGCCTTGCCGCTCGCGCTCAGCCTGATCTGCTTCACCGTATGGCCGGACGCCGTCAGGCTGTCGCTGTTGGCCGAAACCGAGAAATCCGGTGCGCTGCGCGCGCCGCTTGCGGTAAGCCCGAAACCGACGGCGCCGCCGACGTTGGCGCCGACCAGCGGCGACAGCACCGACACGTCGCCCAGCGTACCCTTGATATCGGCTCGGATATCGGTGCCTTGCACACTGGCGGTGCCGCTGGCGCTAAGCGTACCGGAGGTGAGTTGCAATGCGTTGGCGGCGAACGCACCGTCCGGGTCGCGTGTCGCGGTTGCGGAAAACTGCACGCGCTCACCGAGAACCGAGCTGATTTGCGGCGGCAGCGCCGTCGAAGCCGCGTCGGCATTCATCTTGAGCGTCATCGACAGATCGGCAAGCGCCACTGTGGCTGTTACGGACGCATTGAGCGCGTCGCTGCGTAGCGTCCCTTCGTCGACGACAATCTGTTCCTTGCTGACGGAGCCGGCGAGACCGGCGCTGACCCTGCCCGTTATCAGCGGCGCCAAAGTCGCGACGTCGGTGTTCAGGCCGGCCGCCGTCAGCTTGATGGTGACCGGCCCGCTACGGTTCTGGATGTCGAAACCATCGGAATGCACTTGCCCGATCAGGTCGTCCACCCGCGTGCCGCCCGCCACCACCGAGACCAGCGACGCGCCGATATCCATCATCGGCGCCTTGCCATCGCCGAAAGCGCGGGCCGTGGCATCCTTGATTGCCACGGTTATCGGTTGCGCCTCGCTGCCGAGGCTGAGCACGATCGGCGGCCCCTTTGCGGCGAGCTTCACCGAAAGGTCGCTGGCGCCGTTCGGATCGACAATGCCGGCAGCGGTCGCGTGCAAGGCGCCGCTGTCGATATTGGCGCGCTCGACATCGACGCCGCCGGCCGCGGTCGCCGTGCCGGCGAGGTCGAAGGTGGTCTTGCCGGCAAACAGCGGTTTCAGGGTTTCGGGCAGGAAGCGCTCGAATTCGCCATCGCCGTTGGCCTCGACATAATGACCCTTGTCGGTGAGCTGATGGCGACCGGTAAGCTGGGTGACGATCCGGCCGTCGACAACGAAGGTCCCGATGCCATTCCAGTTGGCGAGCGGTCCGGTGCCGGAAACGACAATGTTGACCGGCGGCGCGCCCGGCAGGTTGAGCAGGTTGGCGATGATGCCGCCGGCCGGCTCGGATGCCTTAAGGTCGAGGTCGAGCTTGTTGTCGGCCGGCGCGAAATGGGCTTTGGCGTCGACCGTGCCTTGCTTGCCGTCGTGGCGAACGATGTTGAGGTTGGTCTCGATCGCCAATGGAGAGGCGTCCGCCTTGAGCGCTCCCTTGGCTGCAAGTTCGGCCACACCGCTGCCGGCCAGAGCCTGCCCGAGCGCGATTTCGGGAAGGTCGAGTTGCCTGACGTCGATGGAAACCGGCAGCGTCGTCGCTCCGCTTTGGCTCGGCTGTGTATTGGCCACCGGCAGCCTTGCCAACTCGATACGCTCGGCCCCAATGCGATCGGCGCTGAAGCTCTTCGACAGGAGTGCCAGCGGCGACCAATCGACGGCCACGTTGCGCGCCACCATCCAGGCGCCTTCGCGATCCTCCAGAACGACATGATCGACCCTCAGCGCGCCCGACCAGATGCCGTCGATGCCGACGACAGTCACCTTGCGGTCGCCGGTCGAGGCCATGGTCGAGATGATGCCGGCAAGGTTTTCGCGGCCGCGCTCGGTTTTGGTCAGCACGACGACCGCCCCCACCGCCGCTGCCACGACGATGAGCAGCGTGTAGAAAAGAATACGGAGGATGCGCCTGAATATTGCCATCAGAATGCCTGGCCGATGCCGGCATAAATGCCGAAATGAGGATCGTCAGGACCGCGGTTGAGAGGCACCGCCGCGTCGACGCGCAGCGGCCCGAACGCCGTCAGATAGCGCAAGCCTACACCCGCGCCGACCTTCATGTCCGAAAAATCGGGGACCTGCCTGGTCGACACCGTGCCGGCATCGACGAACGGCACGACGCCGATCTTGTCGGTGACGGCGATGCGCATCTCGACCGAGGTCTCGAAGAAGGAAAGCCCGCCGATCGGTTCTCCATTGCTGTCCTTCGGGCCGATGCCTTGATAGGCATAGCCGCGCACCGAACCGCCGCCGCCTGAGTAGAAGCGTCGATCTGCCGGAACATCTTGAAGACTGGCGCCGATGATGGAGCCGATGGCGACACGTTCGGCGAAAACGAATTTCGAGGCCGAATCGAGTGACTGGTAGGCCGACCCCTCGCCCTTCAGCTTGACAAACGCAGCCCCGCTCAAAATGTCGTAGCTCGGCTCACCATAGGCCAGCACCCTGAAGCCCCGGGTCGGATTGAGCTTGCTGTCGCGATTGTCGTAGACATATTGCAGTGGAATGCTGGCGATCAGATAGGTGTGCTTGCCGAAAGCGTCGTGGATCCTCGAATAATCCAGCGCGACTTGCGCGGAAACCGTCTGCTTCTTGTCCAATTCGTAGGATAGGCCGGTGCTGCCCTTGACCGAGAAATGGTCGTAGGCGTCGGGGTGTTCCAGCACGGTATTGACGCTGGCAATGAATTTCGACGCCGGCCCGACCACGCCCGGCTTTTCGAACATGACGCCGGCATTGTAATTGAGCTGGGTCAAGTCGTTGCTGCCGATGCCGCTGATCTTGCCGTCGATGCGCAGCTTTTCGGCGCGGCCAAACAGATTGCGATGCCCCCAATAGCCTTCGAGGCCCAGCCCTTCGGTGTTTGAGAAGCTGCCGCCAATGCCGAAATAGCGCGGCTTGCGTTCGCTTACCTGGACACCGATCGGGATGTTGCCCTCGGCGTCGAGTGCGTCGGCTTCCTTCACCGTCACGCTGTTGAAGACCTCGAGCCCGAGCAGCCGGTCACGCGCATCGTCGATCTCATCGAGCGAATATTGGCGACCGCGCTTAAGGCCGGTCATATATTCGGTGAAGTCGCGGTCGACCTTTTCCGTGCCCTCGACAGTGGTGTCGCCATAGCCGGCGACCGGGCCGGCCGCGACGGCAAGCGTCACGTCGAGCGTCGAACCGGCGTGCTCGGCGACGATCTCGCGGCCCGTCACCTTGGCCAGCGGCCTGCCTTCTTGCTTGAGTGCCCGCACGATCGCCGCCTCGGCCTTGAGCACGGCGCCCGAACTGGCGTCACCGCCGGCGATCAGACCGAAATCGGCACTTGCCAGCCCCGCCGCATCGCCTTCCAGTCTGATGTTGCCAAGCGTGAATTTCGGCCCGGCTGCTATGCTTATCACCACCGGTATCGGCTGCGGACCCGAAAACTCGGCATCGGGCGGCAGATCGTCGAGCGGCTTGCCCTGAATAGTGATGGTGACGACACCCTCGTAGCGGGCGTCACTGTAGAGTGCGGCAACAAGTTGCTCACGGTCGCTGCGCGCCTTGGCCAGCAGGCCGAGAGAACCGGATACCGGGTGTTCCTCGTCGGCCTTCAGCGCCGAGGCGTTTTCGAGCTTCTCGGCGAGATCCTTGTCGGCGTCCGGCGCCTCGATCGTCACCGCATAGCGCAGCGGGTCGACGATATCGGCATCTTCGTCTTTGGATCCCCACAGCTTGATGCCGAAAATCTCGAAGGCCGCCGCACTTCCGGTTTCGGCAACAAGTGCCGTAGAGCACAACAATGCGAAAAGCAGGGCGCGCGAAAGCGCGCGCCGTGGCGCGGTTCCTCCCGACATCTGCCTTTCATACGCCGGCATTACGCTCCTAGCCTAGCTCGCAAACCTAAAATTGGAATGAAGTTCTGAAGCACTCGTAAAGGGGCCACAATCCAATTGCTGAAATAGACAGGGCTTGGAACTCACACCTTCTGCGTCGCCGCAAGAAAGCGTGATCCCCTGTCCTATGGAGCTACTACCGGTCACCGGCCGGAAAGCAAACCGTTGGCAGGCGGATCCTGCCGCGTCCCGATGTTGACAAGCGCGACTGAAGCTTGAAGATTTCTGGACGTAAGCACTTGTCTGGAGGGGTTTATGGCAATGCGCGCGGCTCGTGGTCTATCGATTCTTTTCCTTCTCTTTTTTGCCTGGAGCGGTGTCGCGCAAGCGGCCGAAGCCCGGCGGGTGGTGACATCGGACAATTCCGACTATTTCGGTTTCGATCTCAGATCCGACCAGAATGTCAGCCTCGACCAGTGCAAGACCACCTGCCTCGGCGACCCGGCCTGCCGCGCCTTCACCTACAACCTCAAGGCCAAATGGTGCTTCCTTAAATCCGATTACAATTCGTTGAAACCCTTCGGTGGCGCCGTCGCCGGCAAGGTCGTCAACATCGATGGCGATCCCGACATCGGCGCGCCACCCGAACTCGCCTTCTTCCCCAACTGGATGGCCGACCAGGCCCAGCAATACCGCAACAACCTCACTGGCCCGACCTACACCAAGCCGACCGAGGGGCTGACGGCGCTGAGGGCCGCCGCCGAACGGTCGGCGCTGACGGGCGACCATCGCTCGGCCATGCACAAATACGAAGCGGCGGTTTCGGTGCTGCCGGATGATGGCCAGCTCTGGCTCGAGCTGGCGCGCGAAACGCTTGCCGTCCATCCGACCGCCAACAGCTCGGAGCCGTCGACCCTGCCGGCGAACGCCACTTCCGCCGCCTTCAACGCCTACAAATTGCTGCGCACCACCAAGACGCGCGCCGACGTGCTGGCGCTGCTCGGGGACGGCCTTGATCGCCGCGATCTCTACAGGCCGGCTCTGCAGGCCTACGAGGCGAGCCTCGCTCTCGTCAATTCGCCGGCAGTCAGGGCCGCCTATCAGGATCTCAAGGCTCGCAAGGGCTTCCGCGTCATCGATCATACCGTCGATGCCGACACCAGCGCGCCACGCATCTGCGCGCAGTTCTCCGAGGAACTGGTCAAGACCGGCGTCGACTACTCGCAGTTCGTTACTGTCGACAACGCCGCTCCCAAGGGCGTCGAAGCCAAGGACAAGCAGATCTGCGTCGAAGGACTCGAGCACGGGCAACATTACGACGTGACCTTCCGCGCCGGCTTGCCGGCCGCCATTGGCGAAGTCACCGCGGCACCGGTGGTTCTGTCGATCTACGTGCAGGACCGCGCGCCTTCGGCCCGCTTCACCGGCGACAGCTTCGTGCTGCCCGCAGGCGCACGCCGCGGCATACCGGTCGTCACCGTCAACATGAATGCCGCCGAAATGAAGCTCTTCCGCATCGGCGACCGCTCGCTGGCCCAGCTTCTGTCGGGATATCAGTTCCTGCGCCAGCTTGACGGCTACGACATTTCGAACATCTCCGAACAGATGGGCGAGCCGGTCTGGCAAGGCCAGCTCGACATCGCCAACGACCTCAACAAGGAAGTCACCACCTCCTTCCCAATCGACGAGGCTTTGCCGAAGCGCAAGCCCGGCGTCTATGTGCTGACCGCACAAGCCGTCGACGATCGCAGCGACGACTATGATTCGCACGCCACGCAATGGTTCGTCGTCTCCGATATCGGCCTGTCGACCTATACCGGACAGGATGGGCTGAACGTCTTTGCCCGTTCGCTCGCAACCGCCAAGCCGATCGCCGGCGCCGAGCTGACGCTGCTGGCCAGGAACAATGAAATCCTCGGCACCGCGACCACCGACGCGGAAGGGCGGGCGGTGTTCAATCCCGGCCTGACGCGCGGCGACAGCGGCATGGCGCCGGCCGTGCTGATGGCCAAACAGGGCGACGACGATTTCGTCTTCCTCGATATGGGCCGCGCCGGCTTCGACCTGTCCGACCGTGGCGTCGCCGGACGGCCGGCACCTGGCGCGCTCGACGTCTATGCCTGGACCGAGCGCGGCATCTACCGCGCCGGCGAAGATGTCCATGTCGTGGCCCTTGCCCGCGACAGTGCCGCCAAGGCGGTCGAGAACCTGCCGCTGACCTTCATCTTTTCGCGGCCCGACGGCGTCGAGGACCGCCGCATCGTCAGCGATGGCGCATCGGCCGGCGGTCACGCAGTCGACCTGCCGCTGGAACCCAACGCCATGCGCGGCACCTGGACGGTGGCGATCCATACCGATCCCAAGCAGGCGGCGGTCGCCAGCCAGATGTTCCTGGTCGAGGACTTCGTACCGGACCGCATCGAGTTCGACCTGTCCTCCGACAAGCAGGAGATCGCCCAGGGCGAGACCGCCAACATTACCGTCGACGGCCGCTTTCTCTACGGCGCGCCGGCCGCGGGCCTCGCGCTCGAAGGCGAATTGACGCTGTCGACCGCCAGCGATTGGGACCGCTTCAAAGGCTATTCCTTCGGTCTGGCCGACGAACAGTCGGCTGAACCGACTGTGACGCCCTTCACCGGCCTGCCGGTGGTCGGCGAGCACGGCAAGGCGACCTTCCCGGTCTCCGTCGATCAATTGCCATCCACCACCAAGCTGGTCGATGCAAAGGTCACTGTCAGGATGCGTGAAACCGGCGGCCGTGCCGTCGAGCGCTCGCTGAATATCGGCATCCGCCCGCAGGGCCACATGATCGGCATCCGCCCGGATTTCGACGACGACGAGGTGCCGCAAGGCGGCACGGCCAAGTTCAGCCTGATCGCTGTCGACCCAGACGGCAAGCGTGAGGCGCTGAAGGGCGCGCAGTGGTCGCTGGTCAAGGTCGAGCGCAGCTACCAGTGGTACCGCTCGAGCAACTCCTGGAACTATGAGCCGGTCACCTTCACCAAGACGGTGGCCAACGGCCAGGTCGACCTGAGCGCCGATGGCGAGGCGACGGTGTCGCTGCCGGTCGACTGGGGCCGCTACCGGCTCGAGATCGAGACAGCGGATCCGGAAGGCCCGGCCACCAGCTACGAGTTCGACGCCGGCTGGTATGTCAGTTCCACCACCACCGAAACGCCCGACGGCCTAGAGATCGCCCTCGACAAGGATACCTATGCGGCGGGTGAAGTGGCCAAGCTCAAAGTGTCGCCGCACTTTGCCGGCGAGCTGCTCGTCACCATCGGCGCCGACAAGCTCCTGAAGACCGTCACCGCCAGCGTGCCGGCCGGCGGCAGCACCGTCGACATCCCGGTCGGCGACGACTGGGGTGCCGGCGCCTACGTCACGGCAACGCTGTTCAGGCCGGGCGATGCGCAAGAGACGCGTATGCCGGCGCGCGCCATCGGCGTCAAATGGCTGAAGCTCGATCCCGGCTCGCGGAAGCTTGCCGTCAGCTTGGCGCCGCCGGACAAGACCATGCCGCGCCAGCAGCTGTCGATCCCGGTGGCCGTAGCCGGCGTGCAGCCCGGCACCAACGCCTATGTCATGGTCGCGGCCGTCGACGTCGGCATCCTCAACCTGACCAACTACAAGGTACCGGATCCGGAGAACTGGTTCTTTGGCCAGCGCATGCTCGGTCTCGAGGTTCGCGACATCTATGGCCGGCTGATCGACGGCTCGCTGGGCACAACCGGTAAGCTGCGCACCGGCGGCGACGGCGCCAACATGCAATCGCAAGGCAGTCCGCCGACCGAAAAGCTGGTCGCCTTCTTCTCCGGCCCGGTCCAGCTCGACTCCGACGGCAAGGCGCGGATCGACTTCGACATACCGCAGTTCAACGGCACCGTGCGCGTCATGGCCGTCGCCTGGACAAAGGAAGCAGTCGGCCATGCCCAGTCCGACGTCATCGTTCGCGATCCGGTGGTGATCACCGCCGGCCTGCCGCGATTCCTGGCGCCCGGCGATTCCGCCGTCATGCGGCTCGATGTCGCCGACACCGACGGCCCTGCTGGCGACTACAAGCTGACCATCGACACGACGGGCGACCTGTCTACCGGCAGTGCCGCCTTGCCTGAAAAGCTGACGCTGGCCAAAGGCAAGCGGCAGACGCTGACCGTGCCGTTGATTGCGCGGACCGCGGGCAACGCCTCGATCACCATCAAGCTTGCGCATGCCGACGGCACCGCTGTCGAGCAGACGCTCTATGTGCCGGTGCGCCCAGCGCAACTGCCGGTGACCACCCGCATGGTCGTCGACCTCAAGGGCAATGGCGGCGCGCTGCGCGTCGACAAGGAACTGCTGGCGGCAAGCCTGCTCGATGGCGCTTCGGTCAGCGTCGGCGTTTCGCAGGCGGCTGCCTTCGATGTACCGTCGCTGCTGATGACGCTCGACCGCTATCCCTATGGTTGCGCCGAACAGACCACCAGCCGCGCCATGCCGCTTCTCTACGTCAACGAGATGGCTTCCGGCATCGGCATGGCCAGCGACCCCGATCTGCATGGCCGCGTCCAGGACGCTATCTACAAGGTGCTGAGCTACCAGGCATCGGCCGGCAGCTTCGGCCTGTGGGGTCCGGGTTCCGGCGATCTGTGGCTCGACGCCTATGTCACCGATTTCCTGACCCGGGCGCGCGAGCAGAAATACGACGTGCCGGCCTTGGCGATGAACCAGGCGCTGAGCAATCTGCAGAACGCGATCGGCTACGATCAGGACGTCCAGGATCGCGGCAGCGAGATCGCCTATGCGCTCTATGTGCTTGCCCGCAACAAGAAGGCCTCGGTCGGCGATCTGCGTTATTATGCCGACACCCAGCTCGAAGCCTTTACCAGCCCGATGGCCGTCGCCCAGTTGGCGGCGTCTCTCGCGCTCTACGGTGACACCCAGCGCTCGGAGGCAACCTTCCAGGCCGCGCTGCAACTGGCCAAGTCGACGCCCGAATATGACTATTACCGGTCCGACTATGGCTCGCCGCTGCGCGACGGCGCGGCGATCCTGGCGCTTGCCGCGGAAAGCAAGCCGGTGCCGACCATCGTGCCGGCGCTGATCCAACTAGTGACCAGGGAACGCGCCGACGCCAGGTGGACCAGCACACAGGACGAGTCCTGGATGCTGCTGGCGGCCCGCGCGCTGAAGGCCGGCAATGATTCGATCGCGCTGACCGTCAACGGCGCACCGCATGCCGGCGGCTATTCGGACCAGATCGCTGGTGGCGACCTGGCCGACAGTCCGCTGACCATCGTCAACACCGGCAGAAATCCGCTGCAGGCGGTCGTCACCACCGTGGCCTCGCCGATCCAGCCTCTGCCGGCCGGCGGCAACGGCTTTACCATCAGCCGTACCTACTACAAGCTAGACGGCACAGAGGCCAACGTGACGGAGGTCAAGCAGAACGAACGCTATGTCGTCGTGCTCAAGGTTTACGAGCAGAACACCTGGCCTTCGCGACTGCTGATCACCGACCTGTTGCCGGCCGGCTTCGAGATCGACAATCCGGGCCTGGTCTCCAGCGCCCAATTGACGAACTTCTCCTGGCTGGCGCAGACCGATGCCGCTCATCTCGAATTCCGCGACGACCGTTTCGTCGCGGCTTTCAATCCCAACGACGGCGACGGCGACCGCAACATCACGCTCGCCTACGTCGTGCGCGCGGTGACGCCGGGCACCTATGCCCACCCGGCGGCAACGATCGAGGACATGTACCGGCCGCAATATTCGGCCCGCACCGCCACCGGCATGATGGAGGTCAAGGCGCCGTAAGGATAGGAATATGGCGGTGGCGCTGCCCCTCATTGCCCTGCCGGGCATTTCTCCCCGTATAGAGACGGGGAGAAAGAGCCATGCGCCGAAGTTTTCGCCGAACTTTAACGTCGCAGAAAAGGCGCCAAGGGTCGCGACAGCCCGCTTCTCCCCGTCACTAAACGGGGAGAAGGTGCCGGCAGGCGGATGAGGGGCGGCGCCATGCTCTCCAGAAAATTCCTGCGCCGAGCGGCCATCACGGGCATTTCCTTGGCCGGTCTCGCGGCAATCACCGCCGTCGCCCTCTGGCAGCTCGACCGCGCATTTCCGCCGCCGCTGCCGGCTGCTTTGACGGTCTCGACCGAGGTGCAGGACCGAGACGGCCAGCTGCTGCGCGCCTTCGCTACGCCGGATGGCTACTGGCGGCTCGCTACCAGCCTGGACCAGGTCGACAAGCAGTTCGTCGACATGCTGGTCACCTATGAGGACAAGCGTTTCTGGGATCATCAAGGCGTCGACGTGCTGGCACTTGCGCGTGCCGCCGGCCAGTTCGCGACCAGCGGCCATATCGTCTCCGGTGGTTCGACGCTGCCGATGCAACTCGCCCGGCTGATCGAACCGCGCGACAGCCGCAGCCTCGGCTCGAAGATCAAGCAGGTGCTGCGCGCCCTCCAGATCGAACGGCGGCTTTCCAAGCGCGAGATCCTCGAACGCTATCTGACGCTGGCGCCCTATGGCGGCAATCTCGAAGGTGTGCGCGCCGCTTCGCTTGCCTATTTCGGCAAGGAGCCGAAACGGCTGACGGTCTCGGAGGCGGCCCTGCTCGTCGCTTTGCCGCAATTGCCGGAAAAGCGGCGCCCTGACCGCAACCTCGACGTCGCCCATGCTGCCCGCGACCGCGTGCTGACCCGCATGGTCTCGGCAGGCCTGCTCGGCGAACGTGAGGCCGCGCGTGCTGCGCTCGACGATGTGTCGGGGCTGCGGCGGACCTTGCCGGCGCTCGCTGCCCATGCGGCCTATACGATGCTGTCCAAGGCCATTCCCGGCCAGAAGCTGCAACTGACGATCCGCAAGAGTGTCCAGGAAGGGCTGGAGCAGGTGGCCAAGGATGCGGCCGCCAGGCTCGGCCCTCGCCTCTCGGTGGCCATGGTACTGGCCGATGCCCGTACCGGCGATATTCTTGGTGAGGTCGGCTCTGCCGATTTCTTCGATGCCAGCCGTTCCGGCTGGATCGACATGACCAAGGTCGTTCGCTCGCCTGGCTCGACGCTGAAGCCGTTCATCTACGGCCTCGCCTTCGAACAAGGCCTGGTGGCGCAGGAGATGCTGATCGAGGACAGCCCAGCCGATTTCTCCGGGTATCGGCCGAAGAACTTCGACATGGGCTATCAGGGCGATGTCAGCATCAGGCAGGCGCTGCAATTGTCGCTCAACGTGCCGGCGATCCGCGTGCTCGACGCGGTCGGCCCGGCCCGCCTGATGGCACGCTTTCGCCAGGCCGATGTGACCCCTATCCTGCCCGTCAACGAAGCGCCCGGCCTGGTGATCGGCCTCGGCGGCGTCGGGGTGACCCTGCGCGACCTGGTCCAACTCTATGCCGGCCTTGCCAATGGCGGCAAGGCACACACGCTGCATGACGGCACCGAGCCGGCGAATGCCGAACGCTCGACCACCACCATCCTCGACGGGCAGGCGACCTGGCAGATCACCGACATCCTGTCAGGCGTCAAGCCTCCCCAGGGTGCCGCCCAACGCGGCATCGCCTACAAGACCGGCACCTCCTACGGCTATCGCGACGCCTGGTCGGTCGGCTTCGACGGCCGCTACGTGCTCGGCGTCTGGGTCGGCCGCCCCGACGCCGGTGCGGTGCCCGGCCTGTCCGGCTATGTCTCGGCTGCGCCCATCCTGTTCGAAGGTTTTGTCCGTTCCGGCCTGGCCGCCGTACCACTGCCGAGCCAGCCGTCCGGCGTCCGGCGTCCGAAACGCGAGGAACTGCCGGTGACGCTGACGCGCTTCGGCGCCGGCACCGATGGGCTGGTGCAGGCGACGCAGACCGAACCTGCGCCAACCATCATCTTTCCGCCCGACGGCGCTCGCGTCGATCTCGGCACTTCCTCGGCCGACGCCTCGCCGCTGGTGCTCAAGCTGCAAGGCGGCCGCGCACCATTCCGCTGGCTGGCCAACGGCAAGCCGCTGGTCGGCATCGACCGGCGGCGCACCGCGACCTGGCAGCCGGACGGCGCCGGTTATTCGACCCTGACCGTGATCGACGCGGCGGGACGCGCGGCCAGTGTGAAGGTTTTCGTCGAGTGAAAGTTTCCCTTGAATAATTTCCGGCAGGTGATTCAGGGGATTGGGTTTTACGTCTTGCTTTCGGCCGCCGGTATTTCCTCGGCCTTTGCTGACACCCTCCCCGCCAGCTTTGTTCGGCTAGCCGACATCGATCCCAAAATCCGGCAGGATATCCGCTATGCCGGCCTCGAAAATTTCCTGCATCGCAAGGTAAGCGGCTACGATGCGCCGGTATGCGTCCTCACCAGGCAAGCGGCGCAAGCGCTTTCGGAAGTGCAGAAAGCGATTGCCGCCGAAGGACTGACGCTGGTCGTGTTCGACTGCTATCGCCCTGCGCGGGCTGTCTCCGACATGCGTGACTGGACAAAAGAGAGTGGACCACCGGACCCGCAATGGTACCCAAAGGTCAAGCGCAAGGATCTCATCGCCAAGGGCTATATCGGCGAACTGTCCACCCATTCGCGCGGATCGACGGTCGATGTCGCGATCGCGCGAGCCGACCGCAAGAGCGCTCCGAAACCGGCCTGCGGCGCGACCGATGCCGACACGCTCGATTTCGGCACGGGTTTCGACTGTTTCGATCCAGCGAGCGAAACGGCTCACCGACCGATAGCCAGTGAAGCGGCGGCTAACCGCAAAAGACTTGTCGAGGCGATGCGTGCCCGCGGCTTCAAGAATTACGCCCGCGAATGGTGGCACTTCACGCTGGAGAACGAGCCGTTTCCAAAAGAGCGCTTCAACTTTCCCGTTACCGCCGAATAGCCGGCCGCAACCTTCGGGCGCGACACAGCCATTGCCGAAGAGCTAGCCGTCTCTAGAAATCGCGTCGGGAGCGCAATCATGGTCCATACGGGGAAAATAGTTTCTCGCATCGCCGAAACTAGGCGAAAAATTGCTTCAATAGGCCAAAAAAGGCAACATTGAATGCATCTAAATTCTATCAATTCGGTAGATTGGCGCGAGTTCAACGGAGGCGGAAATGACCAAACCTCATTTCAGGAAACTGCTCGGCGCACTGGTCGCCACATCTGTCCAGTTCGGCACGCTCGGTTTCGCGTTTGCCGACACCACCATTCTCAACGTGTCCTATGACCCGACGCGTGAGCTCTACAAGCAATTCGATGAGGCCTTTGTCGCCCACTGGAAGGCCGAGACAGGCGAGACCGTCACCGTCCAGCAGTCGCATGGCGGATCCGGCGCCCAGGCGCGCGCCGTGATCGACGGGCTCGACGCCGACGTGGTGACGCTGGCGCTCGAAGGCGACATCAACGCCATTGTCTCGAAAACGAAGAAGATCAATCCCGACTGGCGAACGAAATTCGAAAACAATTCGGCGCCCTACACCTCGACGATCATCTTCCTCGTCCGCAAGGGAAACCCCAAGGGCATTCATGATTGGGGCGATCTGGTCAAGGACGATGTCCAGGTGATCACGCCCAATCCGAAGACCTCCGGCGGCGCGCGCTGGAACTATCTTGCCGCCTGGGCCTATGCCAGCGCCAAGGATGGCGGCGACGAGGCCAAGACCAAGGAATTCGTCGGCAATCTCTATGCGCATGTCCCGGTTCTCGACACCGGTGCGCGCGGCGCCACCGTGACCTTCGCGCAAAAGGGGCTGGGCGACGTGCTGCTCGCCTGGGAAAACGAGGCCTATCTGGCGCTCGACGAGTTCGGCGCCGACAATTTCGATATCGTCTACCCGCCGACCTCGATCCTGGCCGAGCCGCCGGTAGCCGTGGTCGACGCCAATGTCGACGCCAAAGGCACGCGCAAAGTTGCCGAAGCCTATCTGAGCTACCTCTATTCCAAGGAAGGCCAGACGCTCATCGCCAAAAACCATTATCGCCCTTCGAAGCCCGAACTGGTGCCGGCGGAGGACTTGGCCAAGCTGCCCGAGATCAAGCTGGTCACCATCGACGACCCGCTTTTTGGCGGCTGGAAGAAAGCACAGCCTTATCATTTCGGCGATGGTGGTATATTCGACCAGATCTACAAGCCGGCCCAGTAGCATTTAGATCAGGACGACATGACCACAGCACCCGCCAAGGCGGGGTGGCGATTCAGGCAGCCGAGCGTCATTCCGGGTTTCGGATTGACGCTCGGCTTCTCGCTTGCCTACCTCACCCTCATCATCCTCATTCCCCTGTCCGGGCTGGTCTG
Source organism: Mesorhizobium sp. M1006 (assembly GCF_040318825.1). Classification (NCBI taxonomy): domain Bacteria; kingdom Pseudomonadati; phylum Pseudomonadota; class Alphaproteobacteria; order Hyphomicrobiales; family Phyllobacteriaceae; genus Mesorhizobium; species Mesorhizobium sp. M1006. The sequence continues at coordinate 41,824 of NZ_JAMYMZ010000024.1, forward strand.
GCGCTCGGCGGCGCTCGGCTGGACCGACTTCTGGGCGATCGTCACCGACCGCCGCACCATCAACGCGCTTGAAATCAGCTTCGGCACCGCCTTCATTGCCGCTGCGGTCAACGTCGTCTTCGGCACGATCGTCGCGTGGGTGCTGGTGCGCTACAGCTTTCCAGGCCGCCGCATCGCCGATGCCATGGTCGACCTGCCCTTCGCGCTGCCGACGGCGGTTGCCGGCATCGCTTTGACCACGCTTTACGCACCGAATGGCTGGATCGGAAGCCTGCTGACGCCGCTCGGCATCAAGGTCGCGTATACGCCGCTCGGCATCGTCATCGCGCTGATCTTCATCGGGCTGCCCTTCGTCGTGCGCACTGTGCAGCCGATCATGGAGGAAATCGACAAAGAGGTAGAGGAAGTGGCCGCCACGCTCGGCGCCAATCGCTTCCAGATCATCAGCCGTGTTCTGCTTCCCGGACTGGCACCGGCCATCGTCACCGGTTTCGCGCTGGCCTTCGCGCGCGGCGTCGGCGAGTACGGCTCGGTTATCTTCATCGCCGGCAACCTGCCCTACAAATCCGAGATCGCACCGCTTCTGATCGTCATCCGGCTCGAGGAATATAATTATGCCGCGGCGACCGCGATCGCGGCGATCATGCTGGCGCTGTCCTTCGTGATGCTGCTGGTCATCAACCTGGTGCAGACCTGGAGCCGCAAGCGCTATGGCTGACCCGGAGATCAAATCCTACGCGCCGCACCACGAAAGCCGCTCGGCGGCGGTAACCGAAAGCCGCCCTGCGCAAGCCGTGCTGATGGCGGTAACGTTTGCGTTCCTCGCCATCTTCCTGCTCTTGCCGCTGATCATCGTCTTCAAGGAAGCTTTCGCCAAGGGCATCGAGGCCTACACACAGGCGCTAGGCGAACCGGATACGCGCTCAGCGATCCGCCTGACGCTTCTGGTCGCGGCGATCTCGGTGCCGCTCAACATCGTCTTCGGCATTTCCGCCGCCTGGGCGATCGCCAAGTTCGAGTTCAAGGGCAAGGCGTTCCTGACCACACTCATCGACCTGCCCTTTTCCGTCTCGCCGGTCATTTCGGGGCTTGTCTACGTGCTCTTGTTCGGCGCGCAAGGCCTGCTCGGCGCCTGGCTGAAAGCGCATGGCATCGTCATCCTGTTTGCCGTGCCGGGCATCGTGCTGGCCACCGTCTTCGTCACCTTCCCCTTCGTCGCCCGCGAATTGATCCCGCTGATGCAGGAACAGGGCAATGGCGACGAGGAGGCTGCCCTGTCGCTCGGGGCCAATGGCTGGCAGGCGTTCTGGTACGTGACGTTGCCCAACGTCAAATGGGGATTGCTCTACGGCGTGCTGTTGTGCAATGCCCGCGCGATGGGTGAGTTCGGCGCCGTCTCGGTCGTGTCGGGCCACATACGCGGGCTGACCAACACCATGCCGCTGCATGTCGAAATCCTTTATAACGAGTACAATGCCGCCGCCGCTTTTGCCGTCGCTTCGCTGCTTGCCGGCCTGGCGCTCGTCACGCTGGTCTTGAAAACACTTCTCGAGATGCGCTACGGCGCCGAGATCGCCGCGACGCGCGGACACTGACAAATGCATGTCGCCCAAAAGTGTGTAGCGGTTTTTGGACAACGACATGCATAAAACAAAGATTTGATGTCGCCCAAAAGTGGGAACCGGTTTTGGGATAACGGCATGCATCAACTACAAAAGGGATTTGCATGGAAGTTCGCGTTGCCAACGTGCGCAAGGAGTTTGAGCGGTTTCCGGCCCTCCACGACGTTTCGCTCGACATCAAGTCGGGAGAACTGATCGCCCTGCTGGGCCCGTCCGGTTCCGGCAAGACGACGCTGCTCAGGCTGATTGCCGGATTGGAGCGGCCGACCCGCGGAAAGATCTTCTTCGGCGAAGAGGATGCCTCCCAAAAGTCGATTCAGGAGCGCAATGTCGGCTTCGTCTTCCAGCACTACGCGCTGTTTCGCCATATGACGGTTGCCGACAATATCGGCTTCGGACTCAAGGTCCGGCACGGGCCGTCACGCCCGTCGGCGAAGGAAATCCGCCGCCGCGCCTCGGAACTCCTCAACCTCGTTCAGCTTTCCGGTCTGGAAAAACGCTATCCGGCACAGCTTTCGGGCGGCCAGCGCCAGCGCGTGGCGCTGGCCCGCGCCATGGCGATCGAACCGGCCGTGCTTTTGCTCGACGAGCCGTTCGGCGCGCTCGATGCGCAGGTGCGCCGTGAACTGCGCCGCTGGCTGCGCGACATCCACGACGCCACCGGCCACACCACGGTCTTCGTCACCCATGACCAGGAAGAGGCGCTGGAGCTTGCCGACCGTGTCGTGGTGATGAGCCAGGGCCGCATCGAGCAGGTCGGCACCGCCGACGAGATCTACGACACGCCGAACTCTCCCTTCGTCTACGGCTTCATCGGCGAATCGAGTTCGCTTCCGGTCAAGGTCGAGGACGGCCAGGTCTGGATCGCCGACCGGCCGATCGGGCTTTCCGCGCCGCACGCACCGCAAGGCGAAGCGACGCTGTTCTTCCGCCCGCACGACGTCGATCTGGTGGAAGAATGCAACGGCTGCATCGCCGGCACGGTCGCCGCCAGCCGCCGCGTCGCCGGCACCAGGCGGGTCGAGCTCGAAATCGGCGGCGAACGTCAGCGGGTCGAGATCGAATTGCCCGTCGATCATCCGGCGGCGCAGAAAAGTCGCGTGGCTTTCAGGCCGCGGCGCTGGAAGCTTTTTCCGGCTGCTTGATCCTCTATCAGGCGCTACACCAGCCAGTTCTCGACCTTCAGGCCGTTGATCCGGTTGAACTCCCCGGTGTTGGCGGTCACCAGGGTAGTTCCAAGCGCACGGGCGTGGGCAGCAATAAAAAGGTCATTTTGGCCGATGGTCTGGCCCCTGCCTTCCAGTTCTGCGCGAATCGCGCCGTACTCGGCATCCACCGGCACATCGAGCGGCAAGACGGGAATCTCAGCCAGCAATTCCTCGACCTTCTTGTGCAACTTGGCTGATCTTTTCTTGACGCAGCCATATCGCAGTTCCGACGCGACCACGATGCTGGTACACACGGCGGCATCTCCCACGCGCAGGACAGCGCTTGCGGCTTTCCCGGCCGGATTTCGGATCATGTCGCTGACAATGTTCGTGTCCAGCATGAACCGCATCAAAAAAATTCCTCGGATTTGACAGGCATATCCTCGACTTCGGGAAAGTCTTCCTCGGCACCGGGCGGCGGCTCTTTCGCCCATTGCGCGAGCAGTGCGGTGAGGCCAGGTTTGCGGACCGGCTCGATGATCAGGCGGTCGCCTTCACGGCTGATCAAGACCTTTTCGCCGGGAAGTTCGAACTCGACGGGAATGCGCACCGCCTGGCTGCGATTGTTACGAAACAGCTTCGCCTCCTTCGGCGGGGTTGTTGAATGGCGGTGTTGAGACATGACAACAGCTCCCTTGTATATACTATTTGTATATGCCAGACAGGGCGGCGATGCAATCGCCTTGCACCGCGTTGGCCGGCCGGGAACCATCGTGCACGCCGACGGCATCGGCGCCGCTGCCAAGCTGTCCTGAGACTCTGCTTGAAAGAAAAAACCAGAAATCGCCCACAGCGGGAATATTTCTTCTATCGACAACGTGGAGCGGCCGCTCTGCGTGCCTCGTCGCGCACGATGCCTTGCCGCTATGGTCCGGCATTAAGCTCATGGCATTGGAGCCTGTTTTCATGAAGCGATTTTTGCTTGGCATCGCCACGTTGGCCGGCCTCTTCCTCGCATCCTCCCAAGCCTGGTCGGCCGACAAATTGCTCAATGCTTCCTATGATGTCGGGCGCGAACTGTTTGCGCAGGTCAACAAGGCGTTCGTCGCCGGCCACCCCGGCGTCACCATCGATCAGTCGCATGCCGGAACCTCGGCACAAGCACGCGCCATCGCCGAAGGCCTCGGCGCCGACGTGGTCACGTTCAACCAGGTCATCGACATCGACTTCCTGGTCAAGAAGGGCCTCATCTCCGCCGACTGGCAGAAGGACTTTCCGGACAACGCCTCGCCTTTCTATTCGCTGCCCTCCTTCCTGGTGCGCGCTGGCAATCCGAAGCACATCAAGGATTGGAACGATCTCGTGCGCGACGACGTCCAGGTGATCTTCCCTAATCCGAAAACATCGGGCAATGCGCGCTACACCTATCTCGCGGCCACCGCCTACGCCAAGGAAGCCTTCAAGGGCGACGATGCCAAGGTGAAGGAGTTCGTGACAAAGCTGTTCAACAACGTGCCGGTGTTCGACAGCGGCGGGCGCGCCGCGACCACCACTTTCGTGCAGCGCGAAATCGGCGACGTACTCATCACCTTCGAGTCGGAAACGCGCGGCGTCCGCAAGGAGTATGGCGAGGACAAGTTCGAGCAGGTAACGCCTTCGGTCAGCCTGTTGGCGGAATTTCCGGTGGCGATCGTCGACACCGTTGCAGACGAGCATGGCACGCGCGATCTCGCCAAGACCTATCTCGACTTCCTCTATACACCGGAGGGCCAGGACATCGCCGCCCGCAACGGCCTGCGGGCCCGGGACGCGGCGGTCGCCGCCAAATATAAGGCTGAGTTTCCCGATGTCCGCCTGCTGACGGTGGAGGAGGTCTTCGGCGGCTGGGCCAAGGTCCAGGCCGAGCACTTTGCAGCGGGCGGCCTGCTCGACCAGACTTATGGCAGCCGCTGAGGCGATGTTCCAACTTTGACAGAAGCCGGCTTTGCCGGCTTCTTTGCTTTCGCGCCGCGAAAGGTGATTTCTGGCACTTTCCGGGCGCATTCCGTCCAAAACGTTACAAAGAATCAACGCGTTTGTGCCTACCGTGAGAACGGACGGCTTGTTTTCGCGAACGGCTTCGCGTGATCAAACCGTCATGATTTGCACACAAACAGCCGCCAGACGCAGGTGGTTGGGGCTTCATGGGTTGACTCGGGGCATGCTTACCAAAAAAGGCAAATACGGCCTCAAGGCCCTCGTGCATCTGTCGGGCCTGCCGGTCGGCCAGCTCGCATTCGTCAACGACATTGCGGTCGCCAATAACATCCCCAAGAAATTCCTGGATGCCATCCTGGGCGAGTTGCGTAACGCCGGCTTCGTCCAGAGCCGCAAGGGCAAGGAAGGCGGTTACCGCCTTGCCCGGCCGGCTTCCGAGATCAAGATCGGCCATGTCGTGCGTGTCCTCGACGGGCCGCTGGCGCCGATCCCGTGCGCCAGCCGCACGCAATACCAGCGCTGCGAGGATTGCGACGAGGCGACCTGCCAGGTCCGGCACATGATGCTGGAGGTCCGGCAGGCGATCGCCGAGGTGCTGGACAACCGCAGCCTCGCGGCCATGCGCGACGCCGACAATGACGATTTCCCGGTCGAACTGACGTCGCAAATCTAGCGCGCGAGCAGGCTCAAGGCGGTCGCGACGGTGTCGGCGACCGGACGCGTGCCATCCAGGGTCATTGCCGCCTCGTCCGCCGCCGGCGCCTCAAGCGTGGCGAACTGGCTGTCGACCAGGCTTGCCGGCATGAAATGACCCTTGCGATTGCCGACGCGCTGTTTTGCTGTTGCCGGGTCGATCTCCAGGTGAACGAAAACGATATCCGCGCAAAAGCCGCGCAGGCGATCACGATAGCTGCGTTTCAGCGCTGAGCAGGCGGCGACCACACCTTGTCCGCTTGCGACCGACGCGGCCATCCGCTGGCCGATCGCGTCGAGCCAGCCTTCGCGCAACGCGTCGGTGAGCGGCTGGCCGCTCGCCATGCGCGCGACGTTTTCGGGCGGATGCAGCCTGTCGCCTTCGATAAAGACGGCGCCCAATGCCGCTGCAAGCGCTTCGCCGACAACCGACTTGCCGCAGCCGGCAACCCCCATCACCACGATGGCGGGTATCGTTCGAACAGTGCTCGGCGGCTTATATGCCACGTCTTTGCCGGTCATGCAGGTCAGCGGCTTGCCGGCGCGCGGCCATAGAGCAGCAGCATGGCGACGATGACGACGCCGTAGATGATCTGCCGTCCCGCCTCCGGCATCTGCATGACAGAGAGAATGGACTGCAGAAGCGTGATCAGGATTACCCCGGCGACTGTGCCGAGATAGGAGCCGCGCCCACCGAGGATCGACGTGCCGCCGAGCACAACCGCGGCGATCGACGGCAGCAGATAGGCGTCGCCCATCGACTGTGCCGCCTTGGAGGCATAGCCGGCCAACAGCACGCCGCCGAAGGCGGAGAGCCCGCCCGAAACCGCAAAGGCGATCATCACCACGCGCCGCGTGTCGATACCGGAAAGATAGGCGGCACGCTCGCGATTGCCGATGCCGTAAACGGTGCGGCCGAAGCCGGTGCGGGTCAGCACGAACACCATTGCGGCGCCGATCAGCGCCCAGATGAGGACGGCGTTGGGCACGGCAGGAACGGCAAAGCCGGTCGCCAGATAGCGCATCGCACCGGTCGCCGAATCCTGCGGCGAGAAACCGCCCGTATAGACCACCATCAGCCCCTGCGCGACGGCGTTGGTGGCAAGCGTGATGATCATCGAGGGAATGCGCAGATAGGCAACGCCGATGCCGTTGACGATGCCGATCAGAACACCGCAGAAGATGCCGAACGGAATGGCAAGCGCCACGCCGACCGGGCCGTATGCGGCCGCGGCACAGGCCATCATCGCGCCGGCCGCCACCGACCAGGGCACCGACAGGTCGATCTGGCCGAGCAGGATGACCAGCATCATGCCGGTCGCGATGACGCCGAGAAACGACGCCACCTTGAGCTGCTGCAAAAGGTATTCAGGCGACAGGAAGCTGCGCGAATAGAGGCTGCCGAGGAACAGCAGCAGCACGATACAGGCGAACGCCGTCAGCACCGCCGGGTCGGCGCGGCGGAGGAATTTCGGCATGCGGCCGGCGAGACCACTCACAGTCGTTTCGCTCACAGGAACCACTCCAGCCGGTTGCGGACCCGAAACAGGGCGAAGGCGCCGAGGCTGACCGCGATCAGCAGAATGACGCCCTGGAACAGGGGCTGCCAGAGCGGATCGAAATCGAAGACGAACAGCAGGTCGCCGATGGTGCGGAAGGCAAGCGCGCCGAAGATCGCGCCGATGGCGCTGCCCTTGCCGCCGAACAGCGACACGCCGCCAAGCACGACCGCGGCAATCGAAAACAGCGTATAGGCGTTGCCGCTGGCATAGGCCGCATCACCGGTATAGGTGAAGAACGTCAGGAACAGCCCGCCGATCGCGGCAAGCAGACCGGCAAGCGCATAGGCGGCGAACTTTCCACGCCGGATCGGCACGCCGGACATGTAGGCCGCCATCTCCGAGGAGCCGGCCGCATAGGCGGCGCGGCCGAGCACCGACCGGCTGAACGGCACCCAGACGACAAGCACGACCGCCAGCAGCGCCACCAGGCTCGCCGGCACAATACCAAACAGGCGCCCGGTCAGCGCATCGGCGAGCCCTTCATTGACCGAGCCGCCCGGAAACGGCCGAAGCAGCAGCGCAATGCCGAAATAGACCGCACCGGTGGCGATAGTGGCGACGATCGGCTGCAGGCGTCCATAGATGACGATGGCGCCGTTGATTGCCCCGCACAGCAGCCCGGTGCCGAGCACGGCGATGACGCCGACGGCGGTCTCGATGCCGGTGCCGACGACCAGCCACGACGCCAGGCAGTTGGTCAGGGTGAAGATCATCCCGACCGAGAGATCGATGCCGGCGGTGATCACCACCAGCGTTTGCGCCATGGCGACGAAGGCGAGCAGCACGCCCTTGTTCGAGGCCGTCTGCACGACGTTGGCGGTGAAGCCCGCCGGATGGTTCGAGGTGTAGATGACGAACATGACGACGAAGATGCCGAACGCCAGTAGCGTTCCGCGCTGTTCGGCAAGCCAGTAGCGCCAATCCTTCACGCGTCCGCTCCTTGCTTTGGCATCTCTTCGTGAATGTTGAGCGCGCTGGCGATCAAGGCCCGCTCGGTGATTTCGGCGCCGACCAGTTCACGCTTGACCGCGCCGTCATAGAGCACCAGCACGCGGTCGCAGCAGCCGATCAGCTCGTCATAGTCGGTCGAATAGAAGAGGATCGCCGCACCCTGGTCGGCAAGCTTGCGCATCAACTGGTAGAGCTCCTGCTTGGTGCCGACGTCGATGCCGCGCGTCGGATCGTTGAGCAGGATGATGCGCGGCTGCCGCATCAGCCATTTGGCGATGACGACCTTCTGCTGGTTGCCACCGGATAGCGCGCCGACCGGAATGTCGAGGCCGGCGGTCTTGATCGCCAGGAGACCCACCATATCGTCGATCAGCCGCTGCTCGGCGGCGCGATCGATGATGCCGGCCCTGGACAGCCGGTCGAGGGCAGCGAATGAGAGGTTTTCGCGCACCGTCATCGGCAGCATCAGCCCCTCGGTCTTGCGGTCCTCCGGGATCAGCGCCATGCCGATCCGGTCGTCGCGCGCCGCGGCCGGGCTGGCGATCGCCACCGGCCTGCCGTCGATCAGGATCTGGCCCGACAGGCCACGCAGCACACCGAAGAAGGCGAGCAGCAATTCGCGCTGGCCCTGGCCGTCGAGGCCGCCAAGCCCGACCACCTCGCCCGCCCCGACCGATAGCGAGACATCGTGCAGCCGATCCGTCCAGGACAGGCTGCGCGCCTCCAGAACCGGCGTGGCTGCGGCAGCCGCCCGCGCGGGCTTGGGCGGAAAGATGTGGCTGTATTCGCGCCCGATCATCAGTTCGACGACCTCGTTGTCGCTTTTTGTACCGGCCGCGTAGCTGGCGACATTGCGGCCATTGCGGAACACCGTGCACTGGTCGGCCAGCTCGGCGATCTCGTTCATGCGGTGCGATATATAGAGCAGCGCCAGCCCTTCCGAACGCAGCCGCTTCAACACGGCGAAAACTCTGGCGACGTCGGCCGCGGTCAGCGCCGAGGTCGCCTCGTCGAGGATCAGGATGCGTGGCTTGCGCGCCAGTGCCTTGGCGATCTCGACCATCTGCCTTCTTGAAAGGGGAAGATCCTTGACCAGCGCCAGCGGATGGATATCGGAAGCGCCGGCGCGAGCCAGGGCTTCTTCGGCGATGCGGCGCTGCGCCTTGCGGTCGATCATGCCGAAACGCTTCGGCGGATCGGAAATGACGATGTTGTCGGCAACGCTGAGTTCGGGGACGAGCGACAGTTCCTGGAAGATGCAGACGATGCCGGCCTGGTTGGCAGCGGCCGGCGAAGCGAAGGTAACTTCGCTTCCGTCCAGCATCATGCGGCCCTCGTCGGGCGCGACGACCCCCGCCATGACCTTGATCAGCGTCGATTTGCCGGCGCCGTTCTCGCCGAGAATGGCGTGGATGCTGCCTGGAGTGACCGACAGTTCGGCCTTCTCCAGCGCCCGCACGCCGCCATAGCGCTTGGATATGCCTTCCATGCGGAAGAGCGGAACCGCACCGTCCATCGGCCCTCCCCAGGCGCTTGGCAATCAGGATGTCGGGCTGTCGGAGTTTACTGGTTTTCCTTGCTCTGGCCCATGATTTCCTGCGCCGTGAAATTGATGCCGCAGGTCGGGAAGGAATTGCCGACGAAGAAATTGTCGGATTGGTCGGGGAAGTAGTCCTGGCCTGCCTTGAAGTTCGGATCCTCGACGATCGCCAGCGGCAGCTTGACCGCTTGCGGCACGACCTGGCCTTCAAGTGCTGCAATCGCCGTCTTGATGGCAACCGCGACCTGCGCCGGGCCGGTGCCGGCCGACGAGCATTTCAGGCCGTCAGCGGCGAACTTGGCGCAGAATTTGCGGAAGCCGTTCTCCGTCTCGCCGCCGAACGGCACGAACGGATGCTTGGCATCGATCATCGCCTGCACGATGCCGGTATCGCCGCCCTGTCCGGTAATGCCGTCGAAGGGGCCGTTGGTGGCAATGGCATCGGCCGTAGCCTTTTGCGCAACGCCGTCATCCCACTTGCCGACGACCTCGGTGACATCCCATTTCTTGCCGGAAGCGTCGAGAACCTCGTGGATGCCGTTATGGCGGTCGGTATCGACGGATGTGCCGGCGACGCCGCGCACTTCCAGCACCTTGCCGCCGTTCGGCACGTGCTTGACCAGCCAGTTGCCCCACAATTCGCCAAGGCCTTTCTGGTCGACATTGACGTTGATGGCATCCTTGGTGTCGAGGATGTTGTCGAAGGCGACCAGCACCACGCCGGCTTCCTTGGCCCGTTTGATGACAGGACCGAATGCGGTCGGGTTCTGGGCGTTGACGACAATCGCGTCATAGCCGGAATCGATGAAATTGTTGATCGCCGAAATCTGCGCCGGCACGTCTTCGCCGGTCGAGACCACCTTGAATTCCTTGAGCTTGGCCGCGACGTCCGGCTGCGCTGCATAGGCCTTTGCCGTCTGCACCATCTGGATGCGCCATGTGTTGGCGATATAGCCGTTGGCCAGAGCGATGCGGTACGGGCCGTCTTTCTTGGGGAACTTGAAGAACTGCGTATCGGCCGACCAGGGCGCGAAGCAGTCAGGCTCGGCCGATGGCCCCTTGACGATTTCAGGATCGGCGATCGCCGACGAGCTCAGCATGACGAAAGCAGTGGCGGCAACGATACCGCCAACGAGTGACTTGATCATCGATATTCCTCCCAGTTGCAGTTTTGTTTGTTGTTACGCCGATGAATTTGCGCTTTTTCCGGCCCGGCACCTCCCGCCGTACCCGTCGCGCGTTCAGGTGGCCGAATGCCGACCCGATCCCCTCCTTTGCTGCCCGGCTAGTCCCGCAAAAACTATCATATTATACATAATAAACAAGCATGAGCTGTCGCTTATGTATAATAAACAGCCCCCATCCTCTGAGCGAAGTACTGCCCGGCGATAACTGGTAGCGCTACCATGACGTAGTGTAAAGCGCCATTGCGTTGAAGCGCGCTTCAGCGTGCCGTGCTTTCACGCCGCTTGAGTTCGAAGCCGAGGTCGCGACGACACCTGCGCCACCCGTCGATCCGTTGCATCCAAAACGGCGACAGCGTCTATGAAACGCATTACTGTTTCGTCGCTTTGCGCAGAACAACGCTGGATGTGGGGAGCCAATGATGGAAGGACATATTGATCCAAAACTGGAACACATGTACCGCCGTGGCTACTCAGCTGGCGTATTCGATGTACTGGCGAGCCTTGCGCTCCTTCTTTCCGATGAAGACCGCCAGATTGTGGAGAACTGGGCCAAGAACGACCTTGCCGTCTGGAGAACTATGCGCCTCAATGAAGCGGTTCGGCCTCCGGATTTTCCCATAGGAAGTCGCCCAGATGTTCATGGACCCTGGCCTGCGTAGGTGTCCGAGACCTACTCAGTTCCTCGAACACCTCCGGCGCATCGCGATGGTGCTCGAATACTACCGGATCGCCGGACCCTTTTTTCGAGCTTTCAGCGCGCCGTGCTTTCACGCCGCTTGAGTTCGAAGCCGAGGTCGACAACGCGCGACTCCGGCCTATTGCCCTCGATCGCCGCAAGCGCCATGGCGACCGCCCGCCGGCCGATCTCGTAACGATAGGTCCGAACGCTGGTGACCGACGGAAACGCCACCTCCATCATGTCGAGATCGTTGAAGCCGACGATGCCGATCGTCTTCGGCACGGCGATCGAAGCGCGATGGCATTCGAACAGCACCCCGAGGGCGATATCGTCATTGTTGCAGAACACCCCATCGAGGCTCGGCACCTTGGCCAGCGCGTCGCGGAACAATTCGCGACCGAGGGTGACGCTGGAGGGCACCGGCGTCGTGGTGGTGAGCCTCGGATCGCACAGGCCGGCCGCCTCCATCGCCGCGCGATAGCCGGCAAGCCGCCGCTGCGAACGCGGATCCATGCGCGCACCGATGAAGCCGATCCGGCGATAGCCTGCCTCGATCAGATGTTCCGCAGCCGCCTTGCCGCCCTCGAAATGTGAGAAACCGACCATCATGTCGACCGGATCGGGCCCGGTCTCCATCACCTGCACCACCGGACAGCCTGCCGTTTCCAGCAGTTTTCGCGAGGCCGGCGTCTGGTCGATGCCGGCCACGATCAGCGCCGCCGGGCGTTGCGGGCCAAACACCTGCAGCAGCCGCTCTTCCTCAAGGCCGGAATAGTGGGTGTTGCCGAGCTGAATCCGGAAAGGGCCGTCCGACAGGCTGTCGTAGATGCCGCGCACCACTTCGGCAAAGACGTTGTTGGTAAGCGACGGCACCAGAACGCCAAAGACCTCGGCGCGCGCCGAAGCCAGCGCCCGCGCATTCGGGTCGGGCACATAGCCGAGCTCGTTCACGGCCGACTCGATCTGGCGGCGCAGATCTTCCGAGACACGCCCCGGCTCACGCAGGGCGCGCGATACGGTAATGGCGCCGACGCCGGCCTTGCGGGCGACGTCGGCGATGGTCGGGCGGCCGCCGCCGCGGCGTGAGCGCGGCTTGATCACCGTACTCGTCCGGACGCCGGGCAACCGCCCACACGCGACCGTGAAACGATGTTCAGCGTTTTTGAAACTGCTGCCATGCCAAACTGGCCCGTTGCCACACCTTGTCTGGCGTCGCGCAGCCTTCGGCTATTGTCAAGCGACGGCCGGAGAGACTGTATCCGTACCGCTGTGCTTCAGGCCGCCACAGCAGCGCTGCGCCGGGCCTTCCACAGCAGCAGCACCATGGCCAAAATATTCAGCAGGTTCCAGGCAATGCCGTTGAGGAACGCGGCGGCATAGGAGCCGGTCAGGTCGTAGATCCAGCCCGACATCCAGCCGCCAATCGCCATGCCGAAGATGGTCGCCATCATGACGATGCCGACGCGCTGGCCAGCCTCCTTGGCTGGCATATATTCGCGCACGATGATCGCATAACAGGGCACGATGCCGCCCTGCGACAGGCCGAAGACCAGCGAGACGACATAGAGCGAGGCAAGCCCGTCGAACGGGATATAGAACAGCAGCGACAGGCATTGCAGCACCGAACCGATCAGCAGGGTTTTCACGCCGCCAATGCGATCGGCAAGAAAGCCGGAGCCAAGCCGGCTGACTACGCCCGCCGCCAGCATGATCGACAGCATATCGGCGCCATGCGCCACGCCGTAGCCGAGATCCATGCAATAGGCGACGATATGGACTTGCGGCATCGACATCGCCACGCAGCAGCCGAGCCCGGCGACGATGAGCAGCGCCTGCAAGGCCGCCGGCGACAGTGAGATCGGCTGCACCACGCGGCTCCCCGGCGATCCCGGAGCCGCCTGGGGCGGTGCGCCGCGCCGGAGCAGCAGGATCAGCGGCACCATGGTGACCAGGCAGACGGCGCCGATCGCGGCATAGGTGAAGCGCCAGCCTTGCGCCTGCATGACATAGGGCATCGCCGTCGGCCAGATCGCTCCGGCGAGATAGTTGCCGGATGCGGCAGCCGTCACCGCGACGCCGCGGCGCCGGTTGAACCAGTGCGAGATGTCGGCGATCAGCGGCCCGAAGATCGCCGACGAGCCAACGCCGATCAACAGGCCCTGGACGAGGGTGAACTGCAGGATCGAACTGGTCAGCGACGCCAGCAGGAAGCCGGCGCCAAGTGTAATCGCGGCAATCAGCGCCGGGATCCAATACCCCATGCGGTCGATGGCGCGGCCGAACAGCACATTACCGGCGGCAAAGCCGACCATGGTCGCGGTGTAGGGCATCGAGGCAGCGGCGCGATCGACGCCGAATTCTGCCTGCACGGCAGGCAGCACCACGACCACCGCCCACATGCCGACCCCGCCGATCGTTGCCAGCAGCATCGAGATGCCCAGCCGTATCCAGGCATAGGCACTGTCGATGCCGGAACTTCCTGCCTGGCTTGAGACGATTGGGGTCAAGAGCGTTTCCTGTCCGCAGTTCTTGAATCGGCGGTTCTGACCACTATCGGCGCATTCGCATCGCCGAGCAGCGCCACGACAGGCAAATCCGTGGCTCCAGGGATTCGGGCCGAAGTGGAACAGGGGTGCGCCATAAGGCGTTTTCCGGCAACGACCTAGTGGAAGGAGTTTGCCATGACCGCGCAACGGAAATGGTCCGCCGACGTCACCGAGCACAGCGAAGCGCTGGACCTCGAGGAACACATCTTCGAATCCCACGATCCCAAGAAGATCGCCGCCTCTTTGAAGCGATCGGCCGAGCACAGCGACCGACGCAAGGCAGGGCCGTTTCAATCCGCCATGTCGATGCTGAATTTCTACATCAACCGCGCCGGCAAGAACCTGCCGGCGGCGCAGAAGAAAGTGCTGGAGGACGCCAAAGACGAGCTGCGCGCCCTTTTTGGCCGCCCAAAGGAAGATTAGGGTCGGTCTCCATTGATTGGTTCTGCCAAATTCGGCTGAACTGGACCTAGTGACAGGGCCTCTTTGTCGCCAGTCTGCAGGCTCGGCTTGTATTCCCAAGCCCGCAAAAGCCTGGCGTCATGACGGTCAAGATCGGCATCAATCCTATTACCTGGAGCAATGACGACGTTCCGGCGCTTGGCGGGGATACGTCCTTGGACACCTGCCTGTCGGAAACCGCGCTGGCCGGCTACCGCGGCACCGAACTCGGCGGCAAATTTCCGCGCCAGGCCGAAGTGCTTGGGCCGCTCCTGTCTTCCTATGGCCTGGAACTCGTCTCCGGCTGGTATGATGGCCGCATTCTCGACCGCACGGTCGACGAGGAATTCGCGGCGATCACCCCACATCTTCAGCTGTTGCGCGACCTTGGCGCCAGGATCGTCGTCTACGCCGACACCTCGCGCGGTCGCCATGACGGCATTTTCGCACCGATCTCCGAGCGTCCGCGCCTCGCCGACGGCGACTGGCCGTCCTATGGCGTGAAACTGACCGCCCTCGCCGACCGCATGGCCGCATTCGGGGTCGGCATGGCCTTCCACCACCACATGGGCACCATCGTCGAAACGGACGATGAAGTCGACAGGCTGATGGCGGCGACGGGCCGAAGCGTCGGCCTGTTGTTCGATACCGGCCACTGCCTGTTTTCGGGCGGCGACCCGCAATCGCTGCTGCAACGGCATCTCGACCGTATAGTGCATTTCCATTGCAAGGACGTTCGCAGAGCGGTGCTGGAACGGGCACGCCGCGAGGACATGAGCTTCATGGCGGCGGTAATGGACGGCATTTTTACCGTGCCCGGCGACGGCTCGATCGATTTCCTGTCATTGCTGAAACCCCTCGCCGCGCGCGGCTATGAAGGCTGGCTCGTTGTCGAAGCCGAGCAGGATCCGGCCAAGGCGCATCCGCTGACCTATGCCAGCAAGGGCTATTTCTCGCTGCTCGCCACCGCCCGCGAGGCCGGCTTCGAAGTGGCGACGCGGCAGGCAAACTGACCGGCCCGCATTTGCGAGCCGGGGGAACACGATGGGCGCGCGCCTCGATGGGGTTAGCGACGCGAAAGCGCCCGGCTATCCGCGCCGCCTTGCTCCCTGCGCGGCGCGGATCGCAGAATCCCGGCTCTGGATTGCAAACCCCGACTTTCAAGCTTGAGGCCGGCTGGAAGCCGTGCCTTGATGCAACCGAGGAGGAGCGACATGGCTTTCGAAGCTGCGCTTGGCATGGAACGGCTTTGCACCATCCGGGAGATTGCCGAGAAGGCGGAACTCGGTGCCGCCACCGTGCATCGCGCGCTGAAGAACAGCCGCGAGATCCGTCCCGAAACCAGGCGACTGGTGCTCGACACCGTCTGCCGGCTCAACGAGGAAAAGATCGCCCGCGCCGCCCGGTTCGTCGGGGGATAGTGCCTTGCCCGACCACATGCGCCTCTCCCTCGACATCATGTCGGTCGACCGCGCCTCGGAAGAACCGATGCACCGGCAGATCTACGGCGCCTTGCGACGCTTCATCCTTGACGGCCAGATCCCGCAGAACACGTTGCTGCCGTCGACGCGCTCGCTGGCCGAAGATCTGAAGGTCGGGCGCAACACGGTCATCGCCGCCTATGACCAGCTCCTTGCCGAAGGTTTCATCGAGGCGCGTGCCGGATCGGGCACCTGGGTGGCGCCGATCCAGCAGAACCGCCCCTTGGCATCCCTGCGCGCCGGACTGGCAGCGCCGCAAAAGCTGTCGCGGCGCGGTCAGACCATCGTCAACGGCCCGCAACCGCCGCGTAATGCCGGCGTCATCAATTTCCATCCCGGCGTGCCTGAAACGGCATCGTTTCCGTTCACCATCTGGTCAAGCCTTCTGGTGCGCAATGCACGCAGCCGCGACGATAGTCTGCTTGGTTATCTCTCCTTTGCCGGTCACCCCGGCCTGCGCCAGGCCATTGCCTCGACCATCGGCCTGTCGCGCGGCATCAGTTGCACCGCCGACCAGGTGATCATCGTCACCGGTGCGCAGGCAGCGCTCGATCTGGTCTCGCGCGTGCTGATGGACGAAGGCGACCATGTCTGGATGGAAGAGCCCGGCTATCTCGGCGCCAAAAGCGCCTTTCTCGCCAGCGGCGCCAAGCTGGCACCGTTGAAGGTCGACCGGCGCGGCTGGCATCTTGCCGATCCGGAGCTGCCGCCGCCGCGGCTAATCTATGTGACGCCATCCTGCCAATGGCCGTTCGGCACCATCATGCGCATCGAGGAGCGGCTGCAACTGCTCGACATCGCCGAACGCAACGGCGCCTGGATCGTCGAGGATGACTATGACGGCGAATACCGGTTCCGCGGCCGGCCGGTGCCGGCGCTGCGCGGGCTCGACCATGCCGACCGCGTCGTCTATATCGGCAGCTTCGGCAAGACGCTGATTCCGGCGCTGCGCATCGGTTATCTGATCGTGCCGCGCGAATTGTCGGTTCCGTTCGACCGGGCGGTGAGCATCACCGGCCAGTTCGCGCCGCTGATCCTGCAGGCAACGGTCAACGACTTCATCATGCAGGGCTATTTCGCCACGCACCTCAAGCGCATGCGCCGGCTCTATGCGCGCCGGCAGGCGAACTTCGTCAAGCTGTGCCAGGAGCATCTGGCCGAATGGCTGATCGTCACGGAAAACGATTCCGGCATGCAGCTGCTGGCGAGCTTCGTCAGGCCCTATAAGGACAGCGACGTGGTCGCCGCCGCCCTCAAGGAGGGGCTCGACGTTCAGGGCATCTCCATCAACTATCATTCCACTGAGCCCGAGCACGGCCTGCTGCTCGGCTATGCGGCGATGGACGAACGTCAGATCCTGCGCGCCGTTCTGGCGTTGCGCGCCGCGTTCCTAAGATTGGATAGAAGCTAGAGCCAGGCTCTCCATCTCGTTCACCGCGGGGTTGAGTCGGTCGCCCGCAGTGATTAGGAATATGGGGCGTCGGTCCTTGTTTTCGGCGTTCGCGCAAAGCGCGCTTCCCAAGGCCGAACCTCCCCGAAAACCAGAAGCATGCCCACCGCCGGTATTGGCGGGCAACGCATTCATCTGAACCATGAGGATTGCCATGAGAACCGCATCCTGTGCCTGCGGGCAACTGAGGATCTCCTGTAACGGAGAGCCGCAGCTGGTCGCACAGTGCCACTGCCTCGACTGCCAGAAACGGACCGGCAGCACATAGGGCGTCGCCGCCTTCTTTGCGCGCGACAAGGTAGAAGCCAGAGGCGACGCCAGGACCTACAGGCGGTCAGCTCGGAGCGGCCACCACGTCACTTTCCATTTCTGCCCGGGCTGCGGCTCGAGCGTCTTCTGGGAGCCCGAGCGAAAGCCTGAATGGATCGCCGTCGCGGTCGGCTGCTTCGCCGATCCCGCCTTTCCGGCCCCGGCGCATGTTGGGTGGGAAGAACGGCGTCATCCCTGGGTTTCCGGTTAGCGACGCCAACCCGCCAGCGCAGCGCTTTACCTTACTGGTTGATCTCGGGTTCAACGAGCTTCGCCAGATTTCGCAGCGACTCCTGCCAGCCGAGATAGCAGGCCTCAACCGGGATGGCGTCTGGGATACCTGCCTGCGTGATATTCACTTCGGTGCCGACCGACACTTTCTTCAATGTCACGGTCACCTCGATCTCGCCGGCCAGGTTGGGGTCGTCGAACCGGTCGGTGTAACGCAGTCGCTCATTGGGCACGAGCTCGACATATTCGCCGCCGAACGAGTGGCTGTCGCCGGTGGTGAAGTTGCGGAAGGACATTTTGAACGCACCGCCGACTTTCGCCTCGAAATGATGAACCGTGCAGGTGAAGCCGTTCGGCGGAAGCCATTTCGCAAGTGCATCCGCTTCGAGGAACGCGCGGTAGACTTTCTCCGGGCTGGTTGTCAGAACGCGGTGCAACCGTACGGTGCCGGGCATATCGTTAATCCTCCGTGTTGGTGATCGATGCCCCCTAGGACGAGCGGAGCCCGGCCTATCCGACACGGGCCCGCGGATTTTTTGGCAGCCGGTTATGCCGGCCAGAATCCTCGGCCGGCCACCGGACAAGGAACTCGACCGCAGGGTAGCAAACCGCGCCGGATCTGGTCTAGTTCACACTGTCGAACTTCTGCAGATCAACCGGTGCCGCCTTGCGCAATTCGATATCATCGAGCGAAGCATTCTCCAGCGCCACCCGCGCCGCCGCATCGATGTTGTGGATCATGTCCTGAATGTCGGTATCGCTGTGCGCCGGGTTCATGGCGACCATCACGGTGCGGTTGAGGATGTCGAGCGAGCGCTTGCCGAGGTCGTCGGAATAATCCAGCCGCAGGCCCTGGTTCTCGGGCAGTGCGTAAGGATTGAGCGCCGGGTGATGCGCGCCTTCATGCATCAGCACCTGGTCCCACTGGGTGAAATTGTGACGGCCGGTCTTGCCGGCAACGACGCTCGGAATGGTCTTCGAAAAAGTCTGCGCCGCCTGCTCGCTCGGCAGCAGGTACATCACCTGTGCGGCACAATCGTCGTCCGCGCTGTTCATCGGCGACGGCGTCAGCCCAAGATTGCTAAGGTGGCGGGTACCGGCCAGCACCGTCTTCTTCTCGGCTCGCATCGCCTCGATGATGCCGTCCAGCCGGTCGAGTTGGACGTTGAGCATCGCCCCCATCAGTTCGGAAGCACGCGCGCCGATGCCGGCGAAGGGTTTGATGCTGTCGCTTCTGCCCTGCCAGTAGAAATGGCAAGGGTCGATGGCGCAGCGCGCCCGCTCTGCCACTTTCGGGTCGCTGGTGGCGATACCGCCGCCCTCGCCCGAGGTCATGTTCTTGAAGTAGTTGAAGGAATAGGCGCCGGCATGGCCGATCGAGCCGAGCTTGCGGCCCTCATAGCCGCCGCCGATGCCTTGGCAGACATCCTCCAGCACCAGCAAGCCGCGCTTGGCAGCAATGTCCATGATCGCATTCATGTTGCAGGCCGCGCCCCACATATGCACCGGGATGACCGCCCTGGTGCGCGGCCCGATGGCATCGCGCAGGGCGATGGGATCGATGGTCAGGCTCTCGTCGATGTCGACGATGACGGGAATGGCCCCGACCGAAAGCACCGCGGTCGCGGTCGCCATATAGGTGTGCGCCGGCACCAGCACTTCGTCCCCCGGGCCGATGCCGAGGCCGATCAGGCCGGCGGCGAGCCCATAGGTGCCGCTTGCGGCCAGCGCGAAATGCTCGACGCCAAGATGCTGCGCATAGCGGGCCTCGAAACGGTCGCATTCGCTGTCCCTGCCGTAACGAAACAGCGCGCCCGAGCGGATCACCCTGGCAATGGCTTCGATTTCCTCTTCGCCGGCGATGTACATGACAGGCCTCCAGTCACTTGATAGTGTGGGTCACTTGATAATGTGGTCGCTTGATGGTGTGGACAGCTGTAGGCTTGTCGGCACGGTTTGAAAGAACCACTCCGCCGCTATTCGACCAAGCCATCTGCGCCCGGAAGACGGTTCCTGTGACTGGTTTTGAACCGTGATTGGGGGAATCGGCAGCTAAGTGTCTCAGCCGGCAGGCAAATCGTACCCATCCGAATTCGCCAAAGTGGCCCTGTCGGAAAGGCAGGTTTCGGCGTTCCATTCCGGCCAGTTGGGCAAACGGTTGGTTCCATGAAATACGGGACACACTTTGGAAGACCCTCGAAACCGGCGTGCCGGCGGAAAGGCGGCCGTTCGTGAACGCCGCCGGCTCCAGAAAACGGATCGTACTCCACGAGGACGATGTCGGCATGTGCCACGGCGCCAACAGCGCCTTCCTCGAATTGAGCGGGCTGGGTGTCTGCAGTTCCGGCGCGGTGATGGTGCCGTGCCCGTGGTTCCTCGAAATGGCCGAAAGCGCCGTCGCCAACCCTGCCGTCGACCTTGGCGTCCACCTGACGCTGAACAGCGAGAAGCAGCACTACAAATGGCGGCCGTTGACCGCGCCGTCGCGGGCGGCCGGCTTGACCGACGAGTTCGGCTTCTTCTGGCCCGATGTGGCGACCACGCGCCGCAAGGCGGTGCCGCAGGCGGTCGAGGCCGAGCTTCGCGCCCAGATCGACACCGCCTATCGCGCCGGCATCGACGTCACCCACCTCGACGCGCATATGGGAGCGGCATTGTCGCCGGAATTCTGCAACATCTACATCAAGCTCGGGCTCGAATATCAGCTGCCGGTGCTGCTGACCAAGACGCTGTCCGCCTATTCCCCCAACGACAATCTGGTCGGCGTCACCGAGGAGGCGTTCCAGCGCGGCGTGGCGCTGGCCCGTGCCGGCGGCTTTGCCATTTTCGACGCCGCCATCCAGACGACCTGGGGCCGGCCGCGCTCCAGGCCGATCGAGCCGGCTTACAAGGCGCTCATCGACGGTGTGCGCGACGGCCTGACCTTCTTTTGCCTGCATTGCAACGCGCCCGGTGAACTCGAGCTTATCGAGCCGCGCTCCGCCTATATCCGCACCGAAGAGTACGAGCTGTTCCGCGACCAGGGCTTTCGCGACTGGCTCGCCGCACAGCCGATCGATGTCATCGGCATGAAGCCGTTGCGCGAGGAGCTTCGCGCAGCGCTCTCGGCCGGGCGATCATCAACAACAGCCCGCGGCAACAACGTGGGCGAACAGCGATCGGCGTCGGCAAAGGCCCGCAAAGCGGCCACCCGATCCGCAACGTGAGCCGATCGTCGCGGCCGGAAAACGGCGCCAGAGGGATTGGAACTGCAACGACAAATGGGAGAATAAGATGAAAACTCTTCTGAAAGTGGCATTGGGCGTCTTCGTTTCGGCGGGCCTGATGACAGGCATTGCGTATGCTGCGGGTCTCAAGGATCCGAAGGACGTCCGCATCACCTTCGTGGTGCATGGGTCGGCGTCCGATCCCTATTGGTCGGTGGTCAAGCGCGGCGTCGATGACGCGGCCGCCCTTACCGGCGCCAAGGTCGAATATTACGCGCCGCAGGTCTTCGACGTGGTCGAGCAGGCCCGGCTTCTCGACGCCGCAATCGCCACCAAGCCGGACGGTATCGCCGTCTCCATCGCCGACGCCAATGCGCTCGGCAAATCGGTCAAATCCGGGCTTGCCGCCAATATTCCCATGGTGGTTCTGGATTCCGGCGAAAAGGAAGGCGCCGAGCTCGGCACGACGCTCTATGTCGGCACCGTTTCCGAATATGATTCCGGCAAGAAGGCCGGCGAGCGGCTGGCCAAGGAAGGCACGCTCAAGGTCGTCTGTATCAACCACGAGGTCGGCAATGTCAGCCTCGACCAGCGCTGCCAGGGCCTCAATGACGGGCTGAAGCCCTCCGGCGGCGGCACCGAGGTTCTGGCCGTGGCGCCGGATCCCGCAGACATCCAGCGCCGCACGGAAGCCTATCTGTCGGCGCATCCCGACACGCAGGCCGTCTTTGCGCTTGGCGCCACCGCCGCCAACCCGCTGATCCCGATGTTCCGCGACAAGGAACTGTTCGGCAAGCTCAAGCTCTACACATTCGACATCAGCCCGGAGGTCCTCGA
Source organism: Mesorhizobium sp. M1006 (assembly GCF_040318825.1). Classification (NCBI taxonomy): domain Bacteria; kingdom Pseudomonadati; phylum Pseudomonadota; class Alphaproteobacteria; order Hyphomicrobiales; family Phyllobacteriaceae; genus Mesorhizobium; species Mesorhizobium sp. M1006. The sequence goes on from NZ_JAMYMZ010000024.1 coordinate 63,684, forward strand.
TTCTGTCGTCGCCGGCGAAATGGGCTTCGGCATGGACGCCCAGCAATATCTGATGGGCTATCTGCCGGTGATCTATCTGGTCGAGCAGGCGACGCACGGCTTCTGGCCGCAGAACAACGCCTATACCGGACCGCTGTTCATAGATTCGCCGGAAAAAGCCAAGGCGATCCTGGCGCTCGCCAAAGAGGGCATCCGCTAGGCAAGCGCTCCGACGGAACGGGAGAATGCGCCAAGCGCACTCCCGATCCGTTCGAAGATTGCGAATTGAGCGATTGGAGAGCCTAATGGCGGTCGTGGAAGACAAGGCTATATCTCCGGGCGAACTGAAGGCGACCGACCGCTTCGGCATGACGTCGAAGCGGGCCGCCGGCGCCGACGAGCGGCTGGCCAGCACCGGCAAGCTGACCCAGTGGCTGCGCCGGCCGGAAGCCGGTGCCGCCGGTGGGCTGCTTGCGACGATCATCATCTTTGCGCTGCTGCCGGGCGCGGCAAACCTCTATTCGCTGCAGGGATCGATGACCTTCCTGACGCTGTCGGCGGAGCTCGGCATCGTCGCCACCGCGGCAGCACTCCTCATCATCGCCGGCGAGTTCGATCTTTCGGTCGGCTCCATGGTCGGCTTTGCCGGTGTCGTCATCGGGCTGACGGTGAAGTACTGGGGCCTGCCGCTATGGGGCGGCATCGCCTGTGCCTTCGCCGTTGCCATGCTCACCGGCTATCTCAACGGCCTGATCGTGGTGAAGACGCGCCTGCCCTCCTTCATCGTCACGCTCGCCACCCTCTATATCCTGCGCGGACTGTCGATCGGCATCACCCGCGCCGTCACCGGCCGCACGCAGATCCCCTACATACTCGAAGGCGCACCGGATCCGGCGACGGCCGGCATTTTCAACGGCCATCTGCTCACCGGCCTGTTCCACTGGATGGGCGCTCAAGGCTGGATAGCCACCCGCAGCGACGGCATTCCCTTCGTCGCCGGCATTCCGATGTCGATCGTCTGGTGGCTCGGCCTGACGGCGCTGGCCGGCTACGTGCTCACCCAGACGAAATACGGCAACTGGATCTTCGCCACCGGCGGCGACCTGATCGCAGCCCGCAACGTCGGCGTGCCGGTCGATCGCGTCAAGATCAGCCTGTTCGTCTACACCGCCTGCGCGGCGACGCTGCTTGCCACCATCCAGGTGATGGAGGCGGGCTCCGCCGACACCACGCGCGGCCTGCTCAAGGAATTCGAGGCGATCATCGCCGCCGTCATCGGCGGCGTGCTGCTCACCGGCGGCTACGGCACCGTCTATGGCGTGCTGTTCGGCGCGCTGATCTTCGGGCTGGTGCAGATGGGCATCTTCTACACCGGCATCGACACCGACTGGTTCAAGGTCTTCCTCGGCATCGTCATCCTGATGGCCGTGCTGGTCAACAACTACATCAGGCTGAAGGCGCTCGGCCGCGGAGGCGGCAAATGACCGAACCGGCCGAAATGACCGAACCGGCAATGGAACTGCGCGGCGTCAGCGTCAATTTCGGCTCGGTGCGTGCCCTCCAGGACATCGACATCAAGGTCTATCCGGGCGAGGTCCACTGCCTGCTCGGCGACAACGGCGCCGGCAAGTCGACGCTGATCAAGGTTTTGTCCGGCGTCTATCGGCCGAGCAAGGGCGAAATCCTGGTCGACGGCAAGCCGGTCACCTTCCGCAGCCCGCGCGACGCGCAGGAGCTCGGTGTGGCAACGGTGTTCCAGGACCTCGGCATGATCTCGCTGATGTCGATCACCCGTAACTTCTTCCTCGGCCGCGAGCCGACCAAAAGCAGCCTGCCCTTCTCGCGCATCGACAAGGAGCGCGCCAACACCATTGCCAGGCAGGCGATGGCCGATATCGGCATTGACGTGCGCGATCCGACGCAGGCCGTCGGCACGCTGTCGGGCGGCGAGCGCCAGTCGGTGGCGATCGCCCGCGCCGTGCATTTTGGCGCGCGCGTGCTGATCCTCGACGAGCCGACTTCCGCACTCGGCGTCCACCAGGCGGCGATGGTGCTGAAGTTCATCATCGAAGCACGCATGCGGGGTTTGGCCGTGATCTTCATCAGCCACAACATCCACCATGCCTATCCGGTCGGAGACACCTTCACGCTGCTCAACCGCGGCCGCAATCGCGGCACCTACGCCAAATCGGAAATCTCGCGCGACGAGGTCATCTCGATCATGTCGGGCGGTGAGGATCTGAAGGCGGTCGAAGCGGAGATTGCCGGCCTGCTCGCCCAGATCGGCAACCGGTCGCCTGCGGCGGCTTGAGCAGACAATCGGACATTGCGGGGAATGATCCAATGAGCAGGATACGCGTCGGGGTCGTCGGCGCCGGCATGATCTCGCAGGTCGAGCATATCCCCAATCTGCTGCGCCTTGGTGAATTGTTCGAGCTGGTCGGGGTCGCCGATCCCTCCAGAATTTCGCGGCAGTTCGTCACCGACACCCATGGCATTGCCAATTTCGAAACGATCGACCAGCTCTTCGACCAACGCCTCGACGCGGTGGTGATCGGCTCGCCGGACCCGCTGCATCACGAACAGGTGCTGGCGGCGCTGGCGGTTGGCCTGCATGTCTTTTGCGAAAAGCCGCTCTGCTATTCGCTGGCGGAAATCGCCGGGATCATCGCCGCGCGCGATGCCGTCAGGAAAATCGTTCAGGTCGGCTATATGAAGCGCTTCGACCCGAATTACCGGCTGGCGCTCGCTTCGCTGCCTGGAACATCGAGCACGCTGCGCGCGGTCTCGGTGGAGGTAAACGATCCCGACGCCTGGCCGTTCATCGCCCATCAGCCCTACAGGCGCGGTACCGATATCCCACAAGACATGGTCGCCACTGTCGCCGCAAAGCAGAAGCGCCAGGTCGAAGAGGCCGTCGGCGTGCATCTGACCGATCTCGCTTTCCGTGGATTTACCGGCGCTTACAGCTCGGCCTTGATTCACGATGTCAATGCCGTACATGGCCTGCTCGATGCGCTCGGCGTGCCGGACGGCGAGGTCGCCGGCGCGCAGATCTTTGCCAATGGCGACGGCGGCCACGGCGCCGTCAGGCTGCTGGACGGGCAGGCACTGTGGACCATGACGCATCTCATCGTGCCCAAGCTCGCCGACTACAAGGAGCGGATAACGCTGTTCTTCGACGATGCCAGCCTCGAGCTCGAATTCCCCTCGCCCTGGCTCAACCATCATCCGACCCGGCTGACGGTGACGACCTCGGACGGTCACACGCTGTCGAAGAAAGATTTGCGTGCCGGTTACGCCGAAGCCTTCGTCGAAGAGATGCGTGGCTTCTGGGCAGCGATCGTCAATGGCGATGCGGTCGTCAACCCACCCGAACACGCCGCCCGCGACCAGGCGCTGCTGATCGGGCTGACCCGGCGGCATCTGGCCTCATAAGATCGTCGGCTTTCAGATCTTGGCGGCGCGCAGTTCATCACGCATGCCGCGCATGCCGATCACTTCGATGTCGAACTCGCTGATCCACGCCTTGACGCGCGCCGTCTTGAACAACGCGTATTCCTCGGTCCGCAGATGGGCATCCGGAGGATTGATCGCCTCGAAATCGCCTACCGTGTTGAAATGCAGCGACAGGAAACTCAACCCCTCCGGGATTCTGGCAAACATCGCGTGGTAGGCCGTCTGCGCATCCGTCTTGCGCGCCCAAGGCGTTTCCAGAACGATGTCGAACACCGGTTCGCCTGCCGCTTGCGCCTTTACGATTTCGGCATCGTAGCGGGCAATGTCCAGCTCACCGGCATAGCTCGCCGGGTTGTAGCCCGACAGGTCCTTCACCAGCAGCGCCGGCAGCCGGTATTCCCGGCCGAGCTTGCGATAGATGGCGATGAATTCCGGCATCTGCGCCGTGCCCATGTGAGCGTCGAGATGGGTGATGTCGATGCCGGCAGCGATGGCGCATTCGATCTGCGCACGCAGTTCCGCTTCCACCGCATCGGGATGGGCTTTGCGCGCCTGCGGTACGGTCGGCCAGAAATAGCCGAACTCGTCAGTTATCGCAGCCGATTTGGGCGGGTTGGTCAGCGGACGCCAGCGATACGGCTTCTGCTCGCTGGTCAGCGTCAAGTGCACGCCGAGGTCGAAATCGGGATTGGCGACGGCGATCTGAGCGGCTTCCGGGAACCACGGGCATGGCGCCATCACCGAACCGGAACTGCATGTGCCGAACTTCGACAGTTCGAAAAACGCGACATTTGCGCCATGGCTCATGCCGACGTCGTCCTCGTGGATGACGACACGCTTCCTTGCGGTCTTTACGGTCATTTCCTGCTCCTGAACTGCTGCATTGTCATCTCACCCGACACGGGCAACGAGGTCGGTCAATTCGTCGAGCTCGATCTCGTCACGCCGGAACCGGCCCGCCACGCGCCCCTGCGCCAGAACCACCAGATCGTCGGCCACCGAGAGCGCGTGACGGAAATTGTGGGTGATCAGGATGACCGCCTGGCCCTGCTCGCGTGCCCTGAGAATGTGCTCGAGCACCCGGCCTGCCTGACGCACGGCCAGAGCCGACGTAGGCTCATCCAGCACAAGCAGCGACGATCCGAAGAACATGGCTCTTGCGATTGCCAGGGACTGGCGTTCGCCGCCGGAGATGTTGACGCCGCGTTCGTCCAGGCCGCGTTCCCAGCGCACCCCGAGCTGATGCAGCGCCGAGCGCGCCATGTCGTCGGCGCGTTTCATGTCGAGCCATTTGAACGGTCCGAAACCTTTCAGCGGTTCGCGGCCGAGCACGACATTGCGTGTGACCGACAGCAATTCGCAGACGGCAAGGTCCTGGAACACCGTGGCAATGCCGCGTTCGCGCGCCTGAGCCGGGTTGGCGAAAGCCACCTTCTCGCCGTTGAAGCGCAATTCTCCCCTGTCCGGCGGGAAGACGCCGGACAGGATCTTGATCAAGGTCGATTTGCCGGCGCCGTTGTCGCCGAGCAGCGCCAGGATGCGTCCGGCATAGGCGCTTAGCGACACGTCGACCAGCGCGGTCGTGGCGCCGAACCCTTTCGACAGGTTGACAGCCTCGATCACCGGCACCGCGCCGGCAGCGACCGGCTCGACCGGAGGGCGGCGAAGGATCAGGTCGTCGGAGCCGCTGCCGGCCGGCAGCCGGACCCCGCGCTGGGCATCCAGGCCAGACGGCTCGCTCATCGCGTCTTCTCCTTCGCCAGGCTGCCGGCGGGGCGTGTCTCCGCCGTTGCGGCGTTGCCGGCAATCGCCGCGTCGGCAGCACTGCTGTCGCGCTTGAAGCCGCCCATCGGCCTGGATTTGGCGATGCGGCGCGCCACCGAGGTATTGAGGATGACCGCGCCGACGACAATGACGCCGGTGAGCGTGCGGAAGAAATGGCCGGGAGCGCCTGCCAGCACCAGGCCGACCTGGATCATGCCGAAGGTGACGGCTCCGAGAATGGTGCCGATGACGCTGCCGTAGCCGCCGGCCAGCAGCGTCCCGCCGATAACTGTAACGGCTACCGCCTGCAGTTCGATGCCCTCGCCGCGCAACGCGTCGACGGAGGAAAAGCGGGCAACCTGGATGACGCCGGCGATGGCTGCCAGCGCCGATGTGATCATGAACAGGATGACGGTGACGCGGTCCACCGGTACGCCGAGATTGCGCGCCGCCTGTTCGTTCTGGCCACGTGCCTGGATCCAGTTGCCGAACCTGGTGCGCGCCAGCAGGAAGGTGCCTGCCAGCCCGATTGCCAGGAACCACAGCATCGACATACGAAAGCCGGCAAGCAGCGGACCCGCCATTATGGCCTTGAATCCAGGCGGAATGGCGACCGTCATCGGAAAGCCGCCGGTCAGCGCGATCAGTATGCCGCGCCAGATCAGCATGGTGCCGAGCGTCACGACGAAGGAATGGATGCGGAACCTGACCACGATCATGCCGTTGGCCCAGCCAAGCGCGGCTCCGACGGCCACCGCGACCGGCGCGGCTACGATCGGTGGCAGGCCGAAGTCGCGCATCAGCACCACGCAGACGAACGAGGTGAGTCCGAGCACCGCGCCCACCGACAAGTCGAAGTGACCGCCGATCATCAGCAGCGTGACGCCGACGCTGACGATACCGAGTTCGGCCGCGACGGCCATGATGCTGATGTAGGACAGCCTGGTGGGGAAAAGCTGCGGGCTGAGCGCGGTGAAGACCAGGAACAGGATGACGACGGCCGCGATCGACGTCGCCTCCGGCCGCAGCATCAGCCGTCTCAGCGCCTCGCCGGCGACCACACGGGAGGAAGGCTTGTTGGCCGCATTCGGCCCGGGCTGTTCGTTCATGCCGTCACCCCGATACAAGAGTGGCCACGAAGATGGCGAACGGGCGGCTTGGCCGCCCGTCCTGGACGCGTGCTAGGTTTTTGCTGTCGTCCAAAAACCACTGATGGACTTTTGGGCGGCGTGCATCAGCGATAGCCCTCCTTCACCAATGCCGAGACGCGCTCCACATTGTCCTTGTCGACGACCGTCGGACCGGTCAGGAAGTAATTACCTTCGATCAGGCCGTATTTCAGGTAGTGGGTCAGGAGCAGCACAGGCATGTAGCCGCGCCAGAACTGCTGCTGGTCGATGGTGAACGCCTGCCGGCCATCCTTTATCGCATCGAGCGATTGCGCGACGATGTCGTAGCCGGTGAGCACCAGGTCGTCCCGGCCGCTATCTGCCTTGGCGGAGAGGAAACCATCGATCACGTCGCATGTGCTCGTGGCCGCGGCCGTATCGGGGTGCACGCGCAGGTAATTTGACAGCGCTTCCGCCTGCTGGCCCGGATCCATGGTCAGTTCGAGGAAGTCGGCCTCGATGCCGGCCTTCTTGAGCTCATCGATCTGCGACGTCGCCCTGAGCTGGCAGCTCGCGTCGCCCGGCTGTTGATTGGCGACCACGACGCGGCCCTTGACGCCCATCGAGACCAGTCGCTGCGCCGTCAACTTGCCCGCCGCCGCTTCATCAGATCCGGTGCGGAACAGGAAGAAATCGTTGGGATCGCGCACTTGCGAACCGGACGGCGGCGCGGCGGCGCTGCCGAAGGCAATGCCGGCTTCCTTGGCGCGCGCGGCGACATCGGCATAGGAAGAATCCTCGGCGAAGGCGCAGATGGCGATGCCGTTGGCCTGGGCGGCGATCGCCTCCTCGATCTTCTGCACCTGGTTTGGAATGGTAAGCTGATCCGGGAAAATATAGGTGACCTTCACGCCTAGGTTTTTGCCGGCCTCCTCGGCGCCGCGTGCCAGATAGCCATGAAAGCCCGTCGGTGCGGCACAGCCGACAAAATAGATCGAGATATCCTTGTCCTGCGCCATGGCCGCTGCGCCGAAGACCGGCAGCAAGGCCACCGCCGAAATGGCGACAACCCGGCTGACGTGGAAGCCAATTTTCGATAGCCCATTTTTCATGCTCATGCCGATTTCCCCTATGCTTGTTGTTAAGGTCGACCCAAGCGACTTGCGCATCTGGAAGCTAATCGGCAGCCGGTTCGTCAAACAGACCCATTTCGTATCGATTGACGGGAACCATTCGTGCCGAAACCTCGCCGGCAAACATTGGTCAAGCGCGCACCATCGGCGGCCGCACCGACACAATCCGACTGTTTGAATGTGTGGCGGCGGCTATCTGGACTTGATGACGCTGTCGGTATTGGCCAGCAGCTTGCGCACCGCATTGCGCGCCGCGTCCGGCCGCTGCAGGCGGATGCTCTTCTCGATTGCCTCATGCAGCCTCTGCGCATGCTGCAAATCGTCGAGTTCCCGCGTGGTATAAGCAAACAGATGATCGAATGCCGATTCGATCAGCACGCCGAGCGGCACCAGCAGATCATTGCCCGAGGCGCGCAGGATGGCGAGGTGAAACCGCGTGTCGGCGCGGGTGCGCTCCTGCAGGTTGGTCGCCTCGCCCATCTCGCGGCAGGCCTGGCTGATCTCGGCCATCTGCTCGTCGGTGCGTCGCATGGCGGCAAAGGCGCTGGCCTCCGGCTCGATGATGTGGCGGAATTCCTGCACGGTCCTGAGGAACACCTCGCGGTCCGGCGAGGTCGCATACCAGGCCAGCACGTCGCGATCGAGCAGGTTCCAGCGTTCCTTAGGCTCAACCCAGCTGCCGATTTTGGGACGTGACGACAGCAGGCTCTTCGCCATCAGCATTTTTATGGCTTCGCGCACCGCCGAGCGGCTGACGTCGAAGGTCTCTGACCATTTGGCTTCGTTGGGCAGGATGGTTCCCGGCGGATAATCGCCGCGCACGATCCTCAGCCCGATCTCGTTGGCCAGCGACGCATGCACGCTCGATCCCGGCATGCGCGCCGCATCGGCCCGGCGAATACCGCTCGTGCGTTCGGCGAACGCCTCGGCCGCTGTCTTTCCCTTATTCGGCTTCGCGTCCTGCATAGCTCCACAAAGTCCGGATTTGGAGGCGTGTCAAGGAGATGAAATCGACGGCAATATCTCAGCTTGATTTTCCGCCTCCGTCCCCTCGCCGACACCGCGCTTTGCCAAGCGTTCACGCCGGGGAGGCACGAACGGTTTCTCTTTGTTCCGGCTGAATTCCTCGATCAGGAAATCAAGGAAGACGCGGATTTTCGGGGCAAGATGCTGGCGTGCCGGATAGATCGCGTAGAGCGTGGTTTCGACCTTGTCCCAATCATCCAGAGCCGATTGCAGCCGGCCTGCTTTAAGGTCGCTCTCGACATAGGGATAAGGGATCAGGCTGACGCCGAAGCCGGCGCGCAGCGCATCGCGCACGGCAAGGCTTGACGAGACCGTATATCGTCCGTCGATGGCGATCCGCTCGGCGCGGCCGTCCTTGCGGAATTCCCATATGTCCGCATGCCCCGAGAGGCTGAACCGGATGCAATTGGCCGTCTTCAAATCGGCAGGCGTTTTGGGCCGGCCATGCTCCTCGAAGTAGGACGGAGCTGCGCAAAGCACGTGCGGCATGACCGCAAGCTTTCTGGCGACCAGACTGGAATCCTCGAGATTGTCGCTGCCGCGAATGGCCAGGTCAAATCCCTCCCGCACGATATCGACGCGTCTGTCGTCAAGATGCAGATCGAGTTTCAAATCGGGATAGCGCGATAGAAACGCGGGGATCGCAGCCGAAAGCCGCGTCAACGTGACAGTCATCGGCGCGCTGACCCGCAACGTGCCGCTCGGCGCCGTCTTGATCGGGCCGAGCACCTGGTCGGCCCTCGCCAGCGCATCGAGCCCCTGCGTGACATGCTCCAGGTAGATCCTGCCCTCTTCGGTCAGCGCCATGCGCCGCGTTGTCCGGTTGATGAGCCGCACCCCCAGATGCGCCTCCAGCTCGGCGATGTTCTTGCTGATAGCGGGAGGCGAGAGACCGAGCCGCCGTCCGGCTTCGGCAAAGCTGTTCAGTTCCGCCACATGGCGGAAAACCTGCAACGCCGTCAGGCGATCCATCGCACCATTCTCTTCCAGTAAATAATGTCTTGCAATTGTTGCATATTATCGCTCCTTGGTAAATTCTCTATCTGCTTCCCGAACGACTTTCTCAGTTTCGGAATGACATGATGACCAACCCCGCAATTTCCCTTATCGAGCGGCGCATGTCGGCCAATCGGTTCGATGCCTCGCACGAATTGACGGACGCCGAGATCGAGGAGCTGGCACGTCTCGCAACGCGAGCGCCAAGCGCCTACAACCTTCAGAATTGGCGGTTCATCGCGGTGCGGACGCCGGAAGCAAAGGCACGATTGCGCAGCCTCGCCCATGGCCAGGCCAAGGTGCAGGAGGCAGCCGTCACCTTCATCATCTGCGGCGTACTGCCCGACCACGCTGCCCTCGATGCCAGGCTCCGTCCGTTCGTCGAAGCCGGCTTCATGCCGGCGGATATGGCTTCGGGGTGGCGGGAGGGCGCCCGCGCCCAATATGCCGATCCTCTAGCGGCCCGCGACGAAGCCGTGCGCTCGGCAACGCTTGGCGCCGCAACGCTGATTTTCGCGGCCGAAGCGCTGGGGCTCGTCTCCGGTCCGATGGCAGGCTTCGATGCCGAAGGCGTGGCCCGCGAGTTTGGCCTTGCGCGCAATGAAATGGCGGTGATGCTCATCGCGGTCGGCCGCGCCGCGCCCGGAAACTGGCCGCAAAAGCCGCGCCGCCCTCTTGCCGAAGTTCTGGAAATCTTATGAAGACGCACCGTTCCGATCTGCTGCTTACAGCCATCGCACCGGCAATATGGGGCAGCACCTATATCGTCACCACGCAGTTCCTGCCGAACTTCTCGCCGATGACGGTCGCAATGCTGCGAGCCCTGCCCGCCGGATTGCTGCTGCTGGCGATCGTCCGGCAATTGCCGACGGGCATCTGGTGGCTGCGCAGTTTCGTCCTCGGAGCCCTCAACATCTCGATCTTCCTGAGCATGTTGTTTGTCGCCGCCTACCGGCTTCCGGGCGGGGTCGCGGCGACCGTGCTGTCGGTCCAGCCGTTGATTGTGATTTTCCTCGCTGCTGCCCTGCTTGCCAGCCCTGTCCGCCGGTTGGCGATCGTCGCCGCCCTTGTCGGGATCGCCGGTGTCGCGTTGCTGGTGCTGACCCCGAACGCGACGCTCGATGCGGTCGGCGTTGCCGCCGGCCTCGCCGGGGCGGCCTCAATGGCCTTCGGCAGCGTGTTGGGCCGCAAGTGGCAGCCGCCAGCATCGCTGCTCGCCTTTACCGCATGGCAACTGACTGCCGGTGGTCTCCTTCTCGTTCCGGTTGTCCTGCTTTTCGAACCACCCATCCCGTTCCCTACCGCGGCCAACCTGCTTGGACTGGTGTGGCTCGGCCTGATCGGTGCGGCGCTGACCTATGTCCTCTGGTTCCGGGGCATTGCGCGACTCGAATCTTCGGTGGTGTCATCGCTGCTTTTCCTCAGCCCGGTGACCGCCGTGCTGCTCGGATGGGTAATCCTGGATCAGACGCTGACCTTGCCTCAAATCGCCGGCGTCGTTTTCGTCATCGGCAGCATCTGGCTGGCTCAACGCCCTAGCCGCAACGAGGCTTGAGCCTGGGCGGGAGTGGGTCAGTTTGAAAATTCGATCAAGACGGATGGCCGAAGACGGTTAAAATAAGCTCAACCGCACCGAAGCTGCAGAAGAACACCACAGCACCATATGCAATCACCCGGCGCGGTATCAGGAAGCGCGCTGACCAAAATCCAGCACGAAGCCTTGCGTCTCGCTTCCCCAGTCGTTCGCCCCATGGAAGGTTCTGGTCATCGATTGACCCATAGAAATCGGTGCGCAGAATTATGCTTAGGAGTGCGACGAACATGGCTGCGAAACTCAGGGCCAAGACAACGACACATGCTGTTATTGGAATAAACAAGTGAGGATTGTTCGCCCACTCGTACTTCAAATGTCCTCACTCCCTGCTTTTGGCCGCGAACCATAGGCTTCTCTGCCTCTTTGGCTTGGATCAGCGCGACAATATCACTGATTTCCCAACGCTTGCCAGTGACGCCAGGGGCCGGTAGTGTCTCAGTTTGAAATTTGACGGAATGCAACATGCATTTCCCATATCGGGCTGAGCTCCTGTATGCTTACCGGAAAGCATGGGAGCAATCGTGAGCGATCACAATCAAGACGCATTGGAAGGTTGGACGTTTACCTCTGGCGAGGTCTCAGCTGGCGTGTACCGATTTAGCGGTCGCCATTATGACGGACGCTCGGTTGAACGGCAGGGCCCGGACTATGAGGCTATAAAGGCCGACTGCATGAATGATGCCCGGACACTTGGGAAGCCAGCCTATGCCAACCGGTCCTAGAGGCCAGAAGCGCCCTCCGATGTGATCGGCAACGCAGTCCATGTCATGCGCATTGCGACAGGCGAGGAAGCCGACGAAGTGATTGACGACGGCAAAGATCCCGCTGCAGCTGCCGGAGGATCTGCCGATGCCACAACGCCCCTATGATGAGCGCCTGCTCCGTCAGGCGTTCGAAGTCGCGCGCAAGGCCCGCGATGCCGGCGAACATCCCTTTGGTTCGCTGCTCGCTGACAAGGACGGCAATGTGTTGCGCGAGCAGCCCAACGCTTACAAAGCCGGCGGCGGCGACCGCACCGCTCATGCCGAAAGGCTGCTGGCCTCGTGGGCAGGGATGAATGTCAGCCTCGAAAAGCTGGCCTCCTGCACGCTCTACAGTTCGGCCGAAGCTTGCGCGATGTGCTCCGGGACAATCTATTGGGCGGGCATTGGACGGGTCGTCTTTGGCCAGAGCGAACACGACCTCAAGCGGGTGACGGGCGCACAGGTCGAGAACCCCACACTCGACCTGCCCTGCAGGATCGTCTTCGAAGCCGGGCAGCGTCCGACTGAAGTCATCGGCCCGCTGCTTGCCGATGAAGCGGCGCAACTCCAGGCCGAATTCTGGAAAGACAAGTAGGGTCAGGACTCATTGATTCAGAGGCAGAGGCGCGGTCCCAATCATTCTTGGGGCTTTGTGCGCTTGTGAATCGAGGGGCGACATAAAGGTCTTCTCAACCCATTGTCGCCCCGTCGGGCGCTTTTGCGGAATCCGAATAAAGGTTGTCCTCACCGCCAGACTGCGTCGGATACACCCACAGCGGTCGATTTTGTCTCCAAAGACCTTTCTGTACCGAAATAGCCGACCGTCTTCGCCGCCCAATTGGGCCTGATAGAAGCTGGGTAGATAGTGATGAAATTTTGGTTGGTCTGCCATGTCGCCGTACTTCCCATCGTCAGCTCATTGCAAGAAAAGTGCACTTCAGGAAAACTAGTGCGCTCTAGATCTCGGTCCCTTCGGTAGGAATGGATTGGCACACCCATGGTACTAGGCGGCGCAGTCGTTGACATAGTCTAGACACGGTCGCAAATTCCAAATCCCTAGAATCTCCGGAGGCTTATCAAAGGCAATGGAACTTCGTTCCCCCAAAATCGGTCGATTGAACCAAGGCGTAATTTTCACATGCGCCAAAGCAGAACGTTACGACGGGCGTCAAGTTTTCGGCTTGATAATCACCGCGCGCTGCGACCTTGCCCAAGAGAAATTCCCTATGTTGAACTATGTCCCGGTTGTCTCTTTGGACGATTGGCTTGTTACTGATGGTTTAGATTTAATGCTTTCTCGTGCATCAGCCGATACGACCGGAAAATTGAAAGGAGCACTTAAAACGGCCGGAATTGCAGAGAGTCTTTTGAACTCTCAATCTCCACGGCAGATATTTGATAGCTTTTTTTTGGATGATTACTCCAAGGGGAAAAAGCCAGCGAAGCAATTCTTTGACATCGTCGAAGTTTGTGAATTTTTAGCCTCCTTCCAAAGAAATATCTCTCTTTGTATCGATAACCTCTACAAGCAATTTGACGCGCAAAAAAAGCGCTTGCTGGAAGAATTAATCCGCCACAATCTGAGTGGTCATTATTTTTTGTCACGAGTGTTCGATGGTGAAGAGCCGCGCGGATATGTAGCGCTTATGCGGGAAGTCACTTTTATTCCTCGCAGCTTAGCCATGACTATAGCTCGGGGTGCTGATGCCCGCACCTTAGACGCGCAAGGTCCATTGTCTTGGCCGTCTTATATTTCGTTTCAAGTTGACGATTTCTCTATGCCAATTAGTGAAATCGCCTCGCCTGATATCGAGCATATTCTGCAAACTTTTTCTCTGATGTTCGGTCGGATCGGCGTGACCGATGCCGATCGGGACTACATAAACGCGGTGTGTTCGCGCATTCCAGATTCCCAAAGGGTAGTTGGATGAAATACATAATGTTCGACTCCGGGGCGATTGATGAGATCGTCGCAAGCCGATTTCTTCAGTCTTCAGAATTTGAGCAGGGAAAAGAATTTCTGAACGTTCTCGCCGGTCGAGATAGCCAGTTTGCCATTTCGGCGAACATCAAAGTGATCCGCAGTGCGGACGGGTTGGCAATAGTCTCTCCCGATATTTCTCGAGACGCGAGATTCCTTGTAGTTGATGCAGAGTCCGCAGATTTCTTCAAGCAATTAAATGATTTCGAGGCTCTGTTTGCGGTGCAGAAGTTGCTTCGTCTTGCAAAAAAACTCTGGCAGGGTCTGAGCCTAACATTTTCTGAAAAGATAATATCCGGCAGTAGCAAGGTCGTATTGTTTCCTTTTCAGTATAAGCCCACTCCTTTCCGGGTTGTTATCGAGCGGGAACCGATGGCTGAACGCTTAGCTAAGCGCGGTGGTGCGGGGAAATTCCTGCTGGCATACAAAGCGGGGTACGAAGCCGGGGATGCTGTCCGGGAAGTGGCCGAACTCACCAATTTCCGCAAGGCCTATGACGACCTTCCGTCGATAAAGGAAGAGTCACGGGTGTTAGCAGGAGCCGCTGTTCCCAACGGGCCTAAGGTCGACCAACTTCAGGTGTCTGATTTGGGAGAGGCCAATGGGGATGCGACGACATCCATATTTCGCAGTTATGGAGATTGGCAGCCCCTTTTAACAGTTCAACAGCGCGCTTTCGTGGAGGCCCCCATCATCGGTGCCCACCGAATTGAAGGGGCCGCAGGCACCGGCAAGACGCTTTGCCTGATGTTAAAGGCAATCCACGCCCTTGCACGAGCTGAAAGCGCCCAAGAGCCAAATCATATCGTATTTGTCACTCACAGCGATGCTACGCGAAGTTCGGTGAAGGAGTTTCTATCGGTCATCGATCCGTTTAACTTTGCAGAGCGGGATCGGTCGTCCTCAAATCATTCGCTGAAGGTTTGTACCCTAAGCGACCTGTGCGCAGAACAGTTGCGGCAGCACATTAGCGAATCTGAGTTTATCGACCGAGACGCGATGGAGTCGAAAGAGCTTCAGCTTCTCTACGTCTCGGAAGCCTTCGAGGAAGCCAGAACCATTGATCTCCCTTCACATCAGCGCTTCCTGTCGCCGGAACTGACGACGTTCTTAAGAGATGAAGACAACTGGAAAATCGCCGAGATGCTCCAGCACGAAATTAGTGTTATTATCAAAGGTCGCGCCTCGGAGGACCTCGACAAATATAAGAAATCCTGCCGCTTAAGTATGGAATACCGGTCTCAACAGAAGCAGACAAGGGATTTATATTTACAGTTTTTAAGAAGTATCAGGCCAGACTGGGTGATGCTGGGCAGTTCGATACTGATGACGTCGTCTTAACTGCGATTGGACAGCTAGATACACCTATTTGGCGCAGGAGGCGGGTACGCGATGGCTACGATTCGATATTCGTAGACGAAACCCACCTATTTAACATTAATGAGTTGCATCTATTCCACTATTTTACCAAGACTGAGGGACCTTATCCAATTATATATTCGGTAGACCGCTCTCAGGCGGTTGGCGATCGAGGATGGACCACGACTGAGATTGGTACGGCCATAACCCAGTCTAAGGAGAATCGAACGGAGGAACGCAATCAATTCAAGACGATTTTTCGATCTTCAACTCAGATCGTCAATTTGTCTTTTTCTATTGTTGCCTCGGGGGCGATGCTTTTCACGAATTTTGATAATCCGGTTGAGGCCGCTGGTTCCGCGTTTACAGACGTCGATGAAAAGCTAGCTGCCATTCCGCGGTATTTCAACGTGGCTAATGACGAGGCTCTCATTGAGGCGGCTTTCGCCCGCACCGAGATTCTCCAGAGTGATTTGAGTTGTCGGCGGAGTGACATACTGATTGTGTCACTCGACGAAAAGATTGTGGAGAGTTTAGCGGCGTTCGCCGAGAAACGGAACAAACCCTACAGTATCCTCAAACGCCGCGGGGATTTGCGCGCGGTAGAGGCTGCCAATCGATCCGGTCAGGTGGTAATAGGCCATGCCGACTATGTGGGAGGACTGGAGTTTTATGCTGTGGTGGCAGTGGGCATCGACGGGGGCCGTGTTCCACCGACTTCCAAAGACGAAAGTGAAAGCAGTAAAAATTTCTTGTCCTATGCTGCCCACAACCGCCTCTATGTGGCCGTCAGCCGCGCCAAGTACCGAGTGGAGATTATCGGTGAGAAGGCTCGTGGTCCCAGTAAGCTAATTGTGCCCGCTATTCATGCCGGACTTCTTGAGGTAGCCGACGCATAGCAGCTTACAGTAAGATCAGGATATGCCCTGAGGTGACGTAACACCTAGCTGCAAAGCCTGTGTAACATCTGGGTTGACATCGACTATTTGTGACAGTCTACCCTCGGGCCTAAACCTTGAGGTGACACCCATGAGCCGAATTGGCTACGCCCGCGTCAGCACCCCGACCAGGACCTCGAAACGCACACCGCCAAGTTGACGGCCGAAGGCTGCGGCATCATTCGGTCGGAAAAGGTCTCCGGTGCCAGCCGTGACGGGCGAGCCGAACTTGCCACTATCATCGACTTTCTCCGACCCGGCGACGAGCTGGTCGTCGCCCGGCTCGACCGGCTTGGCCGCGACACCCGCGACGCTAATTGCGATTGCAGTTAAGCTTGATGCCAAAGCGCTCAGCGTGACAAAGAGTGACATCGATGCTGCGCTCAGTGCTGGCGCGTCTGATCAAGATGTCCAGCTGTCTGTGCTGATAGCTTCGGCTTTCTCGATGTATAACCGGATGGAGATGGCTTTAGAGCTTTGACGCCAGACGACCCACAAGAGTACGTTTATGATTCTAGACAGATTGCAGACTGGGGATATTCGGATCCGACAGTCCAGGCTATACCTAATGTAGGACGATGCGCGAGGTGCGCGTCGCATTAGAGGCCTGTCAGCAATTTCTTAAGTAGAGCATTAAGAGTTTCCTGCTCCGCCGGCGTCAGCACGGAGATTAATTGCTCTTCGAGCGCCACCATTGGACCGATCAAATCGTCTATCGCGCGCTTGCCGCCGGTCGTCAGCGCAATTTGCTTGCCACGCCGGTCGTTGGGATCGGGGCGTCGTTCAACCAGCCCGGCGCGCTCCAGCCGGTCCAGGCGGCTGGTCATGCCGCCCGAGGAGATCATTGCCGATTCGTAGAGCTGAGTAGGTGAAAGCATATAGGGTTCACCGGCGCGCCTGAGCGGCGTGAGCACATCGAACTCACCAACATTCAGGCCTGCTTCTTTGAGCAACGGGTTCATGTGATCGCGGATGACCCGCGCGGCGGCATCAAGCAGACGACCTGCCGTTTCAACAGGTAACGACGGAAGATCGGGGCGCTCGCGGGCCCATTGCTTAGCTGCGGCCTCGGCGCGATCCATGGCAAATATTCCCTCGCCAAAATGTATCTTGCAATCAAGATACATTGCATCTACTAACATTGCAGCAAGACAATAGCGCAGCGCGCAGCCCTGGAGAAAGCGAAATCGATGCCCAAAATGATTTTCGTGAACCTGCCTGTCCGTGACCTGTCGGCGTCGACGGCGTTCTACGTGGCGCTAGGCGGCACCGTGAACCCGCAGTTTTCGGGCGAGAAATCCACCTCGCTCATGTTCTCGGACACGATCGGGGTGATGCTGCTGACCCATGACCACTACCGCGAATTCACCACACGCCCAATCGGCGACGCACGGCGCGACAGCCAGGCAATGATCGCCCTCACGGTGGATAACCGCGATGCCGTCGATGCAACACTGACCAGCGCGGTCGCGGCGGGCGGTCGCGCCGATCCCAACCCAGCACAGGATCTTGGCTTCATGTATAACCGCCACATTGAAGACCCGGATGGCTACGTCTGGGAAATCGTATGGATGAACCCGACGGCGAACACCTGAACGTAGGGTGTGCGCGCATCGGTAGTAGCGGGTGTGAGCCTGGAGTCATGACGAGCAATTCGGGGCCGGCCCAGTGCCGGTTTCGCGTCAGCTGCCCCCGTCAGGCCGTCTTGACGTATTTCCGCCAGCTGTGCTCCGGCCGGAAGCCGAGCATGTCCCGCGCCTTGCGGTTGGAGAGCAGCGTCTCGTATTCACCAAGTTCACCCTGGACCGGCACGTCGGGATAAAACCGCTTCAGGAGTTCGGCTGTCGGAAGATCGGACGAGGTGTCGTCGTTGGCGGCGTTGAACACTTGGTAGCCGAGCCCGTCCTTTTCGATGGCGCGCAGCGTGATCTGGCCGAGGTCGCGCGCGTCGATATAGCTCCAGGCGATGCGCTTGCGGAAACCTGGATCGGCGAACCATTTCGGAAACAGCGAATATTCATGCGGCTCGATGACGTTGCCGATGCGCAAGGCGTAGATGTCGAAGCCGCTGCGCAGCGCAAAGGCGCGCGCCGTCTTCTCGTTGACGACCTTGGACAGCGCGTAGCTGTCCATCGGGTCGACGTCGTACGGCTCGTCGAGCGGAAAATGCGTCGGGTTGCGCGGTTCGTTGGCGAAGACCAGGCCGTAGGTCGTTTCGCTGGAGGCGATCACCACCTTGCGGATGCCAAGCTTCACCGCGGCCTCGATGACGTTATAGGTGCCGAGCGCGTTGATGCGGAACACCTCATTGTCGGGCGTGATCATGATGCGCGGGATCGCCGCGAAATGCACCACGGCATCCACCGGCTGCGTACGCAGCGACGGGTCGAATTCATGCAGGCCGATATAGCTCGACAGCGCATTGAACACCTGCCCGCTGTCGGTGATGTCGGTGATCAGCGTGCGCACCTTGGGATTGTCGAGCGGCTTGGTGTCGATGTTGAGCACCTGGCAGCCCTGCTCGACCAGATACTGCACGACGTGGCGCCCGGCCTTGCCGCTGCCGCCGGTGAACATGATCCGCTTCGTCATTTTGCTCTCCCTAAGATTCATGTGTATTGTCAGACAATACCGAACTCTGCAATCGCCTGCCATGGCATGCGGCAAAAACCCGCTTCAACAATTCGCCGGCAATGTGCAGCGCCGTCATCCATCACTGCAAATAGGACGAAACGACATGAACACGACCGCCGCGAGCGAAAAGATCGGCTTCATCGGGCTTGGCCTGATGGGGCATGGGATCGCGAAGAACATCGTCGACAAGGGTTATCCGCTGACGTTTCTCGGCCGCAAGAACCGCAAGCCGGCGGAAGACCTGCTCGGCCGCGGCGCCAGGGAAGCGGCAACCTCGCGCGACGTCGCGGCGGCATCCGATATCGTCTTCATCTGCGTCACCGGCTCGCGCGAGGTCGAAGCCATCATTCGCGGCCCAGGCGGTCTCAAGGAAGGCCTGAAGCCGGGATCGGTTGTCGTCGATTGCTCGACCTCTGATCCCGTTTCGACGGTGGCGCTGCCCGCCGAGCTCAAGGGGCTCGGCGTCGATTATGTCGATGCCCCGCTCAGCCGCACCCCGAAGGAGGCTTGGGAAGGCACGCTCGACGCCATGGTCGGCGCGCCCGATGCGGTCTTTGCCCGGCTGAAGCCGGTGCTCGAAACCTGGGCCGGGCGCATCGTCCATATCGGCGATACCGGCGACGGCCATCGCATGAAGCTGCTCAACAATTTCATCTCGCTCGGCTACGCCGCGATCTATTCCGAGGCGCTGGCGCTGGCGCAGAAGGTTGGCATCTCGCCGCCGCGCTTCGACAGCGTCATCCGCAACGGCCGCATGGATTGCGGCTTCTACCAGACCTTCATGCGCTGGACGCTGGAAGGCGACCGCGACGCGCACAAATTCACCATCGCCAACGCCTTCAAGGATCTCACCTATCTCGAATCGATGGCGGGTGCTGCCGGCATCGCCAACCCGCTCGGCAACGCCACCAAGAACGCCTTCGCCGGCGCCTTCGCCACCGGCCCCGCCGATCAGTACGTGCCGATGCTGGCGACGCACATCGGCAAGGTCAACGGCGTCGACCTGATGCCGACCAGGGATGGCAAAAAGCAGGCGATCTGAGAACGTTGGGGTTAACGCCTGGGAGTGTCGCAACTGCAAACGTTCGCTGCCGACCAGCTACATCCGCCAATCTCCGACGCTGGCGATTAGCATATGACACCACACCTTCGTCATCCCAGGGCGGAGCAGGAGCGAAGCGACGTCGCGCAGACCCTGGGATCCATATGTGGACGGCGCCCTGCCTGCAACGGTTGTTTTGCGTCGTTTTCGATCGCTTGCGTCCATATGTCCGGCCTTTGAG
>NZ_JAMYMZ010000025.1:0-76715 GCF_040318825.1 Mesorhizobium sp. M1006
ATTTTTTAAAACCACCGTGTTTTCCCCCAAGTCGTGCCGCGCCACCCGGGTCAATCGGGCCCGTTTCACATTTTTTACCCCCCGCTCACTTAAAACCCGGCCGCCCCCTGTGGGGGGGCCCGGACAAAGCAAACCTCCGTACGCTCAAAGAGAGCGACCGGCCAGACAAGGAAGCGGACCGACCGATGTTGCGATTCCTGCTCACGCGCATAGCGTCGGCGATCCCGGTCCTCGCCATTCTGAGCCTGGTCACCTTCGCCATCATCCAGGCGCCGCCGGGCGACTATGCCGACTACATCCGCTCGCAGTTGATCAATCAGGGCGGGGCCTCATTCGCCGAGGCCGACGCGCAGGCCAAGGCCTATCGGATAGAACACGGTCTCGATAAGCCGCTGCCCGTCCAGTATTTCAACTGGATCGGCGGCATCATCACCCGCGGCGATTTCGGCTACAGCCTCTATTACAACAAGCCGGTGGCCGATGTGGTGGGCGAGCGGCTGCCGCGCACGCTGCTGCTGGCGCTGGTGTGCCATCTGCTGGCCTCGGTCCTCGGTATCACCTTCGGCATATGGGCGGCGACCAGGCAGTACAGCTGGATCGACAGTACGCTGTCAGCGATTTCCTTCCTCGGCATGACGGTGCCGCGCTTCCTGATGGCGCTGATCATCGTCTATCTGCTGGTCTTCCAGTTCAACGTTTCCGAGATCGGCAGCTTCTTTTCGCCGCAATTTGGCGGGGCGCCGTGGTCCTGGGCGAAGTTCGTCGATCTCGTCCGGCATGTCTGGCCGGTTGTCGCCATCGCCACCTTCGGCGGGCTCGCCTACAACATGCGGGTGATGCGCGGCAATCTGCTCGACACGCTGAACGCGCAATATGTCGAAACCGCTCGCGCCAAGGGCCTTAGCGGCGGTGCGGTCGTGATGCGCCATGCGGTGCCCAATGCGCTGCATCCGCTGGTCATGTATCAGGGCGTGGTGCTGCCCTATATGCTGACCGGCGAGATCGAGACCGCGATCATCTTTGCCCTGCCGACCGTCGGCCCGGCGATCGTTGGCTCGATGGCGGTCGGCGACGTCTATGTCACGGCGACATTCATGATGGTGCTGTCGGCGACGCTGATCGTCGGCAACATCATCGCCGACATGCTGCTCGTCATGCTCGATCCGCGTGTGCGCCAATATGCAGGGTCCTGAGATGCTTGCTTTCGAGCCCTCGCTGCCGCCACTTGCCGAGGAACCGGCCAAGATCAAGCCGCGCGGCAATGAGAGTTACATCGCACTCGTCTGGCGCCGCCTGAAACGGTCCTGGACCGGCATGGCCGGGCTCATCCTGGTCGCGTTTCTGGTGCTGCTGGCGGTGTTTGCCGACTTCTTCGCACCGATGGATCCCAAGGTGACCGATGTCGGCTTCGCCCCGCCGCAGATGATGAGCTTCCATGACAAGGACGGCAACTTCGTCTTCCAGCCACGCGTCTATGCCCTGGCGGATTCGGAAGACCTCGACCCGGTCACCTTCCAACCCGTCGTCGGGCCGGACTACGACCATCCGCGGCTGCTCGGCTTCTTCGTCAAGGGAGCGGAGTACAGACTGCTCGGCCTGCTTCCCGCGAACCGGCACTTCTTCGGCTCGACCGACGGCCAGCCGGTGCACTTCCTTGGCACCGACAAATTCGGTCGCGATGTGCTGGCTCGTGCGATCTATGGTTCGCGCATCTCGTTGATGATCGCATTGACCGTGGTCTTCATCGTCACCGTGATCGGCACGACGGTCGGCATGGTGTCGGGCTATTTCGGCGGCACATTCGACGTCTGGGTCCAGCGCTTCGTCGAACTGGTGCTCGCGTTTCCGCAATTGCCGCTTTATCTGGCGCTGACCTCGCTGGTTCCGGTGACGGCGCCGACGAATGTCTTCCTGGCCTTCGTGATCGTTGTCATGTCGGCACTCGGCTGGGCGCAGATGTCGCGCGAAGTGCGCGGCAAGACCCTGGCACTGGCGCGGATTGATTACGTTCGTGCGGCGATGGCGGTCGGCGCCACAGATGGCCGCATCATCATGCAACACATTTTTCCAAACGTGATGAGCCACGTGATCGTTGCGGTCACGTTGGCAATCCCCAGCGTGGTTCTGCTCGAATCCTTCCTCGGTTTTCTCGGCTTCGCGGTGAAGCCGCCGCTGATCTCCTGGGGCCTGATGCTGCAAGACACCGCGACGTATTCGGTCATCGGCACCTATCCCTGGATCCTCTCACCGGTCGGCTTCGTGCTTGTCACCGTCTTCGCGTTCAACGCGCTTGGCGATGGACTGCGCGATGCGGTCGATCCTTATTGAGCATGAGATGATGCAACACGCGCTCGTCAAATCCTTCGCACCGCCTGTCCGGCTCGACCATGACGGCCGTTCGGAAAACCCGGTCATTGATGCCCGCAACATCGCCGTCGATTTCAAGGTCGAACACGGCATGATCGAAGCCGTCAAGGACATCTCCTTCCAGCTCTATCGCGGCGAGACGATCGCCATTGTCGGCGAGTCGGGATCGGGCAAGTCGGTGACGGCGCGCACCGTCATGGGACTGTTGTCGAAGCGCGCAGTCGTGTCGCCGAAATCGACTGTCGAATACAACGGGGCCAACATCCTGAAATTTTCCGAGCGTGCGCGGCGCAAACTGCGCGGCGACCGCATCTCGATGATCTTTCAGGAGCCGATGAGTTCGCTTAACCCGATCTACACGATCGGAAGCCAGATCGTCGAGGCGATACGGGTGCATCGCAAGATGAGCCGCAGGCAGGCCGAAGCAAGAGCGCTCGAGCTGCTGCAGCAGGTACAGATTCCTGAGCCCCAGGCGCGGCTGAAACAATACCCGCACCAGCTTTCCGGCGGCCAACGCCAGCGTGTGATGATCGCCATGGCGCTGGCCAACGATCCCGATGTGCTGATCGCCGATGAGCCGACGACGGCGCTCGACGTCACGGTTCAGGCGCAGATCCTCAATCTCATCCGAAACCTGCAGAAGAAACTGCGCATGGCGGTGATCCTGATCACGCATGACCTGACCGTGGTGCGGCAGTTCTCCGACTATGTCTACGTCATGCAGCATGGGGAGATGCGCGAGCACAATGTGACGGAGAAGCTGTTCGCCAATCCGCAGCATCCCTACACCTGTCACCTGCTTGCCTCCGAGCCGCGCGGCCAGGCAAATCCGTTGCCGGAAGGCGCCGACGTTATTCTTGAAGCTAGGAATGTGCGCGTCTCCTTCATGCTGCGGCATGGCACGTTCATGAGGCCGGACCTGCGCGAACTCGTTGCCGTCGACAGCCTCAGCCTGACCCTTCGACGGCACGAGACGCTGGGTCTCGTTGGGGAATCCGGATCGGGCAAGACCACCTTCGGCGAGGCGTTGCTCAGGCTCAACACCACCGACAGCGGCGAGATCTATTTCGATGGCCAGCCGATCCATGGCTGCTCGCGGGCGCAGATGCGGCCGTTGCGGTCGCGCATGCAGGTCGTCTTCCAGGATCCGTTCTCGTCGCTCAACCCGCGCATGACGATCGGCCAGATCATCGAGGAAGGGCTGGTCGTCAACCGCATGGGCGCCACCAGGAACGATCGGATCGAGCGGGTGCGCGAGGCGCTGATCAGCGCCGGCATGCCCGGCGATATCCTCTCGCGCTTCCCGCACGAGTTTTCCGGCGGCCAGCGCCAGCGTATTGCGATTGCCCGCGCCGTCGCGCTCGAACCGGAATTCATCGTACTCGACGAGCCAACATCGGCGCTGGATCTCTCGGTCCAGGCGCAGATCATCGAATTGCTGCGCAAGCTGCAGCGCGAACGGGGCCTGAGCTACATCTTCATCTCGCACGACCTCAAGGTCGTGCGGGCGCTGTGCCACCGCGTCATCGTCATGCAGCACGGCAAGATCGTCGAAGAGGGGCCGGTCGACGAAGTCCTGTCCCATCCCAAGACCGCTTACACCGAACGGCTGGTCAAAGCCGCTTTCGAGGTAGCCTAATTGCTTATGCCGGAGGTTGTTGTGGCAAGAAATCCCAAGGTCGCTTTCATCGGAGCTGGCTCGACGGTGTTCATGAGGAACATCGTCGGCGACATATTGCAGCGTCCGGCTTTATCCGGCTCGACGATCGCGCTGATGGACATCAATCCGCAACGGCTCGAGGAAAGCGCAATCGTCGTCGGCAAGCTGATCTCGACGCTTGGCGTAAAGGCCAAAGCCGAAACCTATTCGGACCAGCGCAAGGCGCTGGCGGGCGCCGATTTCGTCGTCGTCGCCTTCCAGATCGGCGGCTACGAGCCCTGCACGGTAACCGATTTCGAAGTTCCGAAGAAATACGGGCTGCGCCAGACCATCGCCGATACGCTCGGTGTTGGCGGCATCATGCGAGGCTTGAGAACCGTGCCGCATCTCTGGAAGATCTGCGAGGACATGCTCGCGGTCTGCCCGCAGGCGATCATGCTGCAATATGTCAACCCGATGGCGATCAACACCTGGGCGATCGCGGAGAAATACCCCGACATCAAGCAGGTCGGCCTCTGCCATTCGGTGCAAGGTACGGCGATGGAACTGGCGCATGATCTCGATATTCCCTACGAGGAGATTCGCTACCGCTCGGCCGGCATCAATCACATGGCCTTCTACCTGAAGTTCGAGCATCGCCAGCCGGACGGCTCCTACCGCAATCTCTATCCGGATCTGCTGCGCGCCTACAGCGAAGGGCGGGCGCCGAAGCCGGGATGGAATCCGCGCTGCCCGAACAAGGTGCGCTACGAGATGCTGAAGCGCCTCGGTTACTTCGTCACCGAGAGCTCCGAACATTTCGCGGAATACACGCCCTATTTCATCAAGGACGGGCGCGAGGATCTGATCGAGAAGTTCGGTATCCCGCTCGACGAATACCCGAAGCGCTGCATCGAGCAGATCGATCGCTGGAAGGGGCAAGCGGAAGCCTATCGCTCGGCTGACAAGATCGAAGTGGAGCAGTCGAAGGAATATGCGTCCTCGATCATGAACTCGGTCTGGACCGGCGAGCCGTCGGTGATCTACGGCAACATCCGCAACAATGGCTGCATCACGTCATTGCCGTATAATTGCGCGGCCGAGGTGCCATGCCTCGTCGACGCCTCCGGCATTCAACCCACGTTCATTGGCGACCTGCCGGTGCAGCTCACCGCGCTGATCCGCACCAATATCAACGTCCAGGAGCTGACGGTCCAGGCGCTGATGACCGAGAACCGCGAGCACATCTATCACGCGGCGATGATGGACCCGCACACGGCGGCCGAGCTCGACCTCGACCAGATATGGTCGCTGGTCGATGATTTGCTGGTTGCGCATGGCGACTGGTTGCCGGCATGGGCGCGTGGAGCGCGCAGCGTTCGGGCAGCCTGAGGCGCAGGGCTGTCTATTTCACTCGCCTATGCCGACCATAGGGCCGGCTTTGAAAGCGGAGCGGCGTTGCCGGCAGATGTTTCGAAATCAAAGAGCTTCTGCGTCACGAGTGCAGCCGCCCCTCTTGCCCAGGAATTGTCCTCCCAGTCCAGCAGCATTGGTGGTGCCGCGCGAAAGGTATTTTTCCCAAGCGTCAGCCGCATTGGGCCAAACAGCGCATCGCCAAACGACACGGCTTCACCACCGACGACAATGACCTCCGGGTCGGTGATGTTGACAAGATTGGCGAGATGCCGGCCGATGCCATGTCCCGCTTCCTCGAGAATGGCGACGGCTCGCGGTTCGCGGTCTGCCAAGGCTGCCATAAGGCTGACTTTGCTATCCGTTTCGTTGTGCCCCGTGGCTTCGCGCCAGGTGCGCAGGATCGCCGGCTCGGCGTAATAGGCCATCAAGCAGCCGCGCTTTCCGCACTCGCAAAGGCGGCCGTTCTCCTCATATGAGGTGTGGCCGAACTTGCCGGCGGCACCGTTCGCGCCGCGATAGAGTTTGCCATCGAAGACGAGCGCGCAGCCGATTCCGACGCCGATCGCCAGCACAGCCATATTGCGGTGCTGGCGTCCCAGGCCGAAGAGTTGCTGGGCAATGGCATAGGCATTGGTGTCGTCCTCAAGCCACACGGGGACGTCTACCAGTTCGGCCAGCATCGGGCCAAGGGGAACGTTGTCCCAGTTGTAGCGATTGCTGCGGATACACACAGCCTTCTGGTTGTCTATGACGCCAGGCATTGAAATGCCGATCCCGGCAAGCTTGGCAGCGGGCCGATCGACAATGGAAATCAGCTCCGGTACCGCCTTGGCCAAGGTCGCTATGATGTGGTCGGGATCGCTGTCCGAGAGCTTGACGCGCAGAGAGCCCAGCGGATTGGTCGCAAGATCGGTGACCACGCATTCGACCGATCCGACCATCAGCTTGAAACCTATGGCAAGGCCGTTGGCATAGTTGATATCCACCGGGATAGGGCGGCGCCCAGCCGAGCCCACGACTGTCTTGCCTTCGATCAGCAGGCCATCCTCGATGAGGTCGGCCACGACGAAGGTGACCGCTGCCGGACTAAGGCCGGTAACTGACGCAATGTCGGCCCGGCTGCGCGCTCCTTCCTGCCGCAAGAGATTGAGGATCAGTCTGCGGTTCATCGCCCGAGTCGTGCTCGGGTCACCCTTGAGCTTCACGGATCCGCTTTCTTAATTTTGTAAATTAATTATTGCCTCTCGAGAAAACATATGCATAAGTTTGCCCGACTGTTCAACACCCGAACCGGGGGTCAGCGAAATTAATCCGGTTAGCAATGTCACCGCGCTCTGAAGGAGCGGGCAAACATATTCCCTTGCCCGGGAGGTGAGCCGTGCCGTTGAGAAGAACAACCGCGCCGGCCGGTGTGCCAGTAGAGAATTGACAACACGGGAGGAGTAACAATGACGTTCAAGTGGATTGAAAAGCCGTCGACGCGGCGCAATTTCCTGAAGGGAGCTGGGGGGATTTCCGCTGGAGCCCTCGCGGGCTTCCCGATGCCGGCACTCAGCCAGTCGAGCGAAGTCACCATCATTTCCGACGAAAACAATGCCGATGCCCTGCGGATCTTGCGGCGCATCGCGGCCGACTTCGAGAAGCAGTCCGGCACCAAGGTTGTGATCAACAATATGGATCACGAGGCCCACAAGACCGCGATCCGCAACTACCTTGTCGCCGGCGCGCCGGATGTCTGCTTCTGGTTCTCCGGAAACCGCATGCGCGCCTTCGTCACTCGCGGCCTGTTCGACGACATTTCGGATCTGTTCGAGAAGGAAAAGTACAAGGACGTGCTGGGTGCCACGACCGGTGCCGTCACTGTCGACGGCAAGCAGTATGGCCTGCCGACTGGCGGCACGATGTGGGGCATGTTCTATCGCAAGGACGTCTTTGCCGAGCACGGACTGACGGTGCCGGCGACCTGGGACGAATTCCTTGCTTACGGCCAGAAGTCCAAGGCTGCCGGCCTTATTCCCGTCAGCATCGGCACCAAGGAACTCTGGCCGGCGGCCGGATGGTTCGACCAGATGAACCTGCGGATCAACGGTCTCGACAAGCACTTTGCCTTGATGAATGGCAAGATGGCTTACACCGACCCGGCGCTGACGCCTGTTTTCGACCACTGGGAAGAGCTGATCAAGCAGGGTTTCTTCACACCGGATCAGACGTCGTTCGGCTGGCAGGAGGCCGGCGCCTTCCTCGCCCAGAAGAAGGCCGGCATGATGAACCTCGGTGCCTTCGTGAAAGCTACTTTCCCTGAGCAGGATCTCGAGCAGCTGACATTCGCCCCTTTCCCGAAGATTGACGGCGCCCTCGACCGCTACGAAGAATTCTCGGTCAATTCGGTCCACATCCCGGCCAACGCCAAGAACAAGGCGGGTGCCCGCGAGTTCCTCGAGTTCTTCTACCAGCCGGAAAATTTCGGCCCTTATCTGGAACCCGGCGGCAACGTTCCGCCGCGCAACGACCTTCCGGCCAGCAAGGACCCGCTGGTCAACGCGGCTGTGGAAAGCCTGAAGACGGTGGCCGGCACGTCGCAATATTACGACCGTGACACCGATCCCGACATGGCCCAGGCCGGCCTGGTCGGCTTCCAGGAATTCATGGCCAAGCCGGAGCGCCGGGACGCCATTCTTCAGCGTCTCGAGGGAACCCGTCGCCGGATCTTCAAGATCTAGCGCCTCCCAGCGGAGGGGAGCGGGGTTCGTACTCTGCTCCCTGATGCTTTCCGTGAATGAGGTCTCCCAAAATGACGAAGCTTTGGCGCCGCCATCGCTGGTGGCTGACACCGACACTTCTGATCCTGCCAGCCGCTGTGCTGTTTTCCGTCGTCATTCTGGCATCTGCGGTCGAGAGCCTGTGGATCAGCCTGCACGAATGGGACGGCTTCAGCCCGATGGTCTGGATCGGCCTCGGCAACTACCGCGAACTGTTTGCCGACCCGCAGTTCTATGTTTCGCTGAAGAACAATCTGATCTGGTTGGTGATGTTCATGCTGGCGCCGCCGCTCGGCCTCGCCATCGCGCTGCTCGTCAACCAGAAAATCCGCGGCATGCGCCTGCTCAAATCGCTGTTCTTCATTCCGCTGGTGCTGGCTTCGGTTGCCGTCGGCGTTGTCTTCACCTGGGTCTATACGCCGGAATTCGGACTTCTCGCCCTGATCTTCCGCACCTTCGGCGCGACCGCCCCGGCAGTGCTGTCGGATGAAAACTTCGTCACCTTCGCCGTCGTGATCGCAGCGTTGTGGCCGCAGATCGCCTTCTGCATGGTGCTCTATCTCGCCGGCCTCAACAATCTCAGCGAGGACCTGATCGGCGCCGGGCGGGTCGACGGCGCCAGGGGCTGGAACATGCTGCGCCACATCGTGTTGCCGCAGCTGACGCAGGTCACCTTTATCGCCATCGCCGTCACCGTCGTCGGCGCACTGCGTTCCTTCGACATGGTCTCGGTGATGACCAGCGGCGGCCCCTTCGGTTCGTCCGAGGTGCTTGCCTATCAGATGTTCGAGCAGTCCATATTTTCCTACCGCTTCGGCTATGGCGCGGCCATTGCCTCGGTGCTGTTCGTGATCATGGCGGTCTTCATCGCCTGGTACCTGGCGCGGATGATCCGCGCCGATGAAAGAGGCGGCTGATGTTTCCCCGCCCGATTCCCGAGACTGCTATTTGGCAGCGCGGCCTCTATGTCGTGCTGGTGGTCGGCATCCTGATTGTCTGGCTGGCGCCGCTCTTTGCCATCATCCTTACCTCGTTCCGCTCTACGCAGGATGTAATGGGCGGCAATCTGTGGGGCTGGCCGACCCAATTCGGCCTGGTCGACAACTACACGGCGGTCTTCACCCAGACACCGATGGCCCGCTACTTCCTCAACAGCCTGACGATCACCATTCCCTCGGTGATCGGCGTTCTCATCTTGAGCACGCTCGCCGGGTTCGTGCTCGCCCGTTACCGGTTTCGCGGCAACATGCTCGTCTTCGCCCTGTTCGTCGGCGGAAACTTCCTGCCGCACCAGATCATGATGATCCCGGTGCGCGATCTCATGGTGCGGCTCAACCTCTACGACACGATGGCGGCCCTGATCATCTTCCACATCGCCTTCCAGACCGGGTTTGCGACACTGTTCATGCGCAACTTCATCGCCGCCTTGCCGGGAGAACTGTTTCAGGCCGCCAGGGCCGAGGGCGCGACGCCGTTTCAGACATTGGTACATGTCGTGGTCCCATTGGTGCGGCCGGCTCTCGCGGCGCTGGCCATCCTGCTCTTCACCTTTATCTGGAACGATTATTTCTGGGCGGTCGTGCTCACCATCAGCGATACCGTCAAACCGGTAACCGCCGGCCTCGCCAACCTGCGCGGCGAATGGGTCTCGGCCTGGAACCTGATCTCGGCTGGCACCATAGTCGTGGCTTTGCCGCCGGTTGCCATGTTCTTCCTAATGCAGAAGCACTTCATCACCGGCCTCACCATGGGAGCGGTCAAGGGATGAGCGACCATGGCTTCAAGGCGTCGCCCACCCGACCCGAAACTGATTTCGCAAGCAGGGCTCCATGACCAGTCTTGAACTCCGGCAGATACAAAAGAATTATGGCAGCTACCACGCGCTGCGCGGCATCGATCTCAGCGTCGAACAGGGCGAGTTCATTGTCACCGTCGGGCCGTCCGGCTGTGGCAAGTCAACGCTGTTGAAGATCATCGCCGGGCTTGAAACCGTCTCGACCGGTAAGATTTTGATCAACGGCCGTGATCTCACCACCACCGAGCCGGGTGAGCGCGGCATTGCCATGGTCTTCCAGTCCTATGCGCTTTACCCGCATATGACCGTCGCCGAGAACATGGGTTTCGGCCTGCGCATGGCGCATCGCCCCAAGGCCGAGATCGATGCCGCCGTGCTGCGAGCCGCCAAGATCCTTCGCATTACCGACCAGCTCGACAAGCGGCCGAAACAGCTTTCCGGCGGCCAGCGTCAGCGTGTGGCCATCGGCCGTGCCATAACCCGCTCGCCCGACGTGTTCCTGTTCGACGAACCGCTATCCAACCTTGACGCAGCGCTGCGCACGCAGATGCGCGTCGAGCTTTCCGATCTGCACGCCAGGCTCGGCGCCACCATGGTCTATGTCACGCACGACCAGACCGAGGCGATGACAATGGCGAGCCGTATCGTCGTGCTCAATCGCGGCTCGGTCGAGCAGGTGGGCGCTCCGCTCGAACTCTATCGCAATCCGGCCAACCTTTTCGTCGCGGGCTTCCTCGGCGCACCCCGGATGAATTTTTTCGAAGTGACCGTCGCCGCTGTCTCCGGCGGCGCCGCCACGCTGTCGACCGCCGGTCTTTCTCCTTTGACTGTCGAACTGACGGAAGCGGCATCCGTACAGGTCGGCGATAGGGTGACGATGGGGATTCGGCCGGAGAGCATCAGCTTGGCCGCGGAAGGGACAGCGAGTTTTGCAGGACGGGTGCGGCTGGTCGAGCATCTCGGCCGCGAGACCATCCTCTATGCCGACGCCGGCCCGCTGCAATGCGTCAGTTCTGAAAGCGGCAGCGGCAACGTCACCGTCCAGATCGGCCATGCGAGCGCCGTCGCTGCCGATGCGACCGTCGGCTTCAAGGTCGAGCCGCGTGACGTCTATCTCTTTTCCTCTGTCGATGAGCGGACAATCAGTGCCCGCAAACCCACCATCACCGACTGATCTGCAGGAGTATCCTTCGTGAACAAGACTTCAAGAGGCCGCGCCCTGTCGGTCTGGCGCACGATCCAGACCGACCGCTTTCTGGTCGGCGCGCCGCATTACCCCGAGCATGTGGACGAGAGTTACTGGGACAATGACGCCAGGCGCATGGCCGAGGCCGGCTTCAACGTCGCCCGCCTCGGCGAATTCGCCTGGCACATTTTCGAACCGCGTGAAGGCACCTTCGATTTCGACCTGTTCGACCGGGCAATCGAGGGCCTCGCGCGTCACGGCGTCAACACGATCCTGTGCACGCCGACCGCCACCCCGCCGCGCTGGCTGACCGCAAAGCATCCGGAAATCCTGCGGCTTGATGGAAATGGCCGGTCGATGGGCCACGGCTCGCGCCAGTATGCCGACACCAGCAGCCCGGTGTTTCGCGACTATAGCCGCAGGATCACCAACGCGATGGCGGACCACTACCGCGACAACGCAAATGTCATTGGCTGGCAGACCGACAACGAACTCAACACCAGCATGCCGGAATCCTATTCGCCGTCGGCATTGAAGGAATTCCAGGCTTACCTCCAGGAAACCTACCAGACGATAGACAGGCTGAACTTCGCCTGGGGTGGCGATTTCTGGGCGACGGCTTACGGCCATTTCCGCGAAATTGTCTTCCCGCTGGATTTTTCCCCGTCCTTTCCCGGTCCCGGTCACCTCCAGGACTACCACCGTTTTCTCGCCTTTTCGACAGCACGGTTCCAGCACGACCAGGTCGAGATCCTGAGAAAAGCGAATGCCAGTTGGTTCATCTTCCACAATCTCGGCGGATTGCGTGACATCGACTTTCGCGGCCAATTCTCCACCGATCTCGACTTCGTCGGCTACGACATCTATCCGTTCCTCTATGACGAGTTCTTTCGCCTCGGCAATCACGCCAAGATCCAGGCGCTGCATCTCGACATCTGCAGGGGATTTTCCGGCAACTACATAGTGCCGGAACAACAGTCGGGTTTTGGCGCCCAGCCGGGCTTCTGCACGCTGACGCCGGAGCCAGGCGAAATGCGACGCATGGCGATGTCGTCGGTTGCGCGTGGCGCCGATGGGATCATGTTCTTCCGCTGGCGTCCCGCACATTTCGGCGCCGAGATATACTGGATGGGCATCATAGACCATGATGATGTCGCTCGCCGCCGCTATGACGAAGCCAGGCAGTTCGCCACCGAGATGACGGCGCTTAAAGACAAGATCCTGGGCACCCATGTGCGGATGGATGTCGGCATCGCCGGCTCGGACTTCGACAATCAGGAAGCCCACAAGACCTTCCCCATCGGCCTGCCAAGTCCGCAGGATGATGCAATCTTGCTGCATCAGTATTGCTATGACCGCGGCATCGCCTGCGGCTTCATCCACCCGGAAGACGATCTGTCGAAGCTCAAGGTGTTCTACGTGCCGCATTGGGTGATCTGGAAGGACAGCTGGACCGAGCGGCTGCAAGTCTTTGCCGAAAATGGCGGTACCGTCATCATCGGCGCGCGCACTGGAACCCGCGACGAAAACAACCACGTCATCCGCGAGACAGCGCCGGGCCGGTCGCTGTCGAAGTTGACCGGCGTTCGCGTCGAGGATTTCGGGCGGCTGGCGGCACCTGGGGCCAATGGCCTGTTCAATACGATGTCGCGCTCCGGCGGGCTCGTCATTCCTCCCGACAGACCGGCCGAATCCAGCCGCCGTATCCGTCGTTTTACCGTCGGAAACCACGAGTTCGATGCCGGTTATTTCTATGAGAACCTCGCAGTCGAACCGGAAGTCGAAATTGTAGGGGTTTGGTCGAACCGCTACGCGGCAGGAACGCCTGCAATTACCTCCCGCGCCGTCGGCAAGGGCCGTGTGCTCTATGTCGGCACTTATCTAACCCCGGAGCTGACAGCTCAACTCGCTAAGCGCACTTTCGTGGATGCGAATGTGGAGCCTCTGGTTCCGGATCTGCCGGACGGCGTCGAGGTCACGATGCGCGAGAATGACGAACGCCGGCTGCTGTTCGTGCAAAACATCAAAGACACGCCCGTTGCCGTAACCGGCGTTCCCTTCGGCAGCAACCTGCTCGATAGCCAAGGACCTGTCTCCGGAGTGTTGACGCTGGACGGCTATGGCTGCGCTGTCCTCGAATTGATCTGAGCATTGTCGCGGACGTTAGCGATACGAAACCTGAGCACTCTTTGATCCTGGAATTCGACCGGCATCGGCAGCACGCCGGCATCGATCCATATCGAACCGGCGCTTTGACGTGCGCAAGGAACGGCCGGCGAACTGCTGTTGCTCCCATTCAACGACGGCAGTTACACTACCGGCGCGACCATCGGAGCCGATGGCGGCATCTCGTTTCATCCTTGTGAGCGCCATGAATTTCGACATTTCCGTCCGAACCGAGGCCTTCCGCAGCCGGATCGCCGATTTCGTCGAGCGCGAAATCCTGCCGCTCGAGGCTGACAAGGCTTGCTATGACGGCCATGGCAATATTGCACTGCCGCTGCTTGAAACGCTGCGCGGCAAGGCGAAAGCAGCCGGCCTGTGGTGCCTGCAGCTCAAACCCGAGACCGGCGGGGCCGGCCTTTCCAAGGTGGATATGGCCGTCTGCTATGAAGAGATGAACCGCTCGATCTTCGGTCCGGTCGTGTTCAATTCCGCGGCCCCCGACGATGGCAATATGATGATGCTGGAACGGTTGGGAACGCCTGAGCAGAAGCAAAGATGGCTGAAACCGATCGTCGAGGGCAAGGTGCGCTCGGCCTTTGCAATGACGGAACCGCACCCGGGCGGCGGCTCCGACCCGTCGATGATCATGACCAGAGCCGAACGGCGTGGCGACAGATATGTCGTCACAGGCCGCAAATGGTTCATCACCGGCGCGCAAGAGGCGAGCCACTTCATTCTCATTGCGCGCACTTCGGACGATCCGCGTCACGGCCTTTCGGCCTTGCTGTTCCACAAGGACCAGCCGGGCTGGCGGATCGTGCGGCGCATCGAAATCATGGGACCGGAAGAACATGGCGGCCATTGCGAGCTGGAGTTCGACGGCCTGGAAGTCCCGGTCGAGGACGTGCTTGCCGGCGAAGGCAGCGGCCTCCGGGTTACCCAGGTCCGGCTCGGTCCGGCGCGGCTCACCCATTGCATGCGCTGGCTCGGTCTTGCCAAGCGCTGCATCGAGATCGCGCGCGCCTATGCCGCCGAGCGTAGCGGTTTCGGGCAGCTTTTGGCCGACCGTGAGAGTATCCAGCTGTTGCTCGGCGACCTTGCCATGCGCATCGAGATCGGGCGGCTGCTGGTGATGAAGGCGGCCTGGGAGCTCGATCGCGGTGGCTTTGCCCGCAAGGAGGTCTCCATGGCCAAGATCCAGGTCGCCAACGTGCTGCATGACGCCGCCGACGTGGCGATCCAGATCAACGGCGCCCGCGGCTATTCGAAAGACACTGTACTCGAATGGATCTACCGCTACGCCCGCCAGGCTCGCCTGGTCGACGGCGCCGACGAGGTCCACAAGATGGTGCTCAACCGCTTTCTCAACGAGGAAGGTGTGGGCTTCTGGCGCTGGCATGTCGAAGCCGGCAGACAAGACGAAACAGGTCGCGGCGGGAACCGCTGAGCCGGCAATGAGGATGGATTTCGATCCGGTACGCCTGGAGGATTTTCTGAGAGCGCATTTTGGCGATGGCCAAATGTCGCTTGAGCGGATCGTCGGCGGCCAATCCAACCCGACCTACTTCGTCGACTA
Organism: Mesorhizobium sp. M1006; assembly: GCF_040318825.1. NCBI lineage: Bacteria > Pseudomonadati > Pseudomonadota > Alphaproteobacteria > Hyphomicrobiales > Phyllobacteriaceae > Mesorhizobium > Mesorhizobium sp. M1006. The sequence goes on from NZ_JAMYMZ010000025.1 coordinate 14,905, forward strand.
TGGCGGCCGCCGCATGGTTCTGCGCAAGAAACCTCCGGGACCGATCCTGCGCGGCGCTCATGCGGTCGATCGCGAGTACCGGGTGATCGAGGCGCTAGCATCGACAAAGGTGCCGGTGCCGCGGCCGGTGCTCTATCACGACGGCGACGAGCCGCTCGGCACGCCGTTCTATCTGATGCAGCGGCTCGACGGCCGGGTGTTCCACGATGGCGCGTTGCCGGGACTGGCGCCGGACGAGCGGCGCGGCATCTATTTCGGCATGGCCGAGGCGCTGGCAAAGCTGCACGCAGTCCGGCCGGAAGAGGTTGGGCTCGGCGACTATGGCCGTCCCGGGAACTATTTTGAGCGACAGATCGCGCGCTGGACCAGACAGTTGCGGGAATCGCCGAGTGAGCGCATTACCGCGCTCGAAGCCGTCGCCGAATGGCTGCCGCGACATCTTCCGCCAGATGACGGCCACGTTTCGATCGCGCATGGCGATTTCCGTCTCGGCAATCTCATCTTCCATCCCGAGCGGCCCGAGGTGATCGGCATACTCGACTGGGAGTTATCGACCCTCGGCCATCCGCTTGCTGATCTCGGCTTCTGCTCGATGCCCTGGCATTCCTCATCGGACGAATATGGCGGCATCCTCGGCCTTGATCAGGCAGCCCTCGGGATTCCGACACAGCGCGAATTCCTCGATCATTACTTCGCCCACGCCGTGCCGACGGCGCCGCTCCAGCGGTTCCATCTGGTGTTTGCCATGTTCCGCTTTGCCGTGATCTTCGTCGGCATCGCCGACCGCGTGCTGGCCGGCAGCGCGGTTGCGGCCGATGCGGCCGACGTGGCACCCCTGGCCGGCCGTTTTGCTGCACGCGCCATGGAAGTCATCGACGGCGCGCGGCCGTGGTGACGCGAGGCTGGCAATCAGCTGAGCGAACCGCACGCGATAACGCTGTTCAGTTCATGCGAACTTCCGGTTCGGCAAGCAGTGGAATCTCCAGGCCACGCCGCAAGCCGGTCGCCACGACCGATACCCTGAATTTTCCGGCGAGTGCCTTGTCGAAGATGGCGCCGACGATGATGTCGGCATCGTTGTCGACCTCCTCGCGGATGCGGGTAGCGGCTTCGTCGACCTCGAACAGCGTCATGTCCATGCCGCCCGATATCGAGACAAGGACGCCCTTGGCGCCCATCATCGAAGCTTCGTCGAGCAGCGGGTTGGCGATTGCCGCTTCCGCTGCCTTCTTGGCACGGCCTTCTCCGGCGGCTTCGCCGGTTCCCATCATGGCGCGGCCCATGTCGCGCATCACTGACTTCACATCGGCGAAGTCGAGATTGATCAGGCCTTCCTTGACGATCAGATCGGTGATGCAGCCGACACCCGCATAGAGGACCCGGTCGGCCATGGCGAAGGCGTCGGCGAACGTGGTTCTGGCGTCGGCGATCCTGAACAGGTTCTGGTTGGGAATGACGATGACGGTATCGGCGCTTTCGCGCAGGCGCTCGATGCCCTCATCGGCAGCGTACATGCGGCGCCTGCCTTCGAAGACGAATGGCTTGGTGACGACGGCAACGGTCAGTATTCCGGCTGCCCGCGCTGCCTGTGCTATAACAGGCGCGGCACCAGTGCCGGTTCCGCCTCCCATGCCGGCGGTCACGAAGCACATGTGCGTTCCAGCAAGGTGATCCATGATCTCGTCGATGGATTCCACGGCCGCGGCACGGCCGACCTCGGGCAGGGACCCGGCGCCGAGACCTTCGGTGATATGAGCGCCCAACTGGATCAGCCTCGTTGCCTTCGACATGGCAAGGGCCTGGGCATCGGTGTTGGCGACGATGAATTCCGCGCCCTGCAGGCCTTCGGCGATCATGTTGTTGACGGCGTTGCCGCCGCCGCCGCCGACCCCGACGACGGTGATCTTGGGCCTCATCTCCGAGATTACCGGCCTCGTCGCGGTGTTCATTGCCGTTCTCCCTGGATACGCCGAGTGGTCGCTGGAAGCTTGTCCCGGGCGCACTGCGAAAACTCTGAACCGGGCAGTGCGAATCAGGACAGCCCCAGAATGCAGGGAATCAGAGCGCGGAGCGGGCTGCAAGTGCGCGATGTGCCTCATAGGCGACTTGCGTCTGAAAGTTCACGCAATGCGCCTTGATACAGTGCAGATCGCGGCGCGGGGCGCCGCACGCTACAACTTCGGCGCGAGGCACTGCGCGACGTGGTCGGCAATCGTCAGGCAGGAGGTCAGGCCGGGGCTTTCGATGCCGAACAGGTTGACCAGGCTATCCACGCCGTGCACCGCCACGTCCTGGACGACGAAGTCGGCATTGGCCTCACCGGGACCGGACAGTTTTGGCCGGATGCCGCTGTAAGCGGGTTGCAGGCTGCCATCGGCCAGGTCCGGCCAGTATTTGCGGATCTCGCTGTAGAAGCGCTCGCCACGAGCCGGGTCGACGCGGTAGTCGAGTTGATCGATCCATTCGACGTCCGGCCCGAAGCGGGCGACGCCATCAAGGTCGAGTGTCAGATGAACACCGAGCCCGCCGGGTTCGGGCACCGGATAGACCAATCGCGAGAACGGCGCCCGTCCGGCCGCCGAAAAATAATTGCCCTTGGCATAATGGAGCTTTGGCACCAATTGCTGATTGAGCCCTTCAAGCGAACCGGCAAGTGCTGCGGCGCCAAGCCCGGCGGCATTGACGAAACGCGGAGTGGCGATCTCGAAGCGCTCGCCGCCGGCAGCGTCCACCGTCTCGAGCACGACGCGGCCTGCTTCGATGCGGCCGGAGGCGATGCGCGTGTTGAGACTAAGTGCCGCCCCGTGCTCCTCGGCGTCGCCCAACAGGGCGAGCATCAGGGCATGGCTGTCGATGATGCCGGTGGCGGGCGACAGCAGCGCCGCCGTGCACTTAAGGCTGGGCTCCAGCGTATGCGCCTCGGCTTCGCTCAAGCGCAACAGGTCGCCGGCGCCGCAAGCGCGTGCATTGGCCCGGATTGAGGCGAGCACCGGCTCCTGTTCGGCACTTGTGGCAACGATGAGCTTGCCGCAGCGCGCGTGTGGGACCGCCCGCTCCTCGCAATAGCGATAGAGTCTTTCCCGGCCGGCCACGCAGAACCGGGCTTTCAGCGATCCAACCGGATAGTGGAGGCCGGCATGGATGACCTCGGAATTGCGCGAGCTTGTCCCGGTGCCGATAGCGTTCTCGGCTTCCAGGACCAGCGTATCGATGCCGCGCTGCGCCATCTCTCGCGTGATCGCCAGGCCAACAACGCCGGCGCCGGCGACAATGCAGTCGACATGGTCCACGGTTAGGTCAAGCCGAAGTTCTGCATGCGTCCATCCATCCGCTGGCCCTGCCGAAAGCGCTTGACACTATACCGTTCGAGAAAGATGCATCAAACGGCATAACGCACGGGGACCTGCCGAGCCGGACCGGCGGCAGGATTGTTCCGCGTCAGCATCAGGAGCCGTCATGGACGCACGACCGAATTCACCCGAAGCCCGCGACATAAGCTTTCACATGCATGGCTATACGAATGCGCGCAAGCATCAGGAGTCGGGGCCGCTCGTCATCGAGAAGGGCGACGGCATCTATGTCGAGGACCTTGCCGGCAACCGCTATATCGAGGCGATGGCGGGGCTCTGGAGCGTCGCGGTCGGCTTTTCGGAGAAGCGGCTGGTCGATGCGGCAGTACGGCAAATGTCGAAGCTGCCTTACTATCACGATTTCGGCTCCAAATCGCATTCGCCGCTGATCGATCTCGCCGAGAGACTGGTGCAGATGGCGCCGGTGCCGATGAGCAAGGCGTATTTCACCAATTCCGGCTCCGAGGCCAACGATACGGCCATGAAGATGATCTGGTACCGGTCGAATGCGCTCGGCCAGCCGGCGCGCAAGAAGATCATCAGCCGCAAGAAGGGCTATCACGGCGTCACTATCGCCTCGGCGAGCCTGACCGGACTGCCCAACAACCACACTTCGTTCGATCTGCCGATCGCCAATGTGCTGCACACCTCGACGCCGCACCATTGGCGCGAGGCGCTGCCGGGTGAAAGCGAAGAGCTGTTTTCGACGCGGCTTGCCGACGAGCTGGAAAAGCTGATCCTGGCCGAAGGACCGAAAACCATCGCCGCCTTTTTCGGCGAACCGATCATGGGCGCCGGCGGCGTCATCGTTCCGCCGGCCGGCTACTGGGAGAAGATACAGGCGGTGCTATCGAGATACGACATCCTGCTCATCGCCGACGAGGTGATCTGCGGCTTTGGCCGAACAGGTGAGATGTTCGGCTCGCAGACCTTCGGCATCAGGCCCGACATCATGGTGTTATCGAAACAGATCTCTTCGTCCTACCTGCCGATCTCGGCCCTGCTGATCAATGACAAGGTATTCGAGCCGATCGCCGACGAAAGCAACCGTATCGGCACCTTCGGCCACGGTTTCACCGGCGGCGGCCATCCCGTTGCGGCAGCGGTCGCGCTCGAGAACCTGAAGCTGATCGAGGAGCGCGACCTTGTCGGCAATGCGCGTGCGGTCGGCGCGCATATGCAGAAGCGGCTGCGCACGCTCGCTTCGCACCCGCTTGTCGGCGAGGTGCGCGGCATCGGCCTGATTTCGGCGGTCGAACTGGTCGGCGACAAGGCAAACAAGGCGCCGTGGGGCACGGTTGGTGCCTTGGGCGGACTCGTCAACGGTTTCATGCAGCAGAACGGCGTCATCTCGCGCAATATGGGCGATGCGCTGGCTTTCTGCCCGCCGCTGATCATCACCGAGCCGCAGGTCGACCAGTTGATCGACGCGTTTGAACGGTCGCTCGAGGCTGCCGCCAAGCAGGTCCGATCGCAGAGCTGAATAGGCAAAGTCGATTTTGAAACCTGAAAACAAAAACGCCTCGGCGACGGCTGGCAGAAGGTTACCCTCCACACCGTTACTTTTAGTCTCCGTGCTTTGTTTTCGCAGATGAGCCGCTAAATCCTTCCAGTTCTTCGCCGATTCCTGAAAGTGCGTTGACGATCGTCGCCTCGATGTCGCCACGCTGTTTCTGGGGAATCAAGCCAAGTCCTTTTTGTATCGCTTCACGCCAATGTTTCCCCCTGTCCCACGCTTCCGAAAACGCGATGGCGAGATCGTCCTGGCGACGGGTAGCTTCCAGTGCCTCGACCAGAAGTGCTGCCTGGTGGACATCCTTTTCCCGCTTGCCCACGCCGTTTGCGTTGTTCTGTCGGCGCGAGGCAACGATCAGCTTGTGAACCGCATATCGTCCGGGCGACGGTACCACGACAGGCACTCCCGATCGATGCAGCAGCACAGTTCTGATTGGTTCGTGGATCAGGAAATCGAGAAACCGAAGAGGCTGCGCGGATGCACCGCCCAAAGACGGCATCGAGGTTGCATGATCGGCGTAGTCATCGCTGCCCGTATTCGGTGTAAGGAACTCGACCTTGTATCGGACTGCGTTCTCGAATTGCGTCGCGTGTCCGGGATCTGATCTGTGAGGGATTTCCCTGAAGGTTGGGTCGATCTCCCTCAAGATTTCGAGGATGGGCGGCAGGCTGTCCTCGACCGCGGCCGACGCGGAATGGAATAGGGCGAAGTCTGCATCGCCCGTCTGCAACGCTGCACCGGGCAGCTTCACGCCCAGATAGCCAGCGTAGGACTGAAAGGCGACTGTGCCGACCAGGACGCCGCGCAAGCGGAAGATGTCAGCCTTCCCCAGCGCCTCGACGACATCCCCGGTGAACCTTTCGGGCTCTGTTAGCCCTGCCTCGCGCACGAGCGTGGATACCAGCTTCCTGCGGGCGCGGAGGTCGTCCTTGATCTGACGGAAGGATTCGACGCGTTTTGCAATCTCGGGATCGCTGTCAGGCCCGACATACCGTCGCGTCTTCGTCGGCTGCGTTTCCTCGAAATACCAGTATACCTTGCCCTTGACGGGCCCCTTGACGAGATTGCCCGTCGTAGGGAAATCCGTTTCGAAGGCTGCGTCCAAGGATCGCTGGACGAGTTCCGCATACATCGTGCGGTAAACGAGGTCGACCGTCTTCATGTCGGGCGGCTCCGGTTATAAGAAAAATGCGGTTCTCTTATAGCGGCATGACCTCAAGGGACGCAAGCGAGGTTATAAGAAAATCGCGAAAATCTTATAACGCAGGAGAGGGTCAGGAATCCTTGTTGCCGGCGTGCAGCCAAATCAGAATGGGTTTTGCTCATTCAGATAAACAAAGCCATCACGAAAACGCTGCTTGGATGTGGCGCTCGACCTCACCGCGTCCGCGAACGGCCCGAGCCTGTCATAGGCGTTTGTGGTCGACGCGCTATTTGGCGGCCGCATCCGGTACGACCACCAGCTTGCCGACGAAATCCTTGCCGATGAAATCCGCCTGTGCACGGTGGAAATCGGAGAGCCGGTAGACGCCGCCGACCAGCGGCCGGATTTTCTTGTCCTCGATGTAACGCACGATGCGGCGGAAATCCGCCCGCGTGCCTTGGCTCGAGCCATGCAGTTGGAGCTGTTTCAGGTACATGGTGCGCAGGTCGAGCTGGACGACCGGGCCGGCGATCGCGCCGGCCGTGGTGTAGCGGCCTTCGGGCCTCAAGATGCGCAAGAGGTCATTGAAGATGGCGCCGCCGACCAGATCGGCGACCACGTCGATTGGCCGCCCGCCGGTCGCCGCGCTGACGGCGGCCGGCAGATCGGCAACGCCACGGGTGATCACCGCCTCGGCGCCGATCTCACGCACGGCCTGTTCCTTGCCCTTGCCGGCAACCGCATAGGGAATGGCGCCGCGCGCCCGCGCCAGCTGCACGATGCCGGAGCCGACGCCGCCAGAGGCGCCGGTGACAAGCACACGCTCGCCGGCTTTCAATGCGGCGCGTTCCAGCATCTGCTCGCCGGTGAGATAGGCGCAGCAGAAAGTGGCAAGCTCGACATCGCTCAGATCGGTGTCGACGACATGGGCGTTTTCGGACGGTACTGCCTGGTATTCAGCATAGCCGCCGTCGCGGCCATGGCCCATATAGTCGATGTCGGCGAGTGAATCGTCGTCGCGATTGTAGATGGAGAAATCGACCATCACCCGCTCGCCGATGCGGGCCGGCGACACGCCGTCGCCGACGGCAATGATGTTGCCGACCGTGTCGGTGCCCTGGATGCGCGGGAAGCTCAGCGTATTGCCCTGACGACGCCAGGTCGACACAGCGGCGGCATCCTCCTCCGTGCCATAGGCGCCCTGGCGCACCCAGACATCGGTGTTGTTCATGCCGCAAGCGGTGACCTTGACCAGCACCTCGCCCCGGGCGGGCGAGGGCACTTTCACGTCGGTGCGGTAGACGAGCTTTTCCGGTCCGCCGTGCCCGATCAGTTGCACGGCGGCCATGGTGGCGGGGAGGGTCTTGGGCATGGCATTCATGTCGGCTCTTCAGATATTTGCAAACACGCTCTTCACCGCGTCGGCCGTCCTCGACACGACGATATCGGCCTCTTGCCGCGTCAGGCAGAGCGGCGGCGCGAAACCGAGAATGTCGCCCTGCGGCATGGCCCGGCCGATGACGCCGCTTGCCGCAAGGGTGGTCGCGACCTGCGGCCCGATTTTATGCGAGGCGTCGAAGAATACGCGATCGTTCTTGTCGGCGACGAACTCGATCGCCGCCAGCATGCCGTCGCCGCGCACCTCGCCGACGTTTTTGTGGCCGCCGACAGCTTTCGTCAGCTCGGCGCGGAAATAGGCGCCGGTCTCGCCGGCGTTCCGCACCAGGTCCATCTCGTCGATCAGTTCCAGGTTGGCGACGCCGGCGGCGACGCAGATCGGATGCGCCGAATAGGTCCAGCCATGACCGAGCGAGCCGAGCTTGTCTGAACCCTGCACCAGCACCTGCCAGACCTTGTCTGACACGATGACGCCCGACAGCGGCGCATAGGCCGAGGTCAGGCCCTTGGCGATCGTGATCAGGTCGGGCTTGATGCCGTAGTGGTCGGAGCCGAACATGGTGCCCAGCCGGCCGAAGCCGGTGACGACCTCGTCGGCAACCAGAAGCACGTCGTATTTCTTCAGCACCGCCTGGATCTTCTCCCAGTAGCCGGCCGGCGGCGGCACGATGCCGCCGGTGCCGAGGATAGGCTCACCGATGAACGCGGCGACCGTCTCCGGCCCTTCGGCGAGAATCATCTCCTCGAGCTTGTCGGCACAGTGTTGCGAAAACTGCTCCTCGCTCAGCGAGCGGTCGGCACGGCGGAAGTAGTAGGGCGCCTCGGTGTGCAGGACCGGCGCACGCGGCAGGTCGAAGGCGTTGTGGAACAGGTCGAGGCCGGTCAGAGATCCGGTCATGATGCCGGAGCCGTGATAACCGCGCCAGCGCGAGATGATTTTCTTCTTCTCCGGCCGGCCGAGCACGTTGTTGTAGTACCAGATCAGCTTGATATTGGTTTCGTTGGCGTCGGAACCGGAGAGCCCGAAATAGACCCTCGACATGCCCTCGGGCGCACGGTCGATGATCATCTTGGAAAGCGTGATCGATGCCTCGGTGCCGTGCCCGACATAGGCGTGATAATAGGCGAGGTTCTTGGCCTGTGCGGCGATGGCGTCGGCGATCTTCTGACGGCCATAGCCGACATTGACGCAGTAGAGGCCGGCGAAAGCATCGATGCTCTTGCGACCGTTATTGTCCCAGATGGTGACGCCTTCGCCGCCGGCGATGATGCGGGTCGGCGATTCACCCCGTGCATGCGTGCCCATATGGGTCGAGGGATGGAAGAAGTGATCGCGGTCCCAGGCGGCGAGTTCGTTTGACTGGTCGAGCATCTTTTTACTCCTGAGGAAAAGTGTCGGGCGCGGTTCTAGGCCACGTCCAGGCAGAGATATTTGAGATCGGTAAAGGCTTCGAGCCCGTGACGCGAGCCCTCCCGGCCGATGCCGGACTGCTTGACGCCGCCGAACGGGATCGGCGCGCCGGTGATCCTGACGCGATTGATGGCGACCATGCCATAGTCGAGCGCGCGGCCCATGCGCAATTGCCGGCCGCCGTTTTCAGTGACGACATAGGCGACCAGGCCGTACTCGGTGGCATTGGCGCGGGCGGCGACTTCCTCTTCGCTGTCGAAGGGCGTCACGGCCGCAACCGGACCGAAGGTCTCCTCGCGCATGATCAGGGCGTCGTCGTCAACATCGGCCAGCAGCGTCGGCTGGTAGAACAGCGGCCCGGCAGGATGGCGCTTGCCGCCGGTCAGGCAACGCGCGCCTTTGGCGAGCGCATCGGCCACCTGCTCCTCGACCTTCTTGACGGCGCGGTCGTGCATCAAGGGTCCGATTTCGGTGTCGTCAGCGAGGCCATTGCCGGTCCGCAATGCCTCGACGCGTTTGGCGAAAGCAGCGCAGAACCGATCGTAGAGCGGACGCTGGACATAGATGCGGTTGGCGGCGAGGCAGTCCTGGCCGGAGGTCGCAAATTTGGCGTCGACGGCGATGGTCACCGCCTTGTCGAGATCGGCGTCGGCAAAGACGATCAGCGGCGCATGCCCGCCAAGTTCCATCACCAGACGCTTCATCGTCGGCGCACTCTGCGCGGCGATCAACCTGCCGACCTCGGTCGAGCCGGTGAAGCTCATGGCGCGAACGCGCGGGTCTTCGCACATCCGCCCGACGATGGTCGAAGCCCTGCCGGTGAGGACGTTGAACACGCCAGCCGGCAGGCCGGCACGTTCGCCAAGCTCGGCCAGCGCCAGTGCCGACAGCGGCGTTTCCGAGGAAGGATGCGCGACGATGGTGCAGCCGGCGGCAAGCGCGGCCGCCGCCTTGCGGGTCAGCATGGCCGCTGGAAAATTCCACGGCGTGACGACGCCGACGACACCGAGCGGTTCGCGTCGCACCACCATCTCGGCATTTGGCAAATGGCTGGTGACGCTTTCGGCGTTGAGACGTTTGGCCTCCTCGGCATACCACTCGACAAAAGAGGCTGCGTAGTCGATCTCGCCGCGCGATTCCTTCAGCGGCTTGCCTTGTTCGAGCGTCATCAGCAGGGCCAGGTCATTTTTGGCGGCGACGATCAGATCGAACCATTTTCGCAAGATTTTCGACCGTTCCTGCGGCAGCAATGCGCGCCAGGCAGGAAAGGCGCGCGATGCCGCATCGATCGCCAATGTCGTCTGCCGGGCATCGAGCGCGGCAACGAAAGCGACGGTGGATCCGGTGGCCGGATCGGTCACCTCGAAACTCTCCGCGGTCTCGCTCGCCGTCCAGTGGCCAGCGACATAGGCGAGTTCGCGCAGCAGCCGTCGGTCGGCGAGGCGGTCAAGTGCTTCATGGCGCCGCGAGCGGGCAAAATGTGCGGACATCATCGGGCTCCCGGTTCGGGTGATGCCGCAAGACTATCTCTGCCGCGCAAACAGAGAAGCTGTTTGCGTGCCTGCACGTAGAGAGATTGTCTCTATTGCACCGAGCGCGCAGACGATCTCTCCGATATCAGGAAGATGTCGGCAACAGGTCCGCCACCGGCAGCACACTCTCCTCCTTCACCGTCTTGGTGACGATATATGTGAAATAGCGGTCGATGCCGATCTCCCGCTCGAGCAGAGTGTCGACCAGCCGCTGATAGGCGTCGATGTCGCGCGCCATCACCTTCAGCAGGTAATCGACGCCGCCGCCGACAGACCAGCAGGCGACGATCTCGGGGATGTCGCGGATGACGCGCTCGAAACGGTCGAAATCGGCCTGGCGATGGCTGGCAAGCGTCACCTCCATCAGCACGGTAGCGACCGGCGCGATGGCGCGCATGGCGATCCTGGCATGGTAGCCCGAGACGATGCCGGCCTTTTCCAGCTTGCGCAGCCGCATCCAGCACGGCGTCGGCGACAGGCCGACTTTCTCGGCCAGCGCCAGCTTGGTGATGCGCCCGTCGCGCTGGATGGCGTCGAGGATTTTCAGATCGATCGGATCGAGTTTCGCTGCAGCCATGATCGCCCACTTCCAGTGCCGGACACCATGACGGCGCATTATTTCGATTGTCAATTGCACTGATTTCGATCTCTAATAAGTCATGACATTTTGGCGACCAGATCCCGCTCTTATCCGGCGGCCGGCTTATCAATCGCTCGCCGACCAGTTCGCGCGCGCCATCCACGACGGGCGCCTGGCCAATGGCGCGCGCTTGCCGACGCACCGGCAACTGGCCGACGATCTGCAACTTTCCGTGCAGACGGTCAGCCGCGCCTACGAGGAATTGATTCGCCGCGGGCTGGTGTCCGGCGAGGTCGGCCGCGGCAGCTTCGTGCAGACGCAGCGCCGCGAGCCGGAGCCGCCCTATCTGCCCGAGCGGCTGGGCGAGCTCATCGATCTCTCCATCCTGAAGCCGGTCTGCGAACCGATGCATCTGGAGCGGCTGAGGCAGGCGCTGGGCTGGCTCGCCGAAAACCTGCCGTCGAGCTCGGCGCTGTCGTTCAGGCCGAACATGGTGTTCCCGCGCCACCGCGCGGTGGGTGTCGAGTGGCTGCGCCTCTGTGGCCTCGACGCGTCGCCGCAGAACATCAGCCTGACCAACGGCGCCACCGCAGGGATGACAGTGGCGCTGATGAGCGTGGCGCCGCCCGGCTCGACCGTCGCCACTGAGGCGATCGGTCACCACACGCTGATCCCGCTGGCGCGTTATCTCGGCTTCAACCTTGAGGGTTTGCCGATCGACGACAATGGGCTGATCCCGGAAGCGCTGGACGAGGCCTGCCGGCTGTCGGACATCCGCGCCGTGTTCGTGCAGCCGTCGGTGATCAACCCGACGGCCACCCTGATGGATGCCGGCCGGCGCGAACAGATTGCCGCCGTTGCGCGCAGGCATGACATCGCCATTATCGAAAACGACGTCCTCGGCCCGTTGGTCGAGGACAGGCCGCCGCCGGTAGCCGCCTTCGCGCCTGAGCGCACGCTCTACGTCACCTCCTTTACCAAGATCGTGGTGCCGGGCCTGCGCATCGGCTATCTCGCGGCGCCCGATCGTTATGTCGCCGCGGTCGCCAATCGCCATCTCGTCTCGAACTGGATGGCGACGCCGCTGGTGGCCGAGATCGCCACCAAATGGGTGACCGACGGCACCGCGATGGAACTCGTTCGATGGCAGCGCCTGGCTTTGCGGCGGCGTCTGGACATCGCCGCCGAGGTGCTTGCCGGAGTGGACTATTGGGCTCATCGCGACGGGCTGCATGTCTGGCTGCGGCTGCCCGAGGATCGCGGCGAGGAAAGCTTTGTGTCCCAGGCGCGCCTGCAGGGCGTGGCGATTGCGCCCGGTACGTCGTTTCGCATTTCGCAGATGCCTTGGCATCCAGCCGTACGGATTTCGCTGGGCTCGACCACGGAGGGGGAACTGCGTGCCGGTCTCGGCGTTGTCACCAAGCTTCTGCTCGGCGATCCCGAGCATCTCCTGCTTGCCATCTAGGGAACAAATGGCGGGGAATTGTGCGGAGTTCGAAATATTGTCATGATATTATTTTCTTGATTGACATGATTTGCCGCGATCCGCATCGTTAAAGGCATAGCTTCTCCAGCACGGGAAATTCATTGTCGGCGCCCATCATCAAGATCGACGGTATTTCGAAAAGCTTCGGCACCTTCAAGGTGCTGGACGGCCTCTCGATGCAAGTCATGCCCGGCGAGAAGCTGGCACTGATCGGTCCATCGGGTTCGGGCAAGACGACGATCCTGCGCATCCTGATGACGCTAGAGCGTATCGACAGCGGCCACATCCAAGTCGACGGTGAACAGTTGTACCACATGGAGCGTAACGGCCGGCTGCTGACGGCCGATGAACGGCATTTGGCAAAGATGCGCCAGAAGATCGGCATGGTCTTCCAACTGTTCAATCTGTTTCCGCACAAATGTGTCATCGACAATGTGACGCTGGCACCGATGCTGACCAAAGGCGTGCCGCGGGCCGCCGCCGAAAAGCGGGCGATGGAACTGCTCGACATGGTCGGCATGGTCGACAAGGCCAAGGCGATGCCGGCGCAGCTTTCAGGCGGCCAGAAGCAGCGCGTCGCGATTGCGCGGGCGCTGGCGCTGTCGCCGAAGATCATGCTGTTCGACGAGGTCACCTCGGCGCTCGACCCTGAGCTCGTCGACGAGGTGCTCAACGTCATGCGCAAGCTCGCCGCCGAGACCGACATGACCATGCTGCTGGTCACCCACGAGATGGGTTTCGCCCATGACTTCGCCGACCGGGTGCTGTTCTTCGATCGCGGCAGAATAGTCGAGGAGGGCAAGCCCGACGAGATTTTCCGCCATCCCAAACAGGAGCGCACGCAAGGTTTCCTGAAGAAGATCATTGCGGCCGGACATCGGGTCTGACTGCCATGCGAGGCGGCAACGCCTCAAGCAAGCCAAGAAGACAGACAAACAAGGAGTTGGGAACAATGAAGAAATTTGCCATTTTGGCCGGCGTCGCCGGTATTGCGCTGACGGCGGTGCTGGCCGCCTCGACGGCCGGCTCGGCCGACGACAGCAAGCTCGAAGAGCTTAAGGCGCAAGGCTTTGCCCGCGTCGCCATCGCCAACGAGCCGCCCTATACGGCGGTCGCTGCCGACGGCAAGGTTTCGGGTGCGGCGCCTGACGTTGCCCGTGAAATCTTCAAACGCCTTGGCGTCAACGATATCGTCGCCTCGATCTCGGAATATGGCGCCATGATCCCCGGCTTGCAGGCCGGCCGTTTCGACGTCGTCACCGCCGGATTGTTCATGAAGCCGGAACGTTGTGCTGCGGTCGCCTATTCGGAACCGGTGCTGTGCGACGCCGAGGCGATGCTGGTGAAGAAGGGCAACCCGAAGGGCTTCAAGAGCTACGAGGACGTCGCGAAGGACGCGAGCGCCACGATCGGCGCGCCGGGTGGCGGCACTGAAGAGAAGCTGGCGCTCACCGCAGGTGTGCCGCGCGAGCGCGTCATCGTCGTGCCGGACGGCCAGAGCGGCCTGAAGATGCTGCAGGACGGCCGCATCGATGCTTATTCGCTGCCCGTGCTGTCGATCAACGACCTGGTCAAGAAAGCCAATGATCCGAACCTCGAAGTCATCGCGCCGGTGGTCGGTGCGCCGGTCTATTGCGACGGCGCGGCCTTCAAGAAGGGCGACGAAGCGCTGCGCGACGCCTATGATGTCGAGCTGGCGAAACTGAAGAAGTCCGGCGAGTTCGCCAAGATCATCGAGCCTTACGGCTTCTCGGCGGCGGCGGCAATGTCGACGAGCCGCGACAAGCTCTGCTCGGCGAAGTAAAAAGTGCCGCTCACCCTAGCTTCTCCCCGTCAAAAACGGGGAGAGGGGGGCGCCAACGCTGGAGCTTCACCCTTCTCCCCGTCCCTATAACGGGGAGAAGGTGCCGGCAGGCGGATGAGGGGCGGCGCCGGCGTTCTGTAATGATCACCAAGCGAGGAAACGCTTAGCCCTAATGACCCAATGGTCCGGCTATTTCGGCCTGATATTGCAAGGAGCGCTTGTCACCATCGAGCTGACGCTGATGGGGTCGGTGCTGGCCTTGATCATGGCTTTTCTCGCCGGGCTGGGGCGGCTGTCGCGGTTTTTCGTGCTGCGGGCGCTGGCCACCGCCTATATCGAGTTCTTCCGCGGCACCTCGATTTTTGTGCAGCTGTTCTGGGCCTATTTCGTGCTGCCCTTTGCCGGCATTTCGCTGACGCCGCTGCAGGCCGGGGTGCTGGCGCTGGGCCTCAATGTCGGCGCCTATGCGGCGGAAGTGGTGCGTGGCGCCATCAAGTCTATCGGCCGCGAACAATATGAGGCCTGTACCGCCCTCAATCTCGGCCGCTGGCAAGCCATGCGCCATATCATCCTGCCGCAGGCGCTTCTGGTGATGCTGCCGACCTTCGGCAACAACGCCATTGAATTGCTCAAGGCCACCGCCGTCGTTTCGCTGATCTCGCTCGCCGACCTGACCTTCCAGGCGCAGGTGGTGCGCTCGCAGACCGGCAATACTCTGGTGCCGTTCAGCACCATCCTCGTCATCTATTTCGTCCTGGCGCTGCTCATCTCCTGGGGCGTGCGGTCGCTGGAACGCCGCATGGCTCGTGGCCTCGACGGGGTGCGCGTATGATGGATCGGGCCTGATAATGGAATGGGATTGGGATTTTGTCCGGCAGATCCTGCCGACGCTGATCGAGGGGGTGAAGATCACCATCCTGGCGACGCTGCTCGGCTCGGTACTGGCGGCGATCGTCGGGCTGGGCATCGCGTTGGCGCGCCGGTCGCCGAACAGGGCTCTGTCGCGCACCGTCGGTTTCCTTGCCGAGTTCATCCGTGGCACACCGCTGTTGGTGCAGCTCTATTTCATCTTCTACGTGCTGCCGGATTTTGGCGTCCTGTTGCCGCCGCTGGTCGCGGGCGTCATCGGTCTCGGGCTGCATTACGGCACTTACACGGCCGAGGTCTACCGCGCCGGCATCGATAATGTTCCGCGCGGCCAGTGGGAAGCGGCCAAGGCCTGCAATCTGAACGCCACCCAGACCTGGACGCACATCATCATTCCGCAGGCGATCCCGCCGATGATCCCGGCGCTTGCCAATTATTTCATCGCCATGTTCAAAGAGACGCCGCTGCTGTCGGCGATCACCGTGCTGGAACTGATGAACCAGGCCAAGAGCGTCGCCAATACCTATTATCGGTATATCGAACCGATCACGTTGGTCGGCGCCTTCTTCCTCGCCATCAGCCTGTTCTCGGTGGTGCTGCTGCGCTGGCTGGAACACCGTTATGGGCGGATCGAACGATGAGCGCTGCACCCGAAATCCGCCTGCATTCGGCCCGGCCGGCGCTCGATGCGCGTCCGCTGGAAAAGCGGGTCGGCCTGATCATCCTTGCCACCGACCATACGAGCGAACCGGATTTTCACCGCATGGTGGCAAGCGACCGCATCGGGGTCTATGTCGCACGCATCCCCTACGCCAACCCGACGACGCCGGACAATTTGCGCAAGATGCAGCCGTCACTGACGGCGGCCGCGGCCCTGATCCTGCCCGACGAGCCGCTCGATGCGATCTGCTATTCCTGCACCTCAGCTTCCGTCGTGATCGGCGATGCCGAAATCGAGGCGGCGGTGCAGGCCGCGAAACCCGGTGCGCCGGTGGTTACGCCGCCGATGGCCGGGGTGCGCGGCCTGAAGGCGCTGGGCGCCAGGACGATCAGCATTCTTACCCCTTATACGGTCGAGACCAGCCGGCCGATGGCGACCTATTTCACCGAGCATGGTTTCGAAATCGCCAGCTTCACTTGCCTCGGCTTCGAGGATGATCGCGAGATGGCGCGGATTGCGCCGAAATCCTTGGTCGATCTGGCTCGCGAGGCGACGGCCGAACACTCGGACGCGCTGTTTGTCTCCTGCACGGCACTGCGGTCCGCGGCGGCAGTTGTCGGTATGGAAGAAGCCATCGGCCGTCCTGTCGTCACCAGCAACCAGGCGACGGCCTGGAATTGCCTGCGGCTTTGCGACGACGACGAGCCGCGCCCTGAATTCGGCCGTCTGATGACGCTGCCGCTGAACTGATTGATGAGCCATGACCACGTCCAGGATAAGCCTGTCCGAAATCCACGCCGCGCGCGAGCGCATCGCAGGCAAGGTCGAGCGTACGCCGACCGTTCCTTCCCGGAGTCTTTCCCAGCACTTGGACGCTCCTGTTTATCTCAAGCTCGAACACCGGCAGACCACCGGCGCCTTCAAGCTGCGCGGTGCCTCGAACGCTATCGCTTCGCTGACAGAAGAGGAGAAGGCGCGCGGCGTCGTCGCGGCCTCGACCGGCAACCACGGCCGGGCACTTGCCTATGCTGCTCAATTGCAAGGCATCCACGCGACGATCTGCATGTCGCGGCTGGTGCCGCAGAACAAGCTCGACGAGATCCGCCGGCTCGGCGCCGGGATCCGCATCGTCGGCAACAGCCAGGACGATGCGCAGCGAGAGGTCGAACGGCTGGTCGCGGAAGAGGGGCTGGTCATGCTGCCGCCTTTCGACCATCCCGCCATTGTCGCCGGGCAAGGCACGCTCGGGCTGGAGATCATCGAACAGGTTCCTGATGCCGCCCTTGTGCTGGTGCCGCTTTCCGGCGGTGGGCTGGCGGCTGGCGTTGCCGCTGCCGTCAAGGGCGTCAGCCCGGCGACGAAGGTGGTGGGCGTTTCAATGGCGCGCGGTGCGGCGATGAAGGCGAGCCTCGACGCCGGACATCCGGTTTTGGTCGAAGAACTGCCGACGCTGGCCGATTCCCTCGGCGGCGGCATAGGCCTCGACAACCGGCTGACCTTTTCCATGTGCCGCGACCTGCTCGACGATGTGATCCTGCTCAGCGAGGACGAGATCGCCGCCGGCATCCGGCATGCCTATGAGCAGGAGCGCGAGATCGTCGAAGGCGCCGGCGCGGTCGGCATCGCAGCCGTGCTTGCCGGCAAGATCAGGGCGAGCGGCCCGACGGTGCTCGTGCTGTCCGGCCGCAACATCGATATGACACTGCACCGCAAGATCATCTGCGGCGAAGCAATTGCGGAGAGCGCAGCATGAGCCGGATGACGATCCTCACCGAAGGTGAATTGCGCAAGATCGTGGAGCTTGATCTCGATGCCGTTGCCTGCGTCGAGAACGCGTTTCGCGCGCTCGCCACCTTGCCGGTGGCGATGCCGCCAATCCTTCGGCTCGACATTCCCGAGCATCGCGGCGAGGTCGACGTCAAGACCGCCTATGTACCGGGCATCGACGGTTTTGCGATCAAGATCAGCCCCGGCTTTTTCGACAATCCGAAGCTCGGCTTGCCCAGCGTCAACGGCATGGTGGTGCTGCTGTCGGCGAAAACCGGTCTGGTCGAGGCGCTGCTGCTCGACAATGGCTATCTCACCGACATCCGCACGGCCGCCGCCGGTGCGGTCGCCGCCAAACATCTGTCGCGGGCGGGTTCCTCCGTTGCCGCGATCTTCGGCGCCGGTGTTCAGGCCGGACTGCAGCTCGAAGCGCTGATGCTGGTGCGGCCAATCACGGAAGCCCGCATCTGGGCAAGGGATGCCGCCAAGGCCGAGGCCGCGGCCGACGCATTGTCCGAGAAACTGCACATCGCCGTTCACGCCGAGCCCGACGCGGCAAAGGCTGCGGCCGATGCCGACGTCATCGTCACCACGACGCCGTCGACCGAGCCGCTGATCAAGGCCGGCTTCGTCTCCGCCGGCCAGCATATCACTGCCATGGGCTCGGATGCCGAGCACAAGAACGAGATCGCGCCGGCGATCCTGCGCATGGCCGATCTCTACGTCGCCGATAGCGCCAAACAGACGCGCCGGCTGGGCGAACTGCACCATGCTATCGCGGCGGGCGTGATGGCGTCCGATGCCGAAATCACCGAGCTTGGCCACATCATCGCCGGCGAAAGGCATGGCCGGCGCTCGGACAGCGACATCACCATTGCCGACCTGACCGGCACCGGCGTGCAGGACACGGCGATCGCCACGCTCGCCCGCGACCGTGCGCGTGCAGCCAAGACCGGTACGATTTTCGAAAGCTGATGCTGGCCGCAAGGCCCAACAAACGAGGACCAAGAACAATGCAGCCCAATTTGAAATTCTCGCGCGGCGAATATGCGGAGCGCCTCGCCAAGACGCGGAAGGTCATGGAGGCCAAGGGCGTCGATCTGCTCGTCGTCAGCGATCCGTCCAACATGGCTTGGCTGACCGGCTATGACGGCTGGTCGTTCTATGTGCATCAGGCTGTCATCGTGCCGCCGTCGGGCGAGCCGGTGTGGTACGGGCGCGGCCAGGACGCCAACGGCGCCAAGCGCACCGCCTATCTCGCGCACGACAACATCGTCGGCTATGCCGACCACTATGTGCAGTCGACCGAGCGCCATCCGATGGATTTTCTGTCCAGCGTGCTCTCCGATCGCGGCTGGGGCAAGCTCAGCATCGGCGTCGAGATGGACAATTACTGGTTCTCGGCCGCTGCCTTCGCAGCGCTGCAGAAGCACTTACCCAATGCCCGCTTCGTCGACGCCACGGCACTCGTCAACTGGCAGCGCGCGGTGAAGAGCCCGACCGAAATCGACTACATGCGTAAGGCCGCCCGCATCGTGGAAGCGATGCACCAGCGCATCGTCGACAAGATCGAGGTCGGTATGCGCAAATGCGACCTGGTCGCCGAGATCTACGATGCCGGCACGCGCGGCGTCGACGGCATCGGCGGCGACTATCCGGCGATCGTGCCGCTGCTGCCGTCGGGCGCCGACGCATCGGCGCCGCATCTGACCTGGGACGACCGGCCGATGAAAT
The DNA here is from genome assembly GCF_040318825.1 of Mesorhizobium sp. M1006. Lineage (NCBI taxonomy): Bacteria > Pseudomonadati > Pseudomonadota > Alphaproteobacteria > Hyphomicrobiales > Phyllobacteriaceae > Mesorhizobium > Mesorhizobium sp. M1006. Next base: position 34,155 of record NZ_JAMYMZ010000025.1, read on the forward strand.
CGGGCGAGGGCACCTTCTTCGAGATCGCAGGCTGCTACAACCGCTATCACTGCCCGCTGTCGCGGACCGTGTTCCTTGGTAAACCGACTCAGGAATTCCTCGATGCCGAAAAGGCGACGCTGGAAGGCATGGAGGCGGGACTTGCCGCCGCCAAGCCCGGCAACACATGCGAGGACATCGCCAACGCCTTCTTCGCGGTGCTGAAGCGGTACGGCATCGTCAAGGACAACCGCACCGGGTACCCGATCGGGCTTTCCTATCCGCCTGACTGGGGCGAGCGCACGATGAGCCTGCGTCCAGGCGACCGCACCGAGTTGAAGCCCGGTATGACCTTCCATTTCATGACCGGCTTGTGGCTTGAGACGATGGGGCTGGAAATCACCGAATCCATCCTGATCACCGAGACGGGCGTCGAGTGCCTGGCGAATGTGCCGCGCAAACTGGTGGTGAAGAATTGAGCCCGATGTCCAGCCTTCGCCCGTCACCGATCACGCCGACCGTCGATTTCGAGCGCGACGGCGTGCAGCACGGTTTCCTGCGCCTGCCTTACAGCCGCGACGATTCCGCCTGGGGATCGGTGATGATCCCGATCTGCGTCATCCGCAACGGCAAGGGGCCGAGCGCATTGCTCACCGGCGGCAATCATGGCGACGAGTACGAGGGGCCGCTGGCGCTCTATGACCTCGCCCGTACGCTCGACCCGAAGCAAGTCAGCGGCACGATCATCATCGTGCCGGCGATGAACTATCCGGCGTTCCGCGCCGGCACGCGCACCTCGCCGATCGACAAGGGCAATCTCAACCGCAGCTTTCCCGGCCGGCCCGACGGCACGGTGACCGAGAAGATCGCTGATTATTTCCAGCGCGAGCTTCTGCCCCGTACAGACATCGCGCTCGACTTCCACTCCGGCGGCAAGACGCTCGACTTCGTGCCGTTCTGCGCCGCCCACATCCGGCCCGACAAGGTGCTGGAAGCGAAGGGTTTCGCTGCGGTTGAAGCCTTCTCCGCACCATGGTCGATGAAAATGCTGGAGATCGACGCGGTCGGCATGTTCGACACTGCCGCCGAAGAGATGGGCAAGCTGTTCATCACCACAGAGCTCGGCGGCGGCGGGACTTCGCGCGCGGAAACGGTGCGGATCGCACGTCGCGGCGTGCTCAATGTGCTGCGCCATGCCGGCATCGTCGCCGGCGCGGTCGAGATGCAGCCAACCCGCTGGCTCGATATGCCATCGGGCGATTGCTTCTCGTTCGCCGAGGACGACGGGATGATCGAAACCATGATCGATCTCGGCGAGGCGGTGGCAGAGAACCAGGTGCTGGCACGTATCCATTCCATAGGCCGCACCGGCGGCGCTCCGCAGGAGATCCGGGCCAAAATGTCCGGTCTGTTGGCGGCGCGGCATTTTCCGGGGCTGGTCAAGGCCGGCGACTGCGCTGCCGTGGTCGCCGTGCTGGTCGATTGACGGTTAGGAAGCCGATGTCGGGAACGGCTCGGTCCTGCCTTTGGGGCGATCGCCGATGGCAAAGACGGCGCTCGCCTCGCTGACGATCGAGACATGATCCTTGGCGGCTGTTCCGGCCGCCGCACTGTCGCCGCGCATGATTGCTGTCACGATGGCGTCATGCTCCTGCCATGACTGGGCCAGCCGGCCGGGCAGCATGAATTGCGCGCGCCGGAACGGCGCCAGGCGGCCACGGGTCATGACGGTCAGTTCATAAATGTGCTTGCTGTGGGCGCCGCGATAGAGCCGGGTGTGGAATTCGGTGTTGAAGAGCTCATACTCTTCTTCGGCACCGAGCTGCACGAAGCGCGCCGACGCCTGGTGCTCGGCCTCCAGCGTGCGGCGCTCGCCAGCGGTCATGCGCTCGGCCGAGAACCGCGCGCAGATCGCTTCAAGCTCGGCCATGCTTTCGAACATCGAGGCGAGGTGCTCCTGCGTCACCACGGCGACGGTGGCGCCGCGGTTCGGCCGCCTTTCGACCAGCCCCATGGCGCTGAGCCGGCTGAGCGCTTCCCTGATCGGCGTGCGTGAGACGTCGAAGCAGGCGGCTAGCGAGGCCTCGTCGAGCTTTTCGCCCGGGCGCAGGAAACCGGTGACGATCCGGTCGCTGATCGCCCTCACCATCTGATCGACGGTCGTGCCCGACCTGATCAAATTGCGCTTTCCCGACACGTCTCCTCCGTCCAGTCTTTTCGCTAGAGCCGTAAGCCACTCACCGGCTTCGATTCCTCTGCATCTCTGTATGCCTATGTTTTAGCCTTCATGTCAAATTGGCGATTTTGGAGGCAAAAAGTGTATGCAATTGCTCCGGCTTTGTGCAGCCCACATCGGCACACTCATTGATATTGCAGAATAAATCTCATTTCTGAAACTGGCATGCTGATTGCATACACTTTTTTCATTGAGGTGTTAACCGGCCCCAAGGGCCCCACAGAGGGAGCATTCAATGTCCGAGAGATTCATGCTTAGCCGCCGCGACCTGCTCAAGACCTCCGCCGCCGGAGCGGCGCTCGGCCTTGCGTCCGCATCGTTTCCGATCAGCAGGGCCTTCGCCGCGACGGCCACCGTCGGCTTCATCTATGTCGGGCCAAAGGACGATTACGGCTACAACCAGGCGCATGCCGAAGGCGCCGCCACGCTGAAGGGGATCGAAGGAATTTCCGTCGTCGAAGAGGAGAACGTGCCGGAGACGGTCGACGTGCAGAAGACGATGGAATCGATGATCAATCTCGATGGTGCGTCGCTGATCTTCCCGACCTCGTTCGGCTATTTCGATCCGCACATGCTCGCCATGTGCGCGAAATTCCCCGACGTGCAGTTCCGCCATTGCGGTGGCATGTGGAACAAGGACAAGCATCCGATGAATGCCGGTTCCTATTTCGGCTATATCGGCATTGGCCAGTATCTGAACGGCGTCGTCGCCGGTCACACCAGCAAAACCAAGAAGCTCGGCTTCGTCGCGGCAAAGCCGATCCCGCAGGTGTTGCTCAACATCAATTCCTTCCTGCTCGGCGCGCGCTCGGTCGACCCGACCATCACCTGCCAGGTGATCTTCACCGGCGAGTGGTCGCTAGCGGTCAAGGAGGCGGAGGCCACCAATGCGCTGGTCGACCAGGGTGCCGACGTCATCACCTGCCATGTCGATAGCCCCAAGGTGGTGGTCGAGACGGCGGCCGGGCGTGGCGCCTTCGTCTGCGGCTATCATGCCAACCAGAGCCCGCTGGCGCCGGAAAAATACCTGACCGGCGCGGAATGGAACTGGGCCAAGGTCTACAAGATGTTCGTCGACGAGCTGGTGGCCGGCACGCCGCTGCCCAATTTCACGCGCGGTGGCCTGGCCGACGGCTTCGTCAAGATGAGCCCGCTCGGCCCCGCTGTCGGCGAGGCCGCCCGCAAGCAGTTCGACGGCGCGCTGGCCGACATGATGAAAGGCGGCTTTTCCGTCATCAAGGGTCCGCTGAAGAGCAACAAGGGCGTCGTCGTCGCGACCGAAGGCCAGGCCTTCGCCGAGACCGCGCTCGAACTCGAAAGCATGGACTACCTGGTCGAGGGCGTCGTCGGTTCGACCGCCTGAACCGGATCGGAGACGGGGTCATGGCAGACACTGTCAGCACTGCGGGCGCACCAGCGCTGTTTGGCGCCAGGAATTATCCGGCGGCGCTCGAATGGACGGCGCGGCGGGCGGAAGCCTTCGTCATACCGCTCGCGGCGCTGCTCGTCGGCATGGCGCTGTTCAGCGTGTTTATCGCGCTGGTCGGCAAATCGCCGGTGCAACTCTACGAGACGATGTGGCGCGGCGGCTTCGGCTCGTGGTTCTCGATCCAGAACTCACTGTCGCGGGCAGCACCGCTTTTACTGGCAGCGCTCTGCGTGGCGCTGCCGGCACGACTCGGCCTCGTCGTCATCGGCGGCGAAGGCGCGATCGTGCTGGGCGGCGTTGCCGCCGCCGCCATCTGCGTCGCGGCGAATGGCGCGCCGGCTTTTCTGGTCATCCTGCTGATGGGCGTGGCGGGCGCGGTCGCCGGCGGCATCTGGATCGGTGCCGTCGGCGCACTCCGCCACTACCGCGCCGTCAACGAAACTATCTCCAGCCTGCTGATGGCCTATATCGCCATCGCGCTGATGAACCATCTGGTCGAAGGGCCGCTGCGCGATCCGGCTTCGCTCAACAAACCCTCGACCGAGCCGCTGGCGGATGCCTACCGCATCGGCAACATTCCAGGCATGGACGTGCACTGGGGCCTGGTCGTCGGCATTCTCGCCTGCCTCCTGTCCTGGCTGTTGATCGAAAAGACGCGCTGGGGGTTTGCCGCCCGCATTGCCGGCGGCAATGTCAGGGCAGCTCAGGTGCAAGGGCTTGCCGTCGGGCCGCTGATCGTCGGCTTCACCGGGCTGGCCGGCGGCTTCGCCGGGCTGGCCGGCATGCTGGAGGTCGGCGCCGTGCAAGGCAGCGCCAACGCCTCGCTCGCCGCCGGCTATGGCTATACCGGCATCCTCGTCGCCTTCCTCGCTCGCCACAATCCGCTCGCCATCATCCCGGTCGCTTTCCTGCTCGGCGGTATCGGCGCTTCCGGCGGGCTGATCCAGCGCCGCATGGACCTGCCCGACGCCACCGTGCTGGTGCTGCAAGGCATGCTCTTCGTCGTCATCCTGTTCAGCGAAACCTTTTACGGCCGCTTCAAGGTCTTCAATCCCGATCTGTGGAAGAGAGGCTCCTGATGGACGCGACCGAGATCGGCCTGTGGGGCGTGCCGCTCGCCATTCTCGGCGGCGCCATCCGCGTTTCGACGCCCTTCATCTTCGTCTCGCTCGGCGAAGCCATCACCGAACGCTCCGGCCGCATCAATCTTGGCCTCGAAGGCACGCTGGTCTTCGGTGCGATGACTGCCTACGCCGTCGCGGTGATGACCGGCTCGCCATGGCTCGGCGTGCTGGCTGCCGCCGGTGCCGGACTTTGCTTCGGCCTGTTCCACGGCTGGATCTGCAAATTCCGCGGGGTGAACGACATCGCCATCGGCATCGCGCTGATGCTGTTCGGCTCCGGTCTCGCCTTCTTCTTCGGCAAGCCGTTCATCCAGCCCTCGGCACCAGACCTGCCGGCCATCGCCTTCGGTGGCTGGTCGGATATCCCGCAGGTGCAGGCGGCGCTCAACGTCAACATCCTGTTCCTGATTGGTGCCGCACTTGCCGTGTTCCTATGGTGGGCGTTCCGCAATACGCGCGCCGGCCTGATCGTGCGCGTCGTCGGCGACAGCTCCGATGCGGCGCGCGCCATGGGCCTCAATCCCAACACCGTGCGCCTGCTTGCGACAGGTGTCGGCGGTGCGCTCGCCGGCATCGGCGGCGCCTATCTGTCGCTCTATTATCCCGGCAGCTGGACCGAACGCATCTCGTCGGGGCAGGGCCTGATGGCGGTGGCGCTGGTCATCTTCGCGCGCTGGAATCCGCTCGGCTGCTTTGCCGCGGCACTATTGTTCGGCGGTGCGGGCGCGCTAGGCCCGGCGTTGCAATCGGTCGGGGTCACGCAGGGCTACTACCTCTTCTACGCCGCGCCTTACATCCTCACGCTCATCATCATGATCGCCACCTCGTCGCCGAGCCGCTCGCTTGCCGGCGCGCCGGGCGAATTGTCGATCACCAAATGACTGGAGTTTTTTCCGATGAACGCCAGAGCCGAGATCACCCAGCGCTATATCGATGCCGACCCTTATCCATGGCCTTATAATGGCGAGCTGCGGCCGGACAATACGGCACTGATCATCATCGACATGCAGACCGATTTCTGCGGGCCGGGCGGCTATGTCGATCATATGGGCTACGATCTTTCGCTGGTGCGGGCGCCGATCGAGCCGATCAAGTCGGTGCTCTCAGCCATGCGGGCCAAGGGTTACACCATCATCCACACGCGCGAGGGCCATCGGCCCGATCTCGCCGACCTGCCGGCCAACAAGCGCTGGCGCTCGCGCCGCATCAATGCCGGCATCGGCGACCCCGGACCTTGCGGGCGCATCCTGGTGCGCGGCGAACCCGGCTGGGAAATCATCCCCGACCTCTATCCGGCGGCGGGCGAGCCGATCATCGACAAGCCCGGCAAGGGCTCGTTCTGCGCCACCGACCTCGAGCTGATCCTGCGCCAGCGCGCCATCGAAAACATCGTGCTGACCGGCATCACCACCGACGTCTGCGTCCACACGACGATGCGCGAGGCCAACGATCGCGGCTTCGAATGCGTGATGCTGGAGGATTGCTGCGGGGCAACCGACTACGGCAATCATCTCGCCGCGATCAAGATGATCAAGATGCAGGGCGGCGTGTTCGGCGCGGTGTCGAATTCGGCATCCTTCGTCGCGCAACTGCCGTGAGGAGGCGATCTTGAGCGGAAGCACTGGGAAGAAGGCCGTCGGCGTCGAGACCATCGGCATGACCATGCGCTTCGGCGCTTTCACCGCGCTGGACGATGTCTCGATCAAGGTGCCGGCGGGATCGTTCCACGCGCTGCTCGGCGAAAACGGCGCCGGCAAGTCGACGCTGGTCAAATGCATGATGGGTTTTTACCATCCGACCGCCGGCGACATGCGGGTCGATGGCCGCGAGGTCGCGATCGCCAGTCCCAAGGACGCGTCGGCGCTCGGGCTCGGCATGGTTTATCAGCATTTCACGCTCGTTCCGTCGCTGACCGGCGCGGAGAACCTGGTCATTTCGCGCGAGAAGGTGCCGGGCGTCATCGACTGGCGCAAGGAGCGCGCCGCACTTGCGCAATTCATGCAGCGTATGCCGTTCAAGCTGCCGCTCGACGTCAAGGTGGCGGAACTTGCGGCCGGCGAGAAGCAGAAGCTCGAAATCATCAAGCAGCTCTATCTCGGCCGCAGTTTCCTGGTGCTCGACGAGCCGACTTCGGTGCTTACTCCCGGCGAGGCGCAGGAAGTGCTTGGCCTGGTGCGCGACATGACCAGGACCGGCGACCTTACCGTGCTGATGATCTCGCATAAATTCCACGAGGTGACGGCCTTTGCCGACGATATCACCGTGCTGCGCAAGGGCAGGCTGACCGGAACCGGAAAGGTCTCCGAACTTTCCCACAAGCAGATGGCGGCGATGATGATCGGCGACCAACCGATCGCCGCACTCGACAGCCGCGCCCCGGTGCCGGCCGGCGCCAGACAGGTGCTGACGGTAAAGTCGCTGAAGGCGCCCGACCGCACCGGCTTGAAAACCATCGACATCGGCGAACTCGATGTGAAGTCGGGTGAGATCGTCGGCATTGCCGGCATCTCCGGCAACGGCCAGAAGGAGTTTCTCGAAGTCCTTGCCGGACAGCGGGCGCGCAATGGCGGCGACGTTCTGGTGAAAGGCTCGCCCTATGGCGCCAGCCGCAGCGAGGCGCGCACGCTCAATGTCCGCTTCATTCCGGAGGAGCCGTTGCGCAATGCCTGCGCACCGAAGATGACGGTGGCGGAAAACATGGCCTTCCGGACCTTCGACCTCAACGAGGCCGGCAAGCCGGTCAACTGGATCAGGATGAGTGCGATCAGTGACTACGCGGCCCGCCTGATCGAACAGTTCAAGGTCAAGACGGCCTCGCTCGCTTCGCCGATTTCGTCGCTGTCAGGCGGCAATGTGCAGCGCGCCGTGCTGGCGCGCGAGCTGACCGGCGAGGTCGATTTGCTCATCGTGTCGAATCCCTGCTTCGGCCTCGACTTCTCCGCCGTCGCCGAAATACGCGCCCGCATCATGAAGGCGCGCAACGCCGGTGCCGCCGTGCTTTTGATGTCGGAGGACCTTGATGAGCTGCTCGAGCTCTCGGACCGCATCTTCGTCATGTCGGACGGCGCGCTGGTCTACGAGACGCCGATCGCGCAGGCGAGCGTGCAGACGATCGGCGAGCACATGGCGGGACATCACTGATGGCGGAGATCGAGGCGCTGCCGTTTCCGTTCGCCTTCAAGCCTGAGGCGATGGCGCTGGTCGTCATCGACATGCAGCGCGATTTCGCTGAACCCGGCGGCTTCGGCGCCAGCCTCGGCAACGACGTCAGCCGGGTGGTGGCGATTGTGCCGACGGTGAAGAGATTGATCGAGGGGTTCCGCGCCGCTGGCCTGCCGGTGATCCACACGATGGAGTGCCACAAGGCAGACCTTTCGGATCTGCCGCCGGCCAAGCGCAATCGCGGCAATCCGTCGATCAGGATCGGCGATGTCGGGCCAATGGGTCGTGTGCTGATCATCGGCGAGCCGGGAACGGCGATCCTCGATGAACTTGCCCCACTGCCTGGCGAGATCGTCATCGAAAAACCCGGCAAGGGCGCGTTCTATGCCACCAGCTTCGGCGACGACCTCAAGCGGCTCGGCACACAGCAGCTAGTCTTTGCCGGGGTGACGACGGAGGTCTGCGTGCAGACGACGATGCGCGAGGCCAACGACCGCGGCTATGAATGCCTTCTGGCGGAGGATGCCACTGAGAGTTATTTTCCGGAGTTCAAGGTGGCAGCCCTTGCCATGATCAGGGCGCAGGGCGCCATCGTCGGCTGGACGGCAACGACGGACCAGGTGCTCGAGGGACTTTCCAATGCCTAACGTCGCATACGCGGCTCTCATCCAAGGGGGCTGGCGTGATCTGCCATTCGAGCATTTTCGCGAAGGCATCACAGTGCATTGGCTGCTCAAGGGTGGGCCGATGGAACCGTCGGTCGCCATCCTGAACTACCGGGCTGGCGCCAGCGTGCCGCGTCATCGCCATGCCGGGCTGGAGACGATCATCGTGCTGGAAGGCACGCAGAGCGACGAGAACGGCGATCATGCCGCGGGCAGCGTGATCCTGAACGCGGTCGGAACCGAGCATTCGGTGTGGACGAAGGATGGCTGCGTCGTGCTCATCCAGTGGAACCTGCCGGTAGTCATTCCGGGCGAGGCCAAATGAGTGACATTCGCTTCGACATAGCGAGCCTGCACGTTGCCTATCAGGCCGGCGTCGGCATTCGCGAGGTGATCGATGTGGTCCATGCGCGGCTCGCGGCGGCCGATGACCCCGGCATCTTCATCCATCTGGCGAGCAGGGCGGAGTTGCTTGCCGAGGCGGAAAAGCTCGGCCCGTTCGATCCCGCGGCAAAGCCGCTGTGGGGCGTGCCGTTCGCGGTCAAGGACAACATCGATGTTGCCGGCATGCCGACCACGGCGGGTTGTGCGGAATATGCCTACTTGCCGGCGAAAGACGCCACCGTCGTCGCGCGGCTCAAGGCCGCCGGCGCGCTGGTTGTCGGCAAGACCAATCTCGACCAGTTCGCCACCGGCCTGGTCGGCGTTCGCACGCCCTATCCAATCCCGAGGAATGCGATCGACCCGAAACTGGTGCCGGGCGGTTCCTCGTGCGGCTCGGCCGTGGCGACGGCGCGCGGCATCGTCTCCTTCGCGCTCGGCACCGATACCGCCGGTTCGGGGCGCATACCCGCCGGCCTCAACAACATCGTCGGGCTGAAGCCGAGCGTCGGCGCGCTATCAGCCGCCGGCGTCGTGCCGGCCTGCCAGACGCTCGACTGCGTCTCGGTCTTCGCGCTCACCGTCGATGACGCCTATCACGTGTTCGAGGCGGCGGCGGCAAAGGACGACGCCGATCCCTATTCGCGTGACCTCTGCATTCAGGCTCTTGCCGCGCGCCCGCCGGTGCTGACTGTCGGCGTGCCGGCCAGGGCGGACTGGACCTTCTTCGGCGACGAGGCGATGCAGGCGGGTTTCGAGGCCGCTCTTGCCTCGCTGGAGACGCTGGGCTGCCGGCTGGTCGAAATCCCGTTCGGTGATTTCTACGCCACCGCCACTCTGCTCTACGAAGGCGCCTGGGTGGCCGAGCGTTACGCCGCGATCAGGGACTTCATGGATGCCAACGAGGCCGCCATGCATCCGGTGACGCGGCAGATCATCGGCGGTGCGCGAAAACTTTCCGCTGCGGACGCTTTCAAGGGGCTCTATGCCCTGCAAGGCTATAAGGCCAAGCTTGCGCCGGTCATCGCCTCGGTCGACGTTTTCTGCGTGCCGACCGCGCCGACGCACTACACAGTCGAAGCGGTGCTGGCCGATCCGATCGTCACCAACAGCCGGCTCGGCACCTACACCAACTTCGTCAATCTGCTCGACATGTGCGGCATTGCCGTGCCGAGCGGAACCCGCAGCGACGGTCTGCCGATGAGCGTCACCTTGCTTGCCGCGGCGGGCAAGGACCACCTGACTGCGTCGCTTGCGCGCGATGTCCATGCGGCAAGCGGCCTTGCGCTTGGTGCTATCGGCTGGCCGCAGCCGCAGCGCGGCGATGTTCAGGCGGGCGTGGATGAAGGCACGATCGAGCTGGCCGTGGTCGGCGCGCATCTGTCGGGGATGGCGCTGAACGGCCAGCTGCAGCAGCTCGGCGCGATTTTCGCCCGGGCTGCAAGAACGGCGCCGCTCTACCGGCTTTACGCGCTCGCCGGCCAGTCGGTGCCGCGACCGGGGCTCGAACGGATCTGCAACGGCAAGGGGACAGCGATCGAGGTCGAAGTCTGGCGTCTCTCGCCGCAAGCCTTCGGCCGTTTTGTTGCCGCGATCCCGCCGCCGCTAGGCATCGGCACGCTTCTGCTTGATGACGGAACTTCGCCGAAAGGCTTCCTCGTCGAAAGTGCCGGTCTCACCGATGCAAAGGAGATTTCGCATTTCGGCGGCTGGCGCAATTTCATGGCGGGTCAGCTGCAGCGAAGCTGACGCTATCACTCGACCTTTTGCCTAAACTTCGAATGGCAGCTCGAGCAATCCTGCAAGATGAGATGCAGGAGGTGCTCCGCCGGCAATTTAGTGGGATCGGCTTCCGCGAGTGATGGTCGCTTGCCAAGCAGGCTGCCACCGCCCATCGCCAGGCCGGAACCCATTCTCATGTCGTCGGTGATGCGCGGCGGCGCCCGCTCGGCGTCGGAGGCCAAGGCGCTGGCCAGCGTCCCGATGTGGCGAGCCAGCTCTTCGAACTCCGCGCGGGCGGGGTCGATATCCGGCCTGGCGCCTGAAGGCGCGCCCAATGTCGCGCTGGGGAATTCGGCAATCAGGGCAGGGCCGGTGCGGGCGCGGATGGTCTCGGCCGCCGCCTTGAAGGCCGCGGCGTCGTACGCCTGCTTGCCGTCGAACATCCCGGCTATTGTCTTTGCGGCCTGGGCCATTTCCTTCATCGAGGCCTGGCGAGCCTGGATGACCGCATCACGACCCGAATGGGCGGCGGCGAGCACGACAGAGACGCAGGCAAGCGACAGGACCGCTATGATAGCTGCTTGTCTCATCGTTGGCACATAAGGAGCTAGAGAATTCTTGTGACCAGACTGTCCAGTCGGGAGTTCTCGCGATAGGCAAATCGGACCACAACGGCACCTAAGACGCCAGTGGTGGCACCGCCTATCACGTCGGTGAGATAGTGGGTGCCGATATAAATTCTCGACCAACAGATCAGCAATGCCATGATGGAGAGGGCCAGCGTCCGGCGCGGCAGACCTTGCATTGCAAGAGCAGCAACAACCGCAAAGCTGGCTGTCGCGTGGTCGGAGGGAAACGACCAGTCGGCGCTGGGCGCAATCAGCAGATGCGTCACGCCGGCATCGTAGGGCCGCAGCCGGTGGACGAATAGCAAAATGAACTGATTGATCGCCAGACCGAGCAGGAACGCCAAGCCGGCGGACAAGGCAGCATGGCGCACATGGTAGCGGTCGGCCTTTGCCCACCATTGCAGGGCAACAGCCAGCACCATCAGCGGAACGCCGATTTGTGAGACGGCGATCATTGCCTTATCAAGAAAAGGGCTGATCCCGGCTGCCGCGTTGATCCAGTGGGTGAGAGCTGCATCCATCGTTTCTCGTTTCCGCTGTTGTCGATCGCAAGGTGAATTTTGTGAAAGCAGTAGACGAACGCCGCATCCATCAGATTTTCGAGCTCAGCATCTGGCTTAAAGGGGCGCATGCCCTGATCGAATGCGTGGGCGGGATCCTGCTTTATGTCGTCACCACCGACGCCATTGCCTCCTGGGTCAATACATTCACCCAAGAGGAATTGATCGAAGATCCGAACGATTTCATAGCTGGCTATCTGTCGCAGATGGCAAGCCACTTTTCCGTCGCCAGCAAGGAGTTTTATGCCTTCTACCTACTTAGCCACGGCCTGATAAAACTGCTGCTCGTTGTCGGGCTTCTGAGAGGCAAGCTGTGGTCGTATCCGGCATCGCTTGCGGCGCTGGGCGCATTTATGATCTACCAAGTCTACCGCTACTCCTACACCCATTCGTTCGGCCTGCTTGTCCTGACCGTCTTCGATGCTGTCGTCATGGTGCTGATCTGGCATGAATGGAAGGTCGTGCGGCAGCACAAGCCGGCATGACAGCGAAGTTTGCACGTCAGCCGCTCCGATTTTCAATCCACCTCACTGGGCGACGCCTTGTCCTGCCAGCTCGTCGATGATCGGGCAATCCGGCCGCTCGTCGCCGTGGCAGTGACTGACCAATTGGTGGAGCAAGCCGCGCAATCCGACCAGTTCAGCGATCTTCCTGTCGATCTCCACCAGCTTGGCTTTCGCGATCACCTTCACGTCGGCGCTGTCACGTTCCCTGTCCTGGTACAGCGACAGCAGCTGGCGGCATTCGTCGACCGAAAACCCCAGGCTTCGCGAGCGCTGCAGGAAGCGCAGCCGGTGAATATCGGCCGTCGAGTAATCACGATAGCCATTGTCTGTCCGGGCCGGGCGCAAGAGCCCGATATCCTCGTAGTAACGGATCGTCTTGGCCGGCAAGCCGGATTTTTCGGATGCGACGCCGATGTTCATGGCGGAAATCTCCTTTGTCGGAGGAAATAGACCTTCCAGTAGATGGAAGGTCAACATCATGTGGCGATTTTGGATGCCTGACGCAACCGCCCGCCCGCTCCAACCGTTTGCCTGCCAGCACATACTGAACCTTCGGGAAGAAATCGGTCCTCGGAAACGTTTTTACCGAACAGTGCTCAAAACCCGGTGTTCGACACCGGGTGCCGATGAGCAAAGACCCTCCGGCGCTGGCTCGACGCAACACCGTGCAGACGCCGAGGAGACAGAACATGCCCGTCAAGGCCTATATCAACCGGATCGCGACAGCGGTGCCGGAGTACGAGGTTCATGAATTCTACCTGCGTTTCGCGGCCTCCATGCTCGCGGCCGATCGCCGGAGGATCTTCGAACGCATGGCCGATCTTGCCGGCATCGAGCACCGCTATTCCTGCTTTGCGCCGGCGTCCGACCCCGAGGGACCGTCCGCCGACCTGGCCGGAACCTTCATCCGGGGCGCGTTTCCCGGAACGGCGGCGAGAATGGCGATGTTCGACGATGCCGCACCTGTTCTGGCGCAAAAGGGCATCGACGGATTGCAGCTTGGCGACGACGCTTCCCGCATCACCCATTTGATCGTCACCACCTGCACCGGCTTTTCGGCGCCGGGCATCGATCTCGAGCTGGTTGCGCGTTGCGGGCTGCCGAACGGGATCGAACGCACGATGATCGGGTTCATGGGTTGCTATGCGGCGATCAACGGCCTCAAGCTGGCCCGCCACATCGTCCGCTCCGACCCGCAGGCCAAGGTCCTGCTGGTCAATATCGAACTCTGCACGATGCATCTGCGACAGACCACCGAGCTGGAAAAACTGCTGTCGTTCTGCCTTTGGGGCGACGGCTGCGCGGCTGCGCTCATCACTGCCGAGCCGGCCGGCATCGAGCTCGATAGCTTTCACTGTCTGGTGGCGAGGGAACGGCGGGACCTGATGCGCTGGAACATTCGCGACCACGGCTTCGAAATGGTTCTTTCCGGCCAGGTGCCGGCAGCGATTCATGAAGCGTTGCGGAACAGCCAGGCCGCCATCCTCGGAGGCCGATCGGCGAAAGACATCGACCTTTGGGCCGTGCATCCGGGTGGACGTTCGGTGCTCGACGCCGTCGAAAGGGCCCTGGAACTGGAGCCCACCGCGCTGGAACCATCGCGCGAGGTGTTGCGCCAGTATGGGAACATGTCGTCGGCGACCGTCATGTTCGTGATGAAGGAGATGCTGAAGGCGCCACCCGGCCTGCTCGGTTGCGGCATGTCGTTCGGACCCGGGCTGACGGCCGAAACCATGCTCTTTCGAACGGTGTCATGAGCGGCCTGGAGCACCGGCAGCTTGCGCCGGAAATCCTCGACGGACTTGCGGCCGACGATCCGCGAGCGCTGACCGCGCGCCGCGACCTTCGGCGCATCAATATGGTGATGTTTCAGGCGCCGATCATGACGTCGTTGCTCAGGAGGTTCGTGCCAACGCCGCCACGCCGCATCCTGGAGATCGGCGCCGGCGATGGCTCCTTCATGCTGGCGGTGGCGCGGCGCGTGGCCAGGCATTGGCCCGGGGTCGAACTGGTGATGCTCGACCGCGTCGGCCTCCTCACCGCGCAATTGCGCGGCGATTTTGACCGGCTGGGATGGAGGGCGGAAGGCGTCACCGCCGATGTCTTCGACTGGGCAGGAAAGATCGAGAGTGCGCGTTTCGACGCCGTCACCGTCAATCTGTTCCTGCATCACCTCGATGATGCACAGGTCGTGCGTCTGTTTTCGCTGATCGGGCCGAAAGCCCCGTTGCTCATTGCGACAGAGCCGCTGCGGGCGAAACTGCCGCTGGCCGCGACCCGTCTTCTGCCGGCAATCGGCGCCAACGACGTCACACGAAACGACGCGGCGCAAAGCGTGCGTGCCGGCTTTCGCGGCAGCGAGCTTTCCGGTCTCTGGCTTGCGGCCAACGGCAAACCGGTCGAGGAACGACGCGCCGGCCTGTTTTCCCACATTTTCGTCGGCGCCAGCGCCGGCAACGACCCATGACGGGATTGTCGACCCATGACGCGATCATCATAGGCGCCGGCCCGGCGGGCACATCCGTCGCGCTCACGCTGGTCCGGCGCGGATGGGCTGTGGCAATTGTGGAAAAGAGTGCGTTTCCACGCCGCAAGGTCTGCGGCGAATACATCTCGGCAAGCAATCTTGCGCTTCTCGACCGGCTCGAGATCGGCGATGCCTGGCGTACCAATGCCGGCCCCGAAATCCGCCGCGTCGGTTTGTTTTCCGGGGAGACCTGCGTCGAGGCGGCAATGCCACGTGCGGGAGCTGGGCCTCGGGCGAAAGACAGCTTCGGCCGGGCGCTCGGCCGGGACATTCTCGATTCTCTGCTTTTGCAAGCGGCGCGATCGGCGGGTGTCGAAATCTTTCAACCCTGCCGCGCCGTCGCCATCGAGCGGGATCGCGAGATGCAACGGGTGCGAATTCATCCCGGGCACGGAACGGCGATATTGCGAGCGCCGGTGATTGTCGCCGCACACGGCTCGTGGGAACCGGGACCATTGCCCAGCCAGCTCGCAAAGGCCAATCGCCCGTCGGACCTGCTCGGCTTCAAGGCGCATTTCACCGGGTCGTCCCTGCCGCCGGATTTGATGCCTCTGCTGGCCTTCCCCGGCGGCTATGGCGGCATGGTTTCGGCGGATCATGGCCGGTTGTCGGTCTCGTGCTGCATCCGGCGCGATATGCTCGCGCGGCTGCGTAAACAATATGGCCCCAAACAACGGAGCCACGTGTCGGCCGCCGATGCGGTCGCGCGCCATCTCGTGGACTCGTGCCGAGGCGTCAGGAACGCCCTGGAACCGGCTCTCCTCGACGGTCCGTGGCTTGCCGCAGGTCCGATCCGGCCGGGAATTCGCTCGTGCTACGAAGAGGACATCTTCCGCGTCGGCAATGCAGCCGGAGAGTCTCATCCTGTCATCGCCGAGGGCATCTCGATGGCGCTTCAGTCCGGCTGGCTGCTGGCTTGCGAACTCGCATCCGCGCCAAGTGGCCGGGCAGGGCGCGAGGCTGCCGCCACACGCTACGGGGCGGCCTGGAAAAGACTGTTCTCGACACGGGTCTACGCCGCCGCGGCCGTTGCCGGAATTGCCCTTCGCCCCGGCAGCGCCACCTTGATGGCAGCGATCGTCCGGAATTTCCCGCAGACACTGACGCTGAGCGCGCAACTGAGCGGCAAGACCAAGCCGGTTCCCGGCTTCGTCTAGGCGACATAGCGGTCCCATGAGCCGTAGTGCTCCTTGCTTCGGCGCCCCCGAGGCAGGCTGAGGCCGATCACAACTAGCCCTGCAACGGCATTGTTCAATGTCGAACCTCTGGTCGCGCCGTCGAGCAGCCAGGGCGCTGCGATCAGCCATAACCCGAACGGCAGGTTGAGGAAACGCAACGGCCGTGCCACCTCGGCCATGGCGCAGACCGCGATCGTGATGATCATGGCGCCCGAGAGGTGATCGCTGCTTGCAATGGCGCCGGCCGTGCCGAAGACCAGCCGCGAGATCATCAGCCAACCGCCGACGATACAGCATGCGACCAGCGTCCATGGAAACGTGACACCGCGAATGGCTGCGGCGGACTGTGCGGCAAGCGCGGCGGAAAAGCCGGGATCGTTCTTGTCCGCCTCGCCGTTCGGCTCCGGCCCGCCTTGGAAAAAGGTGCGCCAGAACGGACGGTCTGCCCGCACGCTGCGCAGCATGTACTGGCCCATGGCGACCACCTCGTCCAGCGTCAGCGGGATCATGACCAGCATGGCCGCCGCCGCGATGAGGCACAGTGTGCAATAGGTGCCGATCATGATCGGCTGGATGATGATGAAGAAGATCGAGACGCCGCCGAGCGGCACCACCAGGATGAAGAAGAAGGTCACCATCCAGGGCATGGTGCGCCAGCGGGTCGCCGTGCCCATCGCGCCCATCAGGGTTTCGATCATATAGGCCACGGCGCCAAGCCCGGCATCAGCGACTGGCCAGGCTCGAGAAACGTCGGATGTGATGATGAATTCCGTGCCGTTCCTGCCGTCTCCGCCGGGGAAGAACGGCTCCCAGACAGCACCCACATGGCCGAGCTGGTAGGCAGTGAGATAGCGGGCGATAAGGAAACCGAAGAAACCGAGCGCGATGATCGGCAGGCGCTGCAGCCAGGATGACGGCGAGTAGGTCCAGCCGGGCGGAACGGTGCTCTCGTCCATCATCCCTTCGTGGCTCATGCCCGGCATCATCGGGACGAGCACCGAGAAAGTGATGGCCAGCGCGCCGACGATCGTGTCGTTCATGGTGGCGGCGGCGCTCGGCGTCCAGAAGAACAGCGGCGCGAACAGCAGCCATAGGCCGGCGATCGTCGTGCCCCATTGCGCCCAGGAAAAACGCGGCGACAGTGCGAGCCCGCCAAACAGCATCAGCAGCAAACCCGAGACAATGTCGCTCCAGCCGGTGAGCGCGTTGCGCAGCACCGGTTCCCACAGTCCACGCTCTTGCGTGATGTCACGCACAGTGCCGGCCGCCGCCGGATCGAACAGCGCGAACTGAAGCGGGCTGGTGAGGAGCCACACGCCAAGCGTGATGACCAGGAAATGAGCCCAGAGCATCTGCTTGCCCATCCCCGCCATCTCGGCCATGTGTCCGGGTTTCATCTTGTCGTGTTTGGCCTCGAACGCCTTGTCTTTCTCTCGCGCTTTTGTTCCGCTGCCGGCCACCTTGGCGGCGTTGAGCTTGTTGGCCCGATACCAGCCGGCGGGATCTGCCTTGAGCGCGTCGACGATCCGCGGCAACGTCTCGCGCAGGGAATGCCGGGGCTGCCAGCCGAGGACATTGCGGGCACGGCTGATATCGATCGCGTAGTGGTCGTCGGCGATATCGACCATCCAGGGACGAACGAATGATTCTTCGCCCAGCACGTCCTGTTGGACCCAGGCACCCGCCTTGGCGAGCGCCTTCGGCACCTCCCGTGTCTCCCAGTTCTCGCCACGGATCAACCGACCAATTTCGGCTTGAAGTTCGCCGTAGCCCATGACCTCAGGCTCGCCGAGAAGCAGCGCCAGCTCCGTGGGAAGTTTCTTCCGCCGATCTATAAGGCGCGCCACCGCATCGGTGAGGTCTTCCAGATGCAGGAACGACTGCCCGGTGCGCAGGTCACCCGGATATACATGCCCGGTCGGATCCTCTTCGTAGATACGCGCAATCTGATTGGCGAGGAATGCGTTACGGCCGAGATCATCATAGACGCCGGCCGGCCTGGCATAGACGACAGGGATCGCCCCGTGCTGCTCATGGATCAGGCGCTCGGTCTCGATCTTCGAGGTGCGGTAGGGTAGGTTCGATTCGAGCGGCCAATCCTCATCGATGATGTCGCCTGGTCGGCCACCCTTGTGCGCCAGCATCGAACTCATGAAGACAAACTGCTCGACCTCAAATTGTTTCAGGGCGCGCAGGAGCTTCTCGGTGCCGCCAACCGTAATCTTTTCGTAGAGCGGGTTCCGTTCGCCTGTGAGATCGAAATAGGCCGCAAGGTGGATCACCGAGGCGAGGCGGGCGCCATAGGCCGTCCGCACGCGCGCCAAGCCGGCAGCCACGGCGTCCTCCGATGTCAGGTCGATGCAGACGCACTCCGCGGCCGGCGGCGGCTGACGCGTCGCCGCCCGGTCGAGACCGACGAGAGCAAACCGGTCGGCGAAGCTGTTGACCAGAGCCGAGCCGATGAAGCCGGTGCTGCCGGTAACAATAACCGTGTCTTTGCGCTTCGCCATCCAGACCTCATAGCCGGCGATTTGCCACTCCTGAGAGGGCCGAAGGCGACAGACGTTAAGAGCCGAAGGGCCGGACCAGTTCCGACGCCGACCCGATGACGCTGCTGCTTCCGGTGACGCCTACAACTTTCCGTCCTTTTTGCTCTTTTGACCCCGACTGCCTATGCCGTCAGGTTCGCAAATATTTGACCAGCGCCGCGATCGCGAGCACGAGGGTGACAAGCACCAGGACCCAAATGAGCGCCATGCCGCCCATCATCCACATTGAACCGTCCATCATCATTACAATCATCCCTCCCGCCGCCGCTGCCACCGGCGATTGCGAGGGGAACTAGTTCGCCATGTACGCCCGTCAAGGCGAACTCGATCAGCCCACGAAGGCGGTGGCTTGCCGGTCAATCAGGGCATGTTCAATGCTATCGACGAACGAGTTCATAGTAGGCTTCGGCCAAAACATGCTGGCCGTGCGGTAACTCGGGAACGGCAGGGCTTTGATCCAGTGCCTCCAGCGCTCGCAGCAAATGCTCCGCGACATCCGATCTGCCTTGCCGATATGCCTCTCTGAACAGGGCCAGTAGCTGCCTTTCGAAATTCATGGTTCGGTCCGCCATTGGACGATCTCCGGAAGTTGGCAATGAGCCTAACCGTTCCAGCCACCGGAAGGTCAAGCGCTCCTTTCAAGAAGCTAGAACAGGTTGAGAGCGCTTGTTGAACCGCATCCGAGGCGTCGCCCGGCTCTACTCTCCACCGCCGCAGCCGTCGGAGAGATCCCAGACGTCGACGACCTGCTTGCCGGTGAAACCGTGCTCGCGGATCAGGAACTTCGCCAGCCCGCCATACACTTTCCAGCGCCAGCATTGACAGCAGCATGGGCCTTTCTCGTTGGAATTGGCCATCGCGTAGTCGTAGGCCTGCTGCTCATCGCCGGAGAGCTTCACATCGTAGTAAGGAATCAATTTTTGGGCGATGCCAGCCGGAATGTCGTATGGATCGACGGGGATCATGGCGATATCGCGATACTTGGTCAGCCCATTCAACTGCTCGATGTAGCGCTTCATTTCCATCGGGCTGCAACATGAGCCCTTGATCCGCGACGTGCTTGGCATGGTTGCGATCGACTCCGTGAATTTGGCCGAACACGTGCTGTTGCCATTTTCGCTGAGGTCTTTGAAGCGACCCGCCATACCGGGGTCCTCCGCAGCGATTGCCAAATCCGGTTCGTTGACAAAGCCGGCAACCATCGCGGCGCCGAAAACACCGCCGAAAACAACCATTCGTCTGTTTGGGGACATTGTCCGGACCATGACTAATTCCTTTCCCGGTCTTCAGCCGATGCGCGTGAATATTGGAAACTGTTCGAGCAGCCAGAACGAGAATGTCGACATCCGTCCGGTGACCATGGCGAGCCCCATGACGACCATGATACCCCCGGCGGCGAACTGCAACATCGAGCCGGTCCGGCGCATCGCCTTCAGCCGCCGCGCCAGACTGTCGGTGAACAGAGCGGCAAGCAAGAAGGGAAGGCCGAGGCCGAGCGAATAGACGGCGAGCAGCGTCACGCCTTCGGCGACGGTGGCCGACGCGGCGCCGACGGTCAGGATGGCGCCGAGGATCGGGCCTATGCACGGGGTCCAGCCGAAGGCGAAGGCGAGGCCGAGAACATAGGCCGACGTCGCCTTGCCACCGGGCATATCGGCATGAAATCTCGCTTCGCGCATCATCCAGGATGGGCGAAGCAGACCGGTGAGGAACAGGCCGAACAGGATGACGATCGCACCGCCGGCCAGGTTGAGCTCGATGCGGTGGCGGAGCAGCAATCGGCCGAGCGCCGTGGCGCTGGCGCCTAGCACGATGAAGACGGTCGAGAACCCGAGCACGAAACAGAGGCTCAAAGCGGCCGCCGACAGGCGCGCCGACCCGTCCATCGGCGTCCTGCCGGCGACATAGGACACATAGCCCGGCACCAGCGGCAGCACGCAAGGAGAGAGAAACGAGACGATGCCGGCCACGAAGGCGGTCAGCACGCCGATGTTGGAGAGTTCGGGCATCGGTCAATTGTTCCCGCTTGCCGGCGTTACTTCTTCAGGGCCCTTGCCTGCCCGATCAATTTCTTCATCGAAGCAAGATCGGTCGCGCCTTGAAAAATCTGGTCGCCGACGACGAAAGTCGGCGTTCCGGCGATTTTCAGCGCCTGAGCCAGTTTCGCATTTTGGTCAATCGCCGCTTGGATGTCCGGATGCTGCATATCGGTCTTCAAGCGAGGGACGTCGAGGCCGACCTCGGCCGCGATCCTGAGAACGATCGTCTCGTTCACCCGGCTCTTGGCGTCATACAGGGCCTTGTGGAACTCCGCATATTTGCCCTGCATCTGAGCCGCGAGCGCTGCCTTGGCCGCAAATACGGAATCAGGGCCGAGGATGGGGAATTCCTTGTAGACGATGCGCAACTGCGGGTCGTTGGCCGCGGCTTGCGCCATGATCGGCGCCACTTGGCGGCAATAAGGGCAATTATAGTCGAAGAATTCGGCCATGGTGACGTTGCCTTGCGCATTGCCGCCGACGGGGCTTTGCTTGTCGCGGAAAATGTCGTCCGCGCGCGACGCCAGAACCGCCTTTACCTGGGCCGCCTCGGCCTCGCGCTGGCGCTGATCCAGGCTTTGCAGCGCCTGCACCAGGACTTCGGGATGGGCGAGGATATAGTCGTGGATGCGCTGGTCGATTTGGTCCTGGGACATTCCGCCAGCTGCCATCGCCGATCGCCCGGCGCCCTGAGGGCCCGGATTTAGCAGGAACCATCCGGTCACGGCGGCAAGCAGCAGGGCGCGGACAAGCCAGCTCCCATATCGGTTTGCCTGTTTTACGCTGATCGTCATATGCATCTCTCCTTGTTCTCCGTCGAGGCGCCCGGTCGGCATGCCGCCGGCGAAATTGCGCGTCAAAAGAAGTTCTTCAATTTTGCCAGCCAGCCTTCGTCCGGCTCCCCACCCGTTTCCTGTTCATGGTGCGGACGCTCGACGCCGTTGGTGAGCGCGTTGACGAAGGTGACAAGATTGACCGGCGCGAAATCCAGGCCGTGAAAATTGGCGCGCCACCGGCCTTCCTTGTCGATGACATGAGTGACGATGCCATGCGCCTGAATGCCGTCATCTGTCTTGCTGAATCTGTGGCCGAAGGCTTCCGCCAGCTTGCGGGTCGCGTCCTCCGGCTGATCGGGTGTCGTGGTCAGGAACAACCAATTGACCGGATCGAGCCCGTGCGCCGGCCCGTAGCTGCGCAGCACGTCCGGCGTGTCCCGCGTCGGGTCAGTGGTGATAGTCACGAAGGTGACCTGGTCCTTCATCGGCGTGGCGTTCACCATCGCCTGGATCTCGGCGATCTTCTCGGCGTGGAGCGGGCATACGTCCGTGCACGACGTGTAGACGAAGTGGAGGACGACGACCTTGCCATGCAACTCGGTCGGCCGCACGATACGCCCCTCAGCGGTGCGCAGGGTGAAATCGGGTATCGGCTTATCAATCGGCTGGAAATACTTCTCGTCGCCCTTGAGCATGGCGTCGACTTCATCGAGCGAATGCGCCTGCGCGCCGTGAAAAAGGCCGAGGATCAGCGCCGCCAGTGCGATCAGGCCGCACAGCAAGCGCGTGCCCAAAGTCGGCGAGAGCGCTTGCCGCTCGTTTTGGGTCTGGATAGGCATCAACCGCTGCCTTTCGTGGTGCCTTCCCCATCCGCTTTTGGGGCAGCGTTTTCCGTTTGGCAGGTGCGGCCTGTCATCCGGTTCATGCACAGGCCGAGCGCGCACATGGCCACGCAAGGCAGGACGCTGAGCAGCAGTGGCGCAATGCCCGCGGCGACCAGCCATGTCCAGTTGAAGGCGAGGCCGGCGACGGCAATGACCGTGCCGGCAGCGATTAGTCCGCGCCGGTCACCGAGATAGTGGCGGATGGCGTGAAGAATGCTGCGGCCAAGCGAAGCCTGCGAGGTTTCGGGCGATTCTGTTGTGGTCATGTCTTTTCCTTTCTCAGTTGGCCCCGAAATGGCTGCGGATGAACGCCATCATTTCGGGTGAATCCCATTCGGCTGGGCCGATCAGCCGGCCGATTTCCTTGCCCTCGCGGTCGATCAGCAATGTCATGGGAAGGCCGAGGGCGCCGAGCGTGAACATCGCCTTGCCCGTTGTGTCGATGTTGAGGGCGAGATGCTCGACGCCGATCTCGGCGAAGAACTTTTTCACGATGTCCGGACCGCCGCGATCCATCGACAGCGCGATGACCTCGAAGTCCGGTCCGCCGAGCTTGGCTTGCAACCGGTCGAGCGTCGGCATTTCCTTGCGGCAGGGAGCGCACCATGTCGCCCAGATGTTGAGCAGCAGGACCTTGCCGTGGAAATCCGCAAGCGTTTTCGGTTGACCGTCGGCGTCCTCAAGCTGATTTCCGGCACGGGGACGGGAGCCTCATGAACGGCGAAGTCCTGCGGCGGCTCGACGGCCGATGCGGGCTGCGCCACCGCGAGCAAGGCGCCGAAGAGCGCGAGAGCGAGCATCTTCACGGTTGCCGCTCCTTCGCCTCGGCCCTCAGGCGCTCGACGAGCGGCATGATCGTTTTCTCAAGGGCCTCGTCCGTCACCGCGCCAATGTGCTTGTAGACAATGCGGCCGTCGGCACTCACGACAAAGGTTTCCGGTATGCCGTAGACGCCCCAATCGATGGAGACGCGGCCGTTCAGATCCGCGCCGGTACGCGTATAAGGATCGCCCATCGTGTCGAGCCATTGTGCGGCGTCATCGGGCCTGTCCTTGTAGTTGAGCCCATGCAGCGGCACCGTCTTGCTCGCCGCCAGTTGTATGAACACAGGATGTTCCTCGCGGCAGGCCAAGCACCAGGATGCGAAGACGTTGACCAGCGAAACGTCGCCCCGCAGGTCACCGCTCGACAAACCAAACGTGCGGCCCTGGACCGGCGGCAGGCTGAATTGGGGCACCGGCTTGCCGATCAGCACCGATGGAATGTCGGACGCATTGCGCGTGAGCCCCCAGGCGAGCAACACGGCCAGCCCGACGAAAATCATCACGGGCAGGACGACCAGTAATCGTCGAAGCAAGGCGCGCCGAATGGCTGCCGGTCCCGCATCGGATTGAACGTCACCGCTGGTCATGATGCACCCGGCCGATTGTGGTCCGACGACCCGTCAGCACGTATCTTGCGAGTGCTGCGACGGCGAGCACCAGAACCAGCAGCACGAGGAAACCGGCAACGGACAGGAAGGTCATCGCAAGCCAGGTTCTGGCCGGACAATCGGAAATGTCGGTCAACATCGCGGTGCCTTTCACTCCGTCGCGTAGACGGTCGGCGCCTTGCCGTCCTTGGTGAAAGCATAGATCGTCCAGGTCCCGTCTTTCTCGCCGCCCATGCCGGGCGCGCCCGTCGGCATGCCGGCCAGCGTGAGGCCTGTGATTGCTGGCCTTTCGGTCAAAAGCTTCTTGACGATCTCGACCGGCACTAGGCCGTCGACGACATAGCCGTCGACCATCAGCGTATGGCAGCCTTGCAGGTCGGCCGGCACGCCGGCATCGCCGCTAATCTGCGAGAGGTTGTTGACCGGCTTGATCTCGACCTTGAAGCCATTGTGCTCCAAATAGTTAGCATAGGATTCACAGCAGCTGCATTGCGGGTTCTTGTACATCACCGCTTCGATCGTCGCGGCGACGGCCGGAAGGGGCATGGCGATCGCGACGGCGAAGGCCGCAAGCGAGTAGGTCAGTTTCATGGCAGTCTCCTCGGGTTCCAGAAATTCATCGCCGGCCGTCACTGCGTCGCGTAGACGGTCGGCGCCTTGCCGTCCTTGGTGAAGGCGTAGATCTTCCAGGTCTCGGTCTTCTCGCCGCCCATTCCCGGCGAGCCCATCGGCATGCCGGCCATGGCGATGCCGGTGATTTGGGGCTGTTCCGTCAGCATCTTCTTGACCAAGTCGACCGGCACGAAGCCGTCGACCACGTAGTCGCCGATCACCACCGAATGGCAGCCTTGCAATTGCGCGGGAACGCCGAGCCCAGCGCTTATCTGGCTGAGGTCGTTGGTCGGCTTGAGCTCGACCTTGAAGCCGTTCTGTTCGAGATAGGCGGCGTAGGTCTCGCAGCAGCTGCAGCTCGGGTTCTTGTACATCACCGCCTGGATCGTTGCGGCGAATGCAGGCATCGGCATTGCGATTGCGACCGCGAGAGCGGCGATTGAGTAGGGCAGTTTCATTTGCAGTTCTCCTTGGGTGATTGGGTGGCGAAAAATCAGGTCACGCGGAAGACGGTCATCAGACCCGCCATCTGGTGGTCGGCGACATGGCAGTGCAGCATCCAGTCCCCGGGATTGTCGGCGACGAAGGCGCATTCGATCACATCCTTGGGGGCGAGCAGCACCGTGTCCTGCCATTGGCGGTGCGGCACCGGCGAACCGTTGCGCGAGATGACCGACAGGCTGAAGCCGTGGACATGCATCGGGTGCCACCAGGCGGTTTCGTTGCGCATGGTGAGATGGCAGGTCACACCGCGTTTCAGCGTGAACTGCGGCGCCATGCCGGCATGGCCGTCGCCGGTCATCGACATGCCGTTGATCGCCCAGGCCGCACCGCCGTTCATGCCCATCATCCCCATGCCCATCATGCCGCCGACGCCCTTGAGCTTGCCGCCGCCCATCATGCCGCCCTGCAGCACGATTTCCTGGCGCTCGGCGCCAGCGAGGTCGGGCTGGGGCAGAGGGTTGCGCGGCAGGCCGGCTGGCGCGTCGAGCGGATGCGCCCTGATCGGCGGCGCTGCGTCATAGGCCAGCGTGGTCAGCGTATAGGCGAGGCCGTCGTAGAAATCGTCGATCACCGCGTGGCGGCTGCCGGGGTGGCCCTGCATGTCGAGCACGATGTCGATGCGCATGGCGGGCGCCAGCACCAGGCGACCGCCCTCCGGTTCATGCGGATCGCAGGGCTGGCCGTCGATGGCGACGACGACCGGACGGTGGCCTTCGAAGCGCAGCGCCATCATGCGGGCAAGCGAGGCATTGGCGAGCCGCAGCCTGACGCGCTCGCCGGCCTTCACGCTCCGATCGCCTGGCCCCGTGCCGTTGACGGTGACGACATTGCCGACGCGGCCCGACATCGACGCATCCATGGCGCTGCCGAAGCCGCCGGCGATCTGCCCATTGGCCGCAAGCCGCCAGTCCTGCAGCAGCCACAGAATGTCACGGTCGACGGCGACCGGCTCGACCTCCTCAACGACCAGTGCGCCGGCAAGGCCTCGGCCGAGCTGGACCAGGCTGTCGGCGTGCGGATGGTACCAGAAGGTGCCGGCGTCCGGCAGTGTGAACTCATAGACGAAACTTTGCCCCGGCCCGATCGGCTTCTGGGTCAGGCCCGGCACGCCGTCCATGGCGTTTGCCAGGCGAATGCCGTGCCAGTGGACGGTCGTATCCTCGTCGAGACCGTTCTCGACAGTGATGCGGACCGGCTGGCCTTGCCGCAGGCGCAGGGTCGGGCCGGGAATTGTGCCGTCATAGGCCCATACCGTGGTTTGCGGACCACCTGCGTCGATTAACCGGGCATGGGCTGGCGCGACCTTGATACGGCGCTCATCAACTGCGGCTGCTCGCGCCGGGCGCATCGACGTCGAGACGGCGACGCCCGCCGCCGCAAGCAGGAACCCGCGGCGCGACAGGAAAAGACTGGAATTGCTATTCACCCTTACGTTCCTTGCGATCTCGATCGACGGCGAGCGTCGACTGATTGCTGTCCGCGCCCGTCGCGCATCAACGCGAGCGGGCGACCGGACGCCGGACATCAGCCGTGGGACGGCTGAAACGGCGTCAGACGAGAGCGCTGGGTCTTGGAGGGTATGGGTCGGGCAGGGAACTTCGCCCGTGCAGGAACGGCGCCGGCAGCGGCGATATTTGCGACGGCAGCGGGGTCGTCGTCATCTCGAGCTTCTGCGGCAGCAATGCAAGCGCCGGCGCAATGCAGGTCGGCGGGCAGTATATCCCCTTGCCGTCACCGCCGGCACCCTTGAGGCACCCCTTGCAGTCACCCTTCATGGCGGCATCGGCCATCTTGCCCATGCCGGGCCCCGCAGGCATGGTCATGCCATCGCCGGCAGCCATGCCGGCCGTCATCGTTGCCGACATGATGCTGGCCTGTGCACCGGACAGGCTGAGCCCCACGGTCAGGAAGACCGCGAGCAGCGTGACAAGCATGTGTTTTGGCGACAGCCGAGCCAACATCTGCTCAGGCTGACCGCAAAGTACGGTTTTTGCAAGTGCCAATGCTGTGACATAGCGACCAAGGGGAGCCAATCAGTGCCGGGCATGCTCGCATTTATCGTGATCCGCCAGCACCTCGATGACACGGCATTCGCAGATTTTTCGGTGCCGGCAGCCTTCGACCATATGCTCCAGCTCGGCTTTCAACGCTGTAAGGCTGCGTATCCGCTGAACCACGTCGGCCAGACGCGCCTTGGCAATGGCGTCGGCGGTCGCACAAGGCTGGCTGGGATTATCCTGCAGCGTCAGCAGCGCCCTGATGGCTTCGATCCCGAACCCCAACTCGCGCGCGTGCCTGATGAAGGCGAGCCGGCGCAAGTCTGCCGCTTCATACTGCCGGCGATTGGCTTCGCTGCGGGCAGCGGCAGGAAGCAACTCGATCTGCTCATAGTAGCGAATGGTTGGAACCTTCACGCCGCTGTGTCGGGCCGCTTCACCGATGGTCATACCTGTTGACATTTCGCTTGCTCCTCTAGTCGCTAGAGAATGTAGCGTCGCGCTCGAAGATACAAGAGGTTCACCATGGCTGCGACCAAACAACAGACCCGCTACCGCGTGGAAGGCATCGATTGCGCCGGTTGCGCCAGCAAAATCGATACGGCCGTGCGGCGGATGCCTGGTGTTCAGGACATCAACGTATCCGTTTCGGCGGGCACTCTGACGGTCACTCATACTCCCGAAAGCAATCTCGGCGCGATCGAGAGGAAGGTCACCGGCCTCGGCTACGCCGTCGCTCCGCTGACCTCCAAGTCTGGGACGCCGGCGTCCGATCAATCCGCCGACAACCATGCCGACGGAAGGCGCAATCACGACGAGACCGTAGCGGGGTTACATGACAACGATGATGCGCCGGCGTCGGAGCTATGGTGGGACAGCGCCAAGGGCCGCCTGGCCATCGCCAGCGGGGTCGCCTTGGCCGTGGCTTTCGCGATTGATTACGCCTGGCCCGCAACCGGCCCGTGGGCCTTCATCGCCGCAATGCTGCTCGGCCTGGCTCCGATCGCGCGCCGAGCGGCCATGGCCGCAGCGGCAGGCATTCCGTTCACAATCGAAATGCTGATGACTGTGGCGGCGGCCGGGGCCGTCATCATCGGTGCCGGCGAGGAAGCGGCGACGGTGGTCTTCTTGTTCCTCATCGGCGAGTTGCTCGAAGGGGTTGCGGCCGGCAAGGCACGGTCCAGTATTCAAGCGCTCACGGTCCTCGTTCCCAAAACCGCGTTCGTCGAGAAAGGCGGCCAGACCCGCGAGGTGCCGGCAGAAAGCCTGGCTGTGGGCGCCATCATCCTCGTGCGGCCGGGCGACCGGATTCCGGCTGACGGCGAGATCACCCAAGGCGGGAGCGCCATCGATGAATCACCCGTCTCCGGTGAAAGCGTGCCGGTGCGCAAGGACGTCGGCGACACGGTCTTTGCCGGCACTATCAACGGCGACGGCGTGCTGCGCGTCAAGGTGACGGCGACCGCCGCAGACAACACGATTGCACGCGTGATCAAGCTGGTCGAGGAGGCGCAGGAAAACAAGGCGCCGACCGAGCGCTTCATCGATCGCTTTTCGCGCTGGTACATGCCCGGCGTTGTCGCCGTCGTGGCGTTCGTGGCCGCCACACCGCCGCTGCTCTTGGGCGGCGATTGGAACGAATGGATATACAAGGGGCTGGCGCTGCTGCTCATCGGCTGCCCGTGCGCGCTGGTCATTTCAGTTCCGGCGGCGATCGCGGCGTCGCTTTCGGCCGGAGCCCGGCGCGGCCTGCTGATGAAAGGTGGGGCGGTGCTGGAAGGGCTCGCGACCATCAACGCCGTGGCGCTCGACAAGACCGGCACGCTGACGCTCGGCAAGCCACAGGTCACCGATGTCGTTGCGGTGGGTGCCAGTGAACGCGACATCCTTTCGCTCGCGGCAGCGCTTGAGATCGGCTCGAGCCATCCCCTCGCTTTGGCCATCCTCCAAAGGGCCAAAGCCGGCAACATTCCCGTGCCGCCTGCCGCCGAAGCCAAAGCGATCGGCGGTAAAGGGGTTATCGGTCGTGTCGGCGGCAAGAACCTGTTTCTGGGCTCGCCAGTCGCGGCGGGCGAGATAAACCTGCTGCCAGCAGACCAGGCGGCACGCATCGTGGCATTGAACGATGAAGGCAAGTCAGTGGCGGTGCTGCTTGTAGACAACGCGCTGGCCGGCTTCATTGCCATGCGCGACGAACCCCGGCCGGATGCTTTCGCCGGTCTAAAGGCGCTGACCAATGCAGGCATCAGGACAGTCATGCTAACCGGCGACAATAAGCGCACGGCGGCTGCCATCGGCAAACAGCTCGGCATCGAGGTGCGCGCCGAACTGCTCCCTGAGGACAAGCAGCGCATCCTCGGCGAGTTGAAGGGGCAGGGGCTTAGGGTAGCCAAGGTCGGCGACGGCATCAACGATGCGCCGGCACTTGCCGCGGCCGATGTCGGCATTGCCATGGGCGGCGGCACCGATGTGGCTCTTGAAACGGCTGACGCAGCGGTGCTGCATGGACGCGTCGGCGACGTTGCGGCCATGATCAGGCTGTCCCAAGCAACCATGGCCAACATCAAGCAGAACGTCACCATTGCGTTGGGCCTGAAGGCAGTGTTCCTGGTGACGACGATCGCCGGCATCACCGGCCTCTGGCCCGCCATTCTCGCGGACACCGGGGCGACGGTGTTGGTGACGGCCAATGCCATGCGGCTGTTGCGTTGGAAGAGCAGCTGGTAAGAGCGACAACGGCATCGTGTTAGGACAGACCATGCAGCAAGCCATTGCGTCGGACGGCCTTCGCCGGGTGGTGCTTGTCGTCGCACTGCTGAACCTGGGTTATTTCGGCATTGAATTCGCTGTCGCGCTGGCGATCGGCTCGGTGTCGCTGTTCGCCGACAGCGTCGATTTTCTGGAAGATGCCTCGGTCAATCTCCTCATACTGCTCGCCATGGGATGGTCGCTGCGTGCCCGCTCGCGGGTCGGCATGGCGCTGGCGCTTATCCTGCTGGTGCCGGGCCTGGCGACGCTGTGGACCGCGTGGGAAAAGTTCAACATGCCGGTGCCGCCGCAGCCAACGGCGCTGACGCTGGCGGGATTAGGCGCTCTGGCGGTCAATCTGTCGTGCGCCTACATGCTGGCGCGCTACCGCCATCACAGCGGCAGTCTTACCAGGGCGGCATTCCTCTCGGCCCGCAACGATGCGGTCGCCAATATTGCGATCATACTGGCCGGATTGGTGACGGCCTTCCTGTGGCGCTCGGCGTGGCCGGATTTGATCGTCGGCCTGGGAATCGCGGCACTGAATGCAGATGCGGCGCGCGAGGTCTGGGAGGCAGCTCGGGAAGAGCACCGGGCCGTTTCGTGAACTCCAAAACGCTCAGCGCGCTGCCGCATTGCCAATCCGCCAATGCAGGCCCCTATACCGGCCAGCAGTCAGCCAGAAACTTGCGCGATCTCTAATATAATCGCACCCTTTCAAAGCGGTCGGAGGGAGAACCGCCCATAAGCAAAAAACGGGAGGAAAAACCATGAACAGCATGAGCCTCACCACACTTGGACGAAGTCGACCGGGTTGAAGCGGTGAAACGATGAACCGCACAAGGCCACGCACGTCATCAAAAGGCCCGCGCCTCCGAAGAGGACGCGGGCCGATTTCGTCGGTATGCGCTAGGCAGGTATCAAGACGGCGATGCGGTGGATGCCGACCACCTTGCTGGTGTTGGCCGCCGCGTCGGTCTTGCCCTTGGAGCAGGTATATACGTCACCTTCCTTGAGCTTGAATTCCTTGTCGGCCTTCTTGATCGTGAATTCACCGGCGGCAATGGTGCAGACCATGTCGTTGTCCATCACCATTTGAGGGGCGGCTGCTCCGGGCTGAAAGACTATATCGACAATTGAGATGCTCTTGTAGGCGGGGATATCGGAATTGCCGGTGCCGACCTCGACCAATCTGACGCCGGGTGCAATCTCCTTGCCTTCCTTCGGGCCGTATTTCTTCACCTTTGCCGCCGCCGCCAGCGTGAACAAAGGCGTTACCGCTGCCGCCGTCACGCCGAGAGCAATCGCGGACCTGCGATTCATGGTTTTCATCGCGTCCTCCCATTTTATGTTTGGCCACGCACCAATGCGCATGACCACAATATATTAACACATATGCAGATAATTGCAGCACGGCGTTTCGGAGCTTCCGGGAGCGAACCGCCTCCCGGTCGAATGCGACCGAATAGCAAACAATTCCATGCTATGCTGACGAGCCATCAAACGGACGGCGGGGGATAGCAATGTTGGAAACGGACAAGGTATTCGCCGGCTCAATTCCGGAAAACTACGACCGCTATATGGTGCCGTTGATTTTCGAGCCGTTCGCCGCAGATCTTGCACGACGGGCAGCGTCCTTGTCGCCAAGCGCCGTTTTGGAAACCGCCGCGGGCACCGGGGTTGTCACCCGCGCATTGGCGCCAAAACTGTCGCCCGGTGCAAGCTATGTCGTAACCGACCTCAACCAGCCGATGCTCGACTACGCCGCTTCGCGGCAAGCTCCCGACGATCGCATCAAATGGCGTCAGGCTGATGCTCTGGCGCTACCGTTCGAAAATGCGGCCTTCGATCTCGTTTGTTGTCAGTTCGGTGCGATGTTCTTTCCCAACCGCTCATCTGCCTATCGCGAAGCGCGGCGAGTCCTGAAGCCCGGAGGACATTTTCTATTCAGCGTATGGGATCGCATCGAAGAGAATGTATTTGCGGACGATGTGACGAATGCCCTGGCGAGGATTTTTCCGAACGATCCACCGCGCTTTCTGGCACGCACGCCGCATGGCTACCACGATACGGCACTGATCCGTAGCGAGCTGGAGGACGCAGGTTTTTCCGGTGTGGTGATCGAGACGAGAGCCGAACAAAGCCGTGCCTCCTCGCCCCGCGTTCCGGCCGTTGCATATTGCCAGGGCACTCTCCTTCGCAATGAAATCGAGACCAGAGAGGCGGGAAAACTGGACGCTGCAACCGACTACGCCGCAGCCGCGATTGCTGACAGGCATGGCAGCGGCGAGGTTGCTGCCAAAATCCAGGCTCACATAGTGGTGGCTGTGGCCTAGGTGTTGGATATCCCGCTCCGGCACTTCGCGACATTCAGCTGCTGTGCGGCAAACATCTTGCCGCTATCCCGAATTCTCAGAGGTTAACGTTCATTCGCCCGAGTGGCAGGTCGACAAGTGCCAGGTCGATAATCGCCGGTTTGACCGATCGCCGGGGCTTGATGGCGGCGGCTACCGGCCGCGCGATTCCCGTCGGCCCGGCTTCACTTTGGCAGCCATGGCCGACTCCGCCCAGCAAGGTCTAGTCATTTCGCTTTCTTGACTCGGCCGACAAAAACGGGCAGCAAAGTCATCATTGGAGGGCAGTTTTGCCAACTATGCAGGTTTTGGAGGGCGTTTTTCGGTGTGACCGTCGCCCAATCGGCGGTCGGTAGAGGGATTGGTTAACCAACTTTGTCCATCTTTTGAATCAATCGGCAACAGACGCAAAGCGTGCTGGGGGCACCAGGCGAACTGTGAATGTCACGGCTGCGAAATCCGCTAGCCGGCATCGGCCGATTGAGAGTGGTTGAATGGCGTTTGTAAGTGCGAAAACCCGGGGTGACAGTCCTGCAACTGGATTGACTTCGATGAGGCCCGGCCTGCGCTGGGTCGCGGTTCCGGCCGTCGGCGCAGCCATTGCTTTATGGTCGGTGGCGACCTTGGCCGGCCTTTATTCAGTGGGAACCTCGCTCAGCGCCGCTTCCAACGGTCTCCCGCAAAGCCTGCTCGCGCCGCGCACCATCGCGCTCGCCGATCCTCGCCGCAGCCTTGCAAAGGCGCAGGCCCCGACATGGGCCGCAGCAAACGCGGCGCTGTCGGCCAAGCTGCTGCAGCACGGATGCGATGCCAACTGCCTGCAGTCGGCGTCGAACTTCGTCCACCAGGGAAAATCGGCCCGCCTCAAGCGCAACACCGTGCCGCTTGTCGCTGATGCGTCGCGGCAATCGAGCTTCGACGACGTGGTTGCCAAGGCCGCGCTGTCGCCGCAAAAGCTTGCCGCCGCCTTTGCCCGTGCCTCAGCCGGCTCTCCCGTCATGCTCGCCAGCCTGCCGGCCGACGCCCGGTTCGCCGAGCCGGTACGCATACCCGACCCGAACGGCCCGGCGTCAGTGCGCTTCGGGCCCGCGGTGGCGGAGATCGAACGCTCGTCGCGCCTTGCGCTGGCGCTGGCGAATACATTGCCGGAGCAGATGATCGACGTGCTCCCGGCAGCCGTCGCGGCAAGCGAGCCCGCGGCTTCGCAAGAGCCGCAAGAACCTGAGGTCCAACTGGCCTCGCTGCCGCCGCAAGACGACATGCCCGACAGCATTCCGCTGCCGACGCTGCGTCCGCGGGCGGACATCGATAAGCTGGCCGAGGCGCCGCGGGCTCAAGCGTCAAGAGATCAGGCGCCAAAAGACCAGGCGCGAAAAGATCAGGCGCAAAAGGATCAGGCATCGAAAACGGAGCCGCCCAAGGCGCAGGCCTCCAGGACCGCCAAGGCGAGCAAGGTGCAGACGGCCGACGCTCCGCCGGTCGAGACGCAACCCGGCAGCCTGTCGCCTCGCAATTCGTCACAAGCGGCAGTGCCGGGTGTATCGGGCAAGCCGGGCAAACGTTCGAAGACGCAGGGCGGCGACATGCTGGCCTATGCCAAGCCCGACATGCCTTCCGGCGGACTCGGCGGAGCCTTCAGGAACCTGTTCACCACGCCCAACATGGGTACCGGCGTCGCCGTCTACGACATCTCGGCCAAGACCGTCTATATGCCCGACGGCTCGCGGCTGGAGGCACATTCGGGACTGGGCGCGATGGTCGACCAGCCACGCTACGTCCACAAGAAGAATGTCGGCCCGACGCCGCCGGACACCTACAATCTGACGATGCGGGAATCGCGCTTCCACGGCGTTGAGGCCATCCGTCTGACGCCGGCCAGCGGCAGCAACAAATATGGCCGCGACGGCCTGCTCGCCCACACCTACATGCTGCGCGGCGGCCGCGCCGAATCGAATGGCTGTGTCGTCTTCAAGGACTATGCCCGCTTCCTCGCCGCCTACAAGAAGGGCAAGATCAAGCGCCTCGTCGTGGTGCCGCGCCTGTCGAAGCCGCTGACACGCGTCGCCCAAGAGGGGCGAGGGGCTTAGGTCGCTCGCGGCAGCCCTTCATGGCTTCGTCATCCCAGGGTCTTCGCGACGCCGCTTCGCGCCTGCTCCGCCCTGGGATGACGAAGCTGGGGAGGTTTGGCCAATCTCGAAGGTTTTCAATCCCGTCCAGGGACAGTATGAGTGGCCGGTGGGGCGGCTCCGGCTTCAAACAATCACGAGGACATCATGACAATACGCGCTGTCGTCTGGGGCGAGAATATTCATGAGCGGACCAACGAAGTGGTCGCGGGCATCTATCCTGAGGGCATGCATGCGACGATCGCCAATGCACTGAAGCTCGACCCGGAAATATCAGTGTCCTGGGCAACGCTGGAGCAGCCGGAGCATGGGCTGCCGGCCGACCGTCTGGCCGAGACCGACGTCTTGCTGTGGTGGGGACACAAGGACCATGGCGCCGTCGCCGACGAAGTGGTCGAGCGCGTGGCGCGCCGCGTCTGGGAAGGCATGGGGCTGATCGTTCTCCATTCCGGCCATTTCTCGAAGGTATTCAAGAAGCTGATGGGCACTCCCTGCACGCTGAAATGGCGCGAGGCGGGCGAGCGCGAACGGCTCTGGGTGACCAGCCCCGACCACCCGATCGCTGCCGGGATCGGCGAGTATTTCGAGCTCGAGAACGAGGAGATGTATGGCGAGCAGTTCGCCGTGCCGGAGCCGCTCGAGACCGTGTTCATCTCCTGGTTCCAGGGCGGCGAAGTGTTCCGGTCGGGGCTGACCTATCGCCGCGGCGCCGGTAACATCTTCTATTTCAGGCCCGGCCACGAGACCTATCCGACCTATCACGACGCCAACGTCCACAAGGTGCTGCGCAATGCGGTGAGATGGGCGCACAATCCCCAAGGCTCCAATCCAGCCATCCTCGATGCGCCGAACGTGCCGGTGGAAAAGGCGCTCGAGCCGATCGTCGAGCGCGGCGGAAAGCTTCATTCCGCTGGCGAAACCGGCTTCCGCTAGACGACAAATCCATGATCGAACAAGAAGATAAAGCCCTGTCCTAAGGATACGAATCATGCGTCTGTTGATACTCGGCACCGGCTGGATGGCGGAGGAGCATGCCAGGCAGTTCGGCAAGATCGAGGGCGTCGAACTGATCGGCGCCGTCGATCTCGACCGTACGCGCGTCGACAAGTTTTCGGACATCTACGGTATCCCCAACCGCTTCGCGTCGCTGGACGAGGCGCTGGCATGGGGCAAGTTCGACGCGGTGGCGAACGTGACGCCCGATCGCATCCACCATCCGACCACCATGACGCTGATCGCGACGGGCAAGCCGGTGCTGTGCGAAAAGCCGCTCGCTGAAAATTACCAGAGGGCCAGTGAAATGGCCGATGCGGCCGAGCGGGCCGGCATCATCAACATGGTCAACCTGACCTATCGCAATGTCGCGCCGCTGCAGAGAGCGCGCGCCATGGTGCTGGCCGGCGAGATCGGCACGGTCAGGCATGTCGAGGCGTCCTATCTGCAGAGCTGGCTGATATCCAAGTTCTGGGGCGACTGGCGCACCGATCCGAAATGGCTGTGGCGGCTGTCGCGCGGCCACGGCTCCAATGGCGTGCTGGGCGACGTCGGCATCCACATCCTCGATTTCGCCAGCTATGGCGCGGCGCTCGACATCGACCATGTGTTCTGCCGCCTGCGGTCCTTCGACAAGGCGCCTGGCAACCGGATCGGGGAGTACGAGCTCGACGCCAATGACAGTTTCACCATGGCGCTCGATTTCAGCAATGGCGCTTTCGGCGTCGTCCATGCCAGCCGCTGGGCGACGGGCCATCTCAACGAGCTCCGACTGCGCATCTACGGCGACAAGGGTGGCATCGAAGTCGTGCACAATCTGACCGGCTCGGAGCTGAAAGCCTGCATCGGCGAGGATGTCGAGAACGCCAAATGGCAAGTTCTGGACGCCGGAACGGTGCAGACCAACTACCAGCGCTTCGTCGATGCGGTGCGCAGCGGCGTCCAGGCCGAACCGTCGTTCCGGCATGCTGCCGAATTGCAGAAGGTCCTCGATCTCGCCGTCGTCTCGGATGAGAAGCGGGCCGAATTGAGCACCCACGCGGATGCGCAGTGAGGTCATTTCAGGAGTCTAGCAGCCATGGTCACGCGTCGCGCCGAATGTTCCTGCGGTCAGCTATCGGCCATTTGTTCGGGCGAGCCGGTGCGCGTCTCCGTCTGCCATTGCCTGGCCTGCAAGCGGCGCACCGGCAGTGCCTTCAGCTTCAATACGCGGTTTGCCGAGAATGACGTATCGATCGAGGGGCGGGCAGCGGAATTCTCGCGCGCCGGCGAGGAGGGTGGCCGCGTCATCTACAGCTTCTGCCCGGATTGCGGCACCACCGTCCACTACCGGATCGACACCCCAGCCCGGTCTGACCGCCATCCCGGTGGGTGCCTTCGCGGACCCTGCGTTCCCATCGCCCTTCCGGTCCTTCTACCACGAGAGCCGGCGCTGCCAGTGGGTCGAGATCCGAACCGAACCTTTGGGGACGTTCGGCTGAAGCCGCTGGTCGCCTCCGGCTGACGTTTTAGGTCAAAACCCGATCACTCTGAACGACCGAGTTCGACCCGTTTCAGTCGTCAGGGACATTCCCCGTTCAGAGCGCTTTAAGTGCATTCCGGTCATTCGCGTTCGAGCATGCTATACTGCACCTTGGCTCCAAAGCAGCCATTGATGGCTAGGAACCAATGCGGATGGGCAGGTCAGATCGACAGCAATTCAACAGCGGCTCCTTGCAGGAGGCGGACCAGCTCGTGCTCGGTCGTGAGGCTTACGAGGAAAGGGCGTGGGACGACGCCTATCGGTTCTTCTGGCGTGCCGGCGAAGCGGCTCCGCTCGCAGTGGACGATCTCGAACGGCTGGCGATGTCGGCCTATTTGACCGGGCGCGACGAGGAGTACCTGCGGGCCCTGGAGCGAACCCATCATGCATATCTGGACGCGGGCGAGTGCCATCGGGCCGCCCGCTGCGCCTTCTGGCTTGGCCTGCGCCTTGTCTTTCGTGGGGAGATGGCTCAGGCGGCCGGCTGGTTTGGACGGGCGCATCGGCTGCTCGAACGCGAGCCACATGATTGTGCCGAACAGGGTTACCTGATGCTGCCCCACGTCGAACAGCATCTTGCTTCGGGCAACCTTGAAGCGGCCTACGCTGCGGCGAGCGGCGCAGTCGAGATTGGCGAGCGCTTTGCGGACGTGGATCTGGTGGCCTGTGCACGGCATTTGCAGGGCCGTGTTCTGTTGCGCCAGCGGCGAACCGCGGAAGGTTTCGCGCTCCTCGACGAGGCGATGGTTTCGGTCACGGCCGGCGAATTGTCTCCGCTGCTTACCGGCTTGATCTACTGCAGCGTGATCGAAGCGTGTCAGCAAGTCCATGCTCTGGGCCGCGCACGCGAATGGACCTCCGCCCTGGGGCGATGGTGCGCCGAACAGCCCCAGCTGATCAGTTTCAGCGGCACCTGCCTGATGCATCGCGCCGAGATCAAGCGGCTCAGCGGCGCATGGCAGGACGCGATCGACGAAGCGCAGCAGGCCGTGGAGCGTTTGACGCAGTCGAACAATCGGAGAGATACGGCTGGAGCATGGTACCAGCTGGCGGAAGTATACCGCCTTCGCGGAGACTTTGACGTGGCCGAGCAGGCATATCGGAGTGCAAGCCAACATGGCTTCGAACCGCAGCCGGGCCTTGCCCTGTTGCGGTTGGCCGAAAGGCACATCGATGCGGCTGCGGCCGCAATCCGGCGCGTCATGGGCGCGACGACCGACCAACTGAAGCGCATTCGGCTGCTGCCTGCTTACGTCGAGATCATGCTGGCGGCTGATGACATCGAGGAAGCACGGCGTGCCTGCCACGAACTGGCGGACGTTGGAGAAAGCTACGGAACCGAACCGCTGCGCGCCCTTGCCGCTCACGCGCGGGGAGCGGTGGAACTGGCAGAAGGCGAAGCGCAGGCTGCATTGACTTGGCTGCGCCAGGCACTCGAGGGGTGGCAGCAAGTCGAAGCGCCATACGAAGCAGCGCGCGTAGGCGTCATGATAGGCCAGGCTTGCCGCGCCCTCGGTGACAACGATGGTGCGGAACTGGAGTTGCAGGCAGCCCGGACAGTGTTCCGGCAGCTCGGTGCCATGCCGGACCTTTCTCGTGTCGATATCCTGCTTGGCATGCGATCAGACGGAGCCCGCGGCCTCTCTGCCCGTGAACTGCAAGTTCTCCGCCTGGTCGCTGCCGGCAAAACCAACAAGCAAATCGCCAACGAACTGGATTTGAGCGGGAAGACAGTGGACAGGCACGTCAGCAATATTTTCAACAAGCTTGACGTCCCCACGCGCGCTGCCGCCACCGCCTGGGCCTACGAGCACCGCCTGGTTTGAGCAGGTCTGGCATGGGTCGAATCACCCATGCCGTCATCGGCGCCCATTGGGTGGTTCGCCCGAAGCGCCGCCCTCCCTTCCGCGCTAGCTTGCACTCGAAATCGATCGGCCATGGATGCGCGGCGCCACGGCGCAGCTCGCCCACAGATCGCGAGACGGACGCAGTGATCGCGCTGCGAACATCCGGCCACAATGAAGGGAAGTAGCGATGTCGCATGCCGATACCGGAATGCGGGTCGCGGGCGCCTGGCTTGCGATCGCTTCTGTACTCTTGGGTTTCGTCCTGATCGGTCACGGGCCGATTAATCCCGACCTCGCCCAGCAAATGCAGGCCATCGCCAGTGGCGTCACCCTGTGGGTGGTCGTGCATTGGGCCGCCGCGGCAGCACTTTCGCTGTTCGTCGTCGCGAGCCTGATCGTGCTGACCGCCGGCTCTCGACTGACCGAACGCTGGTGGACCCTATCCGCCTGGGCGGTGGTGGCCGTCGGCGCGCTCTGGACGATGACAACCGCCGTGGCCGAGGCCACCACCGTCGCCGATGCCGTCGCCGCCAACGACATGGCGCGATTCGCGGTCTGGTGGGCCTTCGCCGAGGGCAAGGCCAACGGCTTCATGTTCCTCTGCCTGGCGGTTGCCGTGATCGCCGGCAATGAGACGCTGAGCCGGCAACAGGTAACGCCGACCTGGGCGTCACTGGTCGGAGTCGTGGCCGGGCTTGGTGCCTTCGTCGGATGGCCGCTGGGCATGTGGTTCGGCATCGGGCTGGGCAGCCTCGTCTGGGTTGCGTCGTCTTTTGTAATGGCCCTGTGGACGTTGTGGTTCGGGTTGGGGCTCGCGCGAGCCGAGAACAGCGTGTCGAAAGCTCGCAGCGCGAGCTTCAGCGCGTGAGCACCCCAAGAGGCCAGCGGCGTCCTATCAACATCAGGGAGGTCATGATGACTCACGTTGAAGGTTACACCGCCACCCCGGCAGCAATTGAAGATAGCGCCGATGTCAAAGCTGAAGGCGTGCGGCAAATGTCGGCTATTGTTTAGGGTTACGGATGCCGGCCAACAGGTGTTGGCTTGGCGCGAGGGCCGGCGTCCGAAAGCCTCCAGGGAAAGAACCCGCGGGATGGAGGGCGTGGTTCCGGCGCTATGGGGATTTGACGGTTCCGCGTGGTTCGCGGTGGGTGCACTGATGCGGCTGACAGGTGGGACTGCTCAGGTTGACAGGCGCGCGCGGCCGGCCGAGGCGGCGCATGATGCGGTGTGGCGGCTGAAGAATCCGGTCGCCTGCGGCTGACGTTTCAGGATCAAACCCAATCACTCTGAACGACCGAGTTCGACCCGGTCCGACCGTCAAGGCATTTCAGGCGACGAAGTCGATCCATCAACGTGCGTGGCTCGATCGCGCCAAAAGAAGGCGTGTGCGTCGGCTGAGCAAGCTCCGTCACAGCTGCGCTCAACGGGTCGCGACAAGTGCCGACCATCCAATTGATCGCTGATGGTTACTACGTGCTGGCCATGCTAGAATTCAGCGTCCTCGACGTGGTTAAAATCGGGGAATTGCGACCGGTTGACGGCGCGGGAGGTCGACGGACAAACACGAACAGATCACAGGGAGGAAGCAATGTTTCGGACACCAGTTCATCTTGCATTCTTGACAGCGTCGATTGTTGCCCTGCCATCTTACGCGGCCATGGCCGATGACACACAGATCGCGCGCGGCGAATATCTGGTTACGATTGCCGGCTGCAGCGACTGTCACACATCCGGTTACTTCTTCGGGAAGCCCGACATGTCGCGCTTCCTCGGCGGTTCGGACGTGGGCTTCGAGATTCCTGGTCTTGGTGTCTTTGTCGCCCGTAATATCACCCCTGACAGGGAGACCGGTATCGGAAGCTGGACCCCGGAGCAGATCGTCACCGCGATCCAGACCGGCGAACGGCCGGACGGCCGCATCCTGGCGCCGATCATGCCTTGGCGCGACTTCGCGCATCTCACCGCGGATGACGCCATGGCGATCGCGGCATTCCTCCAAAGTGTGAAGCCGGTCAGCCACCAGGTTCCCGGCCCGTTCAAACCCGGGGAAGCGGTGTCGACGTTCATGATGCGGATTATGCCGCCGGGGGAAGCCGCAGCCGCTGCAACGAAGTAGGGCGGCTTTGATCGGAACGAGATTTTTAGTCGAATAATGGGTGAATGTCCGCCTTGGAGATGATGAGGCCGATATCCGAACGGCAGAAATGGGGTCGATTCGAGCCGTTGCGCGAAGGGCCGCTTTTGAGAAGCGCCATGAATGTCGCGATATTGGCGCTACCTACTCGTTCCCATCGACGAGACGAATGGCAGCATCCACCCTTCCCCCGGTCCTCGGCGGCGGACGCGATGAACGGCTCGATTGAGCCCGAAACGAACTTCTGTCACATCGGTAACCTGCCGCCACCTCCTCAAATTGCCCGCGAGCTCGGTCTGAGCCAGCGGACGGTAGACCGTCACGTTAGCGATATCCTGACGCGGCTGAACGTGCGCACGCGCGCGGCAGCCACGGCCTATGCGGTCGAGCACGGCCTGATCGGCATGGTCGTATCTGGGTAATCCTACCCAAGCCAAATTTCTCGCTGCGTGGGTACTTACGCCGAAGCGGGCAACCGTGGCGCGGGTCTAAACCTCATGGCGTGGTAAAGGCCACAGGAGGTTTTCCCGATGCCAACGAATAATAACAGCATGAGCGGGCCGGGCGGTGTCTGGCTCGCCACCGGAACGCTGCTGCTGGCGGCTGCGCTCGTCTTTCACGGGCCACCGGACGCGGATTTGTCTGTTCAGATGCAGAATATCGCCGAGGGCCATGGGCGATGGGCTACGGTCCATTGGACGGCGGCAGCGGCGCTGTTCCTGATCGCCGGCGCTTCGTTCCTGAACCTGGCGCTCAACCCCCGGGTTCGGCGTTCGCCGATGCTGAGTTCCGCCTGGATGGTGATGGCTCTCGGCGCCCTGACTACGTTCTCCACCGCAGTCGCCGAGGCATCGGTGGTCGCGGTCGCGGCCGACCGGGGTGACACCAACGCCTTCATGACCTGGTGGGCGTTTTCCGGCGGCATGGGTAACGGATTCTGGGCGCTAGCCCTGGCGACAGCGCTTGTCGCGTATCACGATGCCCGCGACAACGTTGGGATACTGCCCCGATGGGCCGCGATCGTCGGCTCGGCGTTCGGTATCCTTTCGGCAACCGGGTGGACACTCGGTGAGCAGCTCGGGATCGGCATCGGAGGTCCGATCTGGCTGATTTCCTCGCTTCTCATGTGCCTGTGGCTCGCGTGGTACGGGCTGTCCTCAAGCAGCGTCCGGTCGGGGCAAGCCACGGCGTAAAGCGCCTGATCCAGCATCATCTTGAGACAGGAGGAAAAAATGTCCCTTCAAACGAAGGAAATCGAGGCGACGATCCACGACATCCACGGATTCTTCACCGACTGGGTGGCGGGCCGATGCCCTGGCGACGATGCGACGTTCAAGAAGAACGCGCTCGACCGGATCAGCGACGATCTGGTCGCCATCATGCCGGGCGGCAGGGCGTTCGGGAAAAATGATTTCGCAGGTTACATGAAGAGCATCTACGGATCGAATCCGGCCTTCCGTATCAAAATACGCGACCTCCGGATCAGCCATCAAAGCGCCGACCTGGCGGTCGTGAACTACCACGAATGGCAACGC
This sequence comes from Mesorhizobium sp. M1006, assembly GCF_040318825.1. Taxonomy (NCBI): domain Bacteria; kingdom Pseudomonadati; phylum Pseudomonadota; class Alphaproteobacteria; order Hyphomicrobiales; family Phyllobacteriaceae; genus Mesorhizobium; species Mesorhizobium sp. M1006. The sequence continues at coordinate 76,308 of NZ_JAMYMZ010000025.1, forward strand.
GACGCGAAGGACTCTGATCAACCGAACAATGGCCGGGTCACGACGATGGTGATCCGCGATCGCGGCTACCGCCGGGGGCCCGAGATCTTGCAAGTTCATGAAACCTGGCTCCCAGCCGATGTCGTTCAGTCCGCGGATTTCGCGTTCTGAGAAGCGTCGGTCCGAAACGGGCAGAGAAAGGAATTGCGCTGGCGGCACCATCGGCTCTGCCGGCGTCATGGAGCCAGAACTGTGCTTCTTTTCAGCCCGAATTGATCCACATTCAACGTCCGGCTAGCCCAGCAAGCCGGCCATTCCATGCGTTCGCGTGGAGCGTCGGCTCGCCACCGATAGTGTTGAAGAAGTCGGCGATGAAGCCGTGGATCCACTCGCACCGAAGCGTCTTGATTAAGGTCGACGCGACCTCCT
>NZ_JAMYMZ010000026.1:0-74719 GCF_040318825.1 Mesorhizobium sp. M1006
TCGAGAAGACAGCCCGAAACTACCTCGCCATCGTCACCATCGCCGCAACCGTCCTCTGGATCAGATAAGTGTCCACACGACCTAGGACGAGAACGCGGCGAGCCGTAAGAAAATTTCGGGGAGAGCGGGATTAACATCCCGACCTGCTCCGTAAACAGGACATGAAACGGCCGATGCCACGCTTCGATATTCTGGGACAGCTCGGTTCGCTGCGCCGCTATGCACGCTCGCTGACGCGCGACAGCGCCGATGCAGAGGATCTGGTGCATGATGCGCTGGTGCGTGCCTATGAGCGACGCGGCAGCTTCCGCTCCGGCGGAAATCTTCGCGTATGGCTGCTGTCGATCGTCCATAATGCATTCATCGACGGTCTGCGGTCCCGCAAATCCGAAGCGATGCGCATCGAACAGGCCGGCTATTTCGCCGAGGCGAATGTCCCGGCGCCGCAGGAACATTCGGTCCGTCTGGCGCAGGTGCGCGAAGCGTTTTTCGAATTGCCGGAGGAGCAGCGTTCGGCGTTGCATCTCGTCGCCATCGAGGGGCTTAGCTACAGCCAGGCCGCTGAGGTGAGTGGCGTGCCGCTTGGCACGCTGATGTCGCGCATCGGCAGGGCGCGTGCGGCCCTGCGCGAGATGGAGGACGCGGTGCCGGCACGCGCGAAAGGCCATCTGAAGATCGTCGGAGGTGGATCATGAACCAACTGCGCGATCCCGTGACCGACGCCGATCTCGACGCCTATGTCGACGATCAGCTGGACGTGGCTCGTCGCATCGAGGTCGAGGCGTTCCTTTCGGCCCGCCCGGACGCGGCCGCGCGGGTGATGTCCGACTTACGGATGCGTGACGAATTGCGCGTGGCACTTGCCGGATCGAAAGGCATGGCGCGGCCCGCGACGGCCGATGCTGCACGGCGGCTGGAGCGGGGATTGGCGCGCGGCCGCGTCCTTGGTGCTTTGCAGCGAGCTGCGGCAGTCGCTGTCTTCGTCGCTGCCGGCTGGCTTGCGAACGGGCTCATCGGACCGATATCGGTGACGGAAGTCGTCGCTTCGACCCATCCGCCGGCCTATGTGGAGGATGCGGTCCGGGCGCACCGCACGATGCTCGTGCGCGAGGCGATGTCGTCGCAACCCGAAGCGCCCGGCTACAATGCCGACGAAATCCGCGCCGCGACGGCGATCGTGATGCCATCGCTGCCAGCGGACTGGACGGTCCGTGACGTGCAGATCTATCCATCGCAATTCGGACCGAGCGTCGAGATGGCTGTCGAGACGAAAGAGATGGGGCTGGTCTCGTTGTTCGCGATCAGGCCCGGAACATTCGACGTCGTCAAGCCGACCGTCGTTCCCTCGGGCGAAGTTTCCTCGGCTTATTTCCAGATCGGCGAGGTCGCCTACGCGGTCGTCGGACGCAGCGATGTCGGCGGTCTCGATCGCACGGCCGAAGCCCTCGCCAAAACGCTTTACTGATCGACCTGCAAGAAGGAGAACCACATGAACAATCTCGGATATATCGGGGCCGGAGCCCGAGCCGGAGCCGTCTACGATGAAGGCCTGCGCCGGCACATGCTGCGCGTCTATAACTATATGGGCCTTGGCCTCGTCGTTACGGGCGTGATCGCGTTCGTGGTGGCTTCCACGCCCGCTCTTTACGTGCCGATCTTCTCCACACCGCTGAAATGGGTGGTGATGCTGGCCCCGCTGGCCTTTGTGCTCTTGTTCTCGTTTCGGATGCAGGCGATGTCGGCAGCCGGCGCCCAGGCGATGTTCTGGGCATTCTGCGCGGTCATGGGCCTGTCGCTGGCTTCCGTGTTCCTGGTCTTTACCGGCACCAGCATCGCACGCACCTTCTTCATCGCCGCCACCATGTTCGGCGCGACCAGCCTTTACGGGTACACGACCAAACGCGACCTGACGCAGTTTTCGTCGTTCCTGATCATGGGCCTGATAGGCGTGGTGATCGCCAGCATCGTCAATATCTTCCTGGGCTCGACCGCGCTCCAATTCGCGATCTCTGTGATCGGCATTGCCGTCTTCATCGGCCTCACCGCCTGGGATACCCAGACGATCAAGGAGCAGTACGCGGAAAACTTCGGCGCGGAATCACAGCAGAAACTCGCTGTCTTCGGTGCATTCTCGCTCTATCTGAACTTCATCAACATCTTCCAACTGCTGTTGAACTTCACCGGCGAGCGCGAATAGCCGGCGTTGAACCAAGACCGGAGTTGGACATCATGGACAGAAATGATCAGCAAGCGATCGGACAGCTCTTCGAGAAGTTGGCAAGCGCCGAGCGCCAGGCGCCGCCGCGCGATGCCGAAGCAGAGCGCTTCATCCAGGACCAGATCACCCAGCAGCCTGGGGCGCCATATTACATGGCCCAGACGATCGTGGTGCAGGAGCAGGCCCTGAACGCAGCTCAGGCGCGCATAGAAGAACTGGAGGAGCAGGCGCGGCAGCCGGCCGGCGGTGGACCGCTCTGCGGCTTCTTCGGCCGCAGCGACGGCAGGCGCTTAGGCTCGGTTCCGCGGGTAGGGCGCACCGCCTCCGTTGCAACTGAAGGGCCGCAGGACACGCCACAGCGGGCAGGCGGCGGTTTTCTTGCCGGCGCCGCGCAGACCGCGATGGGCGTGGCGGGCGGCGTGCTGCTCGGCAACGCGATCGCCGGCGTGTTTGGCGGCAGCGAAGCGAAGGCAGCTGAACAGCCGTCGCCGCAGCCGGACGAAGCCGATCAGGCAGGCGATTCCAGCTCCGATAATGGCGGTGACTTCGGTGATATGGAGTTCTGACGAGCGACCCAGTCTGCCTGTGCTGGCGCTGGTGACGATTGCGGGTCAGCATAGGCGAGGTGGCGAGGGCAACATCCGGGAAGCGAGCCTCGCCGGCGGCTAATAGCCCAGGCGCTTCAGTTCAGCCTTGACCGCCGCGATCGTCTTGAAGCGGAAGCGCTTCGTTGTGCCGTCGCGCCAATGGCAGTCGCATGTGGCATCGAACTTCCGGCTCGCTTTCAATTGAGTCAGCGCCTTCTGGCCTGGCTTGGGGCCATCGAAGATGCGAACCTCGTAGAGCGTCCCTTCGACATCGTAGTGCATCTGAGCCCAGGAAAGTATCACGATCAGTTCCTTTGCCGGGTCGTGGTCGGCGTTGGCGAGGCCGAGCGCGATGTCCGGTGTGTCGCCCTCTTGTTCACCGATCGTGACCTGGATTGCGCGATATCTGTTGTCAGCTAGCCGTTGCAGCGCGACGAGCGGGCGTTCCGGATATTCCTCGGCGGTCTGGTAATCGACGAAGAGTGTCTGGAGGCCGTTCCAGCTCACGGCTGTGGTGTGCGGATCAGCATTGTCGGCGAACCCAACAACACGTTTGGCGAAAGCCAGGTCGTTCTCGCCTGGCGTACGATCAAGGTCCTGCGCTCGCGCGCCAGTTAGCGCGCAGGCGAGGGTGAGGGTAAGACTTGCAAGCAGGGGGAGCGTCTTCATGATTCGTAACCCTAGCATGCCCGTTACCTCCACAGCGCTGTTGCGAATGTCTAAGAGTGACCGGTCTAATCTCGCCGCCAACGGATGCTATAGGCGTAGTCGCATAAGGCCTAGTCGCATAAGATAGATTATGGAACTGGCGTAGCCGATTGGATGTGCGTGAAGATAGCACTCCGCGAGATCCAAACCCGGGAACCCAGCCGTAAAAACCTCGCCCTTCACGCTGATTCGTAAGGGATTTCGATCGTCATGCCGTCATAAGCAGGCTCGACGTTGGCCGGCGTCTCGGCCATTACCGTGGCGTAGTCGAGCGGAACATGCATATGCGTCAGCACCGCGTTCTTCGGCGCCAGTCTTTCGATCCAGCCAAGCGCCTGGCCAAGCGACAGATGGCTCGGATGAACGGTGTATTGAAGCGCGTCGATGACCAGCATGTCCAGCCCGCGCAAACGCTTGGCGGTCGACTCCGGAAAGTCGCTGACGTCAGGGCAATAGGCCAGCCCGCCGATGCGGAAACCCAGCGAGGTGATGTCGCCATGGAGCTGCAGCAGCGGTTCGAGGGTGAGGGCGCCGCCCTCGCCTGCGATCACCACCGGCCTGTGGTGGTCGATGATATGGGCATTGACGATCGGCGGATACGAACTGCCTTTCGGTGTTTCGAAACAGTAGTGGAACGCCTCGCGTAGGCGCAGCATGGTGGCCTGATCGGCATGGATGTCGATCCGGTGGCGCTGCTCGAGCACGAAGCCGCGCAAATCGTCGATGCCGTGGATATGGTCGGCATGCGGATGTGTATAGACCACCGCATCGATGCGCTTGACGGATGCCAGCAGCATCTGCTCGCGGAAATCCGGGCCGGTGTCGATGACGACCGTGGTCCGGGCGCCACTCGCCGCGATCCGCTCGACAAGCGCTGCGGTGCGCGTGCGCCGGTTCCGGGGGTTCGCGGGATCGCAATTGCCCCAGTCGCCGGTGATGCGTGGCGTGCCCGGCGATGAGCCGCAGCCGAGGACGGTAAGACGTAACCGGTCGCTCATGCGTCAGGCGCCCGGCGCGCTCGGGCGCGGCATTTTCCTGAACAGCCGGAAGAAGTTATCCGTGGTGATGTCAGCGATCTCGGCATCGCTGACGCCGATCGTCTCGGCCAGCACCTTGGCTGTATGCGCGACATAGGCGGGCTCATTGCGCTTGCCGCGAAACGGGATCGGCGCCAGGTATGGCGCGTCGGTTTCGACCAGCAGACGGTCGCGCGGCACATCGGCGGCGACGGCGCGCAGCTCGGCGGAGTTCTTGAAGGTCAGGATTCCGGAAAACGAGACGTACCCGCCGAGCGCCACGCCGATCTCGGCCAGCCGGCGTCCCGACGAAAAACAGTGCAGGATGAAGGGGAAGGCGCCCTTCCCTGTTTCTTCTTCGAGGATATCAGCCATGTCGTCGTCGGCGTCGCGCGAATGGATGACCAGCGGCAGACCGGTCACGCGCGCCGCGGCGATGTGGGTGCGAAAGCCCTGCGCCTGTGCGTCGCGCGGCGCATGATCGTAGAAATAGTCGAGTCCGGCCTCGCCGATCGCCACCACTTTGCGATGAGCAGAGAGCCGCACCAGATCATCGACAGTGACATCAAGCTCTTCGGCCGCATTATGCGGATGGGTGCCGACCGAGCAATAGACCTCATCGAAAGTCTCTGCAATCTCAAGCACTTGGTTAAATCGCTTCACCCTCGTCGAGATCGTCACCATTCGGCCGATGCCGGCCGCTAGGGCGCGGGCGACAATGGCCGCCCGCTCTTCGGCGAAATCCGGAAAGTCGAGATGGCAGTGACTGTCGACCAGCATCAGGCGCTTGTATCCGTTTGCTCGACATAGCGTGGAAATACCGGTTCCGGCGCCGGCAGCGGCGTACCGGATACCAGCGAATGGCCTTCCGCGACATGCTCGAAATTACGGCTGCCGGCCGGCACCGCCAAAAGGTCTAGTAGCTTTGCCGCCGACTGCGGAATGAAGGGCTGGCACAGCAACCCGACACGCCGGATCACCTCAGCGGTCGTCCACAGTACCGTTTCCATGCGCGCCGGATCGGTCTTCTTCAGTGCCCATGGCTCCTGCCCGGCGAAATAGCGGTTGGCTTCGGCCACCACGCCAAAGATCGCCGCCAGAGCAAAGTGGATGCCCTGGTCGGCCATCGTCCTGCGCGCCGTGACAAGGGCGGTATCTGCCTGATCGAGGATCGCTTTGTCGGCATTGCTCAATTCGCCGCGCTTAGGCACCACGCCGCGGCAGTTCTTGGCGATCATGGACAGCGAGCGCTGCGCCAGATTGCCGAGATCGTTGGCGAGGTCGGCATTGGTGCGGTTGACGATTGCATCATGGCTGTAGCTGCCGTCCTGGCCGAACGGCACTTCGCGCATGAAGAAATAGCGCACTTGGTCGAGGCCGTAGTGCTCGATCATCGCGAACGGGTCGACGACATTGCCGACCGACTTCGACATCTTCTCGCCACGGTTGAACAGAAAACCATGCGCAAACACGCGCTTCGGCAATTCGATGCCGGCCGACATCAGGAATGCCGGCCAGTAGACCGCGTGGAAGCGGATGATATCCTTGCCGATGACGTGGACGTTCGCCGGCCAGAAAGACCATCTCTCATTGGTCGGATCCGGATAACCGGCGGCGGTGATGTAATTGGTTAGGGCATCGACCCAGACATACATCACATGCTTCTCATCGCCGGGCACCGGCACGCCCCATTTGAATGTGGTGCGCGAGATCGACAGATCCTTCAGGCCGGATTTGACAAAGCTGATGATTTCATTGCGCCGCTCCGCCGGTCCGACGAACTCGGGGCTGTTCTCATAGAGCGCGAGCAGTCTGTCCTGATAGGCGGAAAGGCGGAAGAAATAGCTCTCTTCCTCGGTCCATTCGACAGGCGAGCCGAGCGGTTCGCGGCGCACGCCGTCGTCACCGACCTTGGTTTCGGCCTCGTCGAAATAGGCTTCCTGCCGCACCGAATACCAGCCACTGTAGCGGTCGAGGTAGATGTCGCCATTCTCAGCCATGCGCGTCCAGATCGCCTGGCAGGCCTTGTAATGACGCTCTTCGGTGGTGCGGATGAAAACGTCGTTCGAGCAACCGGTCGCTTCGAGCATCGAGCGGAAGATCGCCGAGTTGCGATCGGCAAGCGCTTTCGGCGTCAGGCCTTCGGCGTCCGCCGTCTGCTGCATCTTCAAACCGTGCTCGTCGGTTCCCGAGACGAAGAAGACGTCCTTGCCATCGAGCCGCTGGAAGCGGGCCAGCGTGTCGCTGGCGATGACATTGTAGGCATGGCCGATATGCGGCTTGCCGTTCGGATAGAAAATCGGCGTCGTGACGTAGTATTTTTCGCGTGCCATGGATGAGCCGTCATGAATGTCTGAATGAAAGATGTCGCGGTGAGATATCGCATCGAAACGGCAATTGCCATCCGACGCCAATGTGGTGGCTTCGAAGTTCCTGCGATTGATTGGGAATCAATACTCAGGGGCTTCAAAAGCCACGCCAGCGGCCGTCACATTCGCATTGCAGAATTCAGGCGGTCGATCATGGTCAGGGCGTGCTGCTTTTTGTCGAGGTTGTAGGTCTCGGTTTCAGATATAGCGTTCAAAGCCGCGTGCCAAGTATCCGACAGCGTTTTGGCTCGCGCGAGATCGCCGGCGAGCGCGGCCTGGCTGGCGCCGGCCGACAGCAGATCAAGCGCACGGCGATTGAATATCTCGAACGGGATCGCCTGGTCGCGGCCGGCGACCGCCTCGGCAAGACGGTAGGCGCCCGCGACATCTAACTTCTTGGACATCACCAGAGCGTCGAGGGTGGCGGCGATTTCGAGCCCGCCATACTGCGTCAACAGGATCGCATTGCGCGCGCTGCCCCCTGACCGCTCCGCCAGCGCCGCGCGCGCCGCAGGATCCGCCGGTGGCGGCGGCTCGATGCCCTCCAGAACCGTCATCAAGCTCTCGGCATCGAGCGGCGCCAACCGCACCATCTGGCAGCGCGACCTGATCGTCGGCAGCAGACTGCCCGGCGCATGGACGATGAGGATGAATAAGGTGCGCGCGGGTGGCTCTTCAAGATTCTTCAGCAAGGCATTGGCAGCATTGGTGTTCATGTCGTCGGCGGGATCGACGATAACCACCCGGTAGCTGCCGTCGTGCGAGGTCAGCGACAGAAAACGGCTGACCTTGCGGATTTCGTCGACCGTGACCACTGTCTTGAAGCTCTTGGTCTTGTCGTTCGCCGGGCGTGTAAGATGCAGCACCGAAGGATGCGCGCCGGTGGCGATCTGTCGAAACAGCGACGAAGCCGGATCTGGAACGGCAAGGCTTTCCGGCGCCTGCTCGAAGGCCGGGTGCTTCAACAGATGATGCGCCAGGTGAAAGGCCAGCGTCGCCTTGCCGATGCCAACCGGTCCGGCAAAGATCAGTGCGTGCGGCAGCTTTCCCGAGCGGTAAGCGGTGGCGAGCATGTTGGCCGCCTGCAGGTGACCGACAAGACGCGGCGTCTCGGATGGCTCGGGCACCCCGTCCAGCGTGTCGTGCTGTTCGGGCGCGATGCGTTCGAAAATCATGCTGGCGCCGCCTGCCTTCTTTGCGCCGGCATCATCCTCTCGAGAGCCGCGAAGACCGCGGCGGTAACGACATCCTCCACCGCATCTAGGTCGGCTGAGGCATCGACGACAACGCAGCGTTCGGGTTCAGCTGAGGCGATCGCGAGAAACGCCTCGCGCCGGCGTTGGTGGATGGCCAATGTTTCTTTCTCGAAGCGGTCCGGTCCGTCACTGCTGCCCCGCCGGGCGGTAGCGCGCCTCAGGCCCTCGGCGGGGTCGATGTCGAAGATCAGTGTCATGTCCGGCACCATGCCGTTGATGGCGACCTTCTCCAATGCGTCCATGAATGCCGGGTCGAGGCCGCCGGTGACGCCCTGGTAGACGCGCGAGGAATCCATGAAACGATCGCAAAGTACGACCGAACCGCGCTCGACTGCCGGCCGGATGACCTGTTCGACATGGTCGGAACGCGCAGCGGCGAAAAGCAGAGCTTCCATCTTGGGGCCGAACGGCTCGGCTGCGCCTGAAAGCAGGACATGCCTGACCGCCTCCGCGCCCGGCGAGCCACCCGGCTCACGTGTCACCAGCACATCGTATTTCTTGGCGCGCATCTTCTTTGCCAGCCGCTCGATCTGCGTCGACTTGCCTGCTCCTTCGCCGCCTTCAAAAGTGATGAAAAATCCGCGCGCCAAAGCCTTTGTCCATACTTCGGGGACCGTATAGTCCCGGCGGAAAAAAAGGTCCACCGCGACGGTGCTAACGCAGCCAGCCGACGGCCAGTTCCTTGGCGGCGTCGAGCACGCGCTGCGGCAGCGAACCGACACCGATCGACTCGGCGGCAAACAGCGGCGTCTCCTGGCTCAGCGTCTCGCCGATCCAGACGCGCAGCGTACCCACCGGCTGCCCCTCCTCCACCGGCGCTGCCACCGGTCCGTCATAGACGATCCTGGCGGTGAGCTTGTCGCGGTTGGTGATCGGCAGGAAGATCTGCACCGGTCCTTTTGCCTTTAACGCGACACCGGACTTGGCACCGCCAAAGACCTGGGCTTCGCCAACCACTTCGTCCTTGGCGAATACTTCAGTCTTCTCGAAGGAGCGAACGCCCCAGTCGAGCAGCTTTCGCGCTTCCTCAGCCCGCTCACGGTCGTTTGCCAGACCGCTCATCGCCGCGATCACCCTTGTGCCGTTGTGGCTGACCGAGCCGACAATGCCGAACCCGGATTGCTCGCTGGCACCGACCGCGAGCCCGTCGGCGCCTATGTCCATGGCCAGTAGCGGATTGCGGTTCCTCTGGGAAATCTTGTTCCAGGTAAAATCCTTCTGGCCGTAATAGCGGTAGAGATCCGGGTAGTTGCGCCAGATATGCAGCGCCAGAAGCGCGAGTTCGCGAACGCTCGTTTGCTGCCCATCGGCCGGCAGACCGGTGGAATTGACGAAAGTCGATTTCGGCAAGCCGATCTGGCGGGCACGTTCGGTCATCTGCGCCGCGAAGTTTGCTTCGGACCCGGCCATCCCTTCAGCGATGACGATACAGCCGTCATTGGCCGCCTGCACGGTCACGCCCTGGATCAGGTCTTCCAGCCGGATCGTCGACTTGAGCTTGGCGAACATGGTCGATGTCCCCGAAGGAGCGCCGCCTTTGCGCCAGGCGTTCTCGCTCACCACGAAGGTGTCATCGAGCGTCATGCGCCCTGATTTGATGGCGTCGAAAGCCACTTCCATCGTCATCAGCTTGGCCAGCGAGGCCGGCGGGATCAACCTGTCGGCGTCCTTGGAAAACAGCACGGTTCCGGTTTCGGCATCGATCATGAAGGCCTGGGCGGCCTTGGTCTCGAAAAGCTGAGCTGAGGCCTGCGCAAGCGAGAGCAGCAGCAGGCCGAGCGCCACAAGCCCGGTGAAAGGGTGAAAAGATTTCATCAGGTTCGACCAATGAGCCGGCGCTTTTGCAAGTTGGCAGAAGCTATCAGGCTTTTGCCTGGCGGATCAATCGCGCGCGAAAAAACCAGGCAGCCCCAAGCTCAGTTGCGTACAGCAAGCGCATCCGGCGCACCATGCGACCAAGCTGCCTGCAGCATCTCGTCCAGGCTGCCACGACCGTCGGCAAAGAGGTTGACCGAGTACCAGTCCTTGCCTTCAAGTTCCGAGCGCTGGATTTCGGTCTTGCCGAAGCTGGAAAGCTGGGCCGCCACACGCTCCGCTTCGGCGGCATTCTCGAATGAACCCGCCGCGACATAGGCGGTGGGCGACCCGGCTGGAGGGGCTTGCCGCTTCCACGGTTGAAGAAGCTCGGCGGGCGACATGCCGGCGCCATCCAGCCCGGCAAACGCGTTGGAGGCGCGCTGCACGCGCTCGTCGGCGTAAGACAGCGACGCCATGGTGAACGGCGATTGCGCCGGCAGGTTGATCTCCGGACGCTCCGGCACGATCGGGCCGAAATCGGGCAGTACAATGTCTCCCGAAGCAGATGCTTGCACCGCCATGACAGGCCGTGCATCGGATCCCTGCCCGGAATTCGTCAGCTGACCGGGGAACGGCACGGCAGCAGCGCTCACCGGCAGGCTTGGCGACGGCCCATTCATCGCGACCATGACGCCGCTGGGCAGACCGTCCGACGGATCCGGCGCCCTGTTGCCTGGACGATACGAAGCCACCAGATACTGCCCGTCATTGCCTTCGAGCGGCGCACGGCCGACATATTCGACCTTCACCTCGGCCGTACCGACATTGGCATAATCGAGCATTTCAGCAGCGCGCTTCGACACATCGATGATGCGTCCATCATGATAGGGCCCGCGGTCGTTGACGCGCACGATCACCGAGCTGCCGGTCTTCATGTTGGTGACCCGCGCATAGCTCGGCAGCGGCATGGTCGGATGCGCCGCCGTCAGATCTGCCATGTCGTAGACTTCGCCGTTGGCCGTCAACCGGCCGTGGAAGGCCTCACCGTACCAGGATGCGAGGCCAACCTTGGCGTAACGTTTGTCTTCCTTCGGATAATACCACTTGCCGCGCACCTGATAGGGCTTGCCGAGCTGGTCGCGTCCGCGAGACGTCTTGAACATGACGCGCGGGCTGGCTCTCACGCCGTATTCGGCTTCGGAAAAATATTCCTTGGAGCGAGGTTTCTTGTTGACCATCGCCCTTTGCTGCGGCCCGGCACATGCTGCAAGAAAGGCTGCCGACAAGGCAAACAGCGCGAAAGCGGAAGCGCGACGAAGACGCGGGCGCGCCGTGGTCTGCATATTTTGATTGTCCCCTATAGCATCGACGAAGGCACCGCAGCATGAACGTCAGCGATGCCAAAGCACCCACTCCAGAAACGCCGGCGACGCCCTACCCCAATCCTTTTTGTGCGCAGGAATTGTTTATCACCGTATTAACCGATTGTGGTCGGAACCGGGCGAGATTGTGGCACGGACCGCCTCGCTGATCGGCATGAAAATCATCGCTTATCGATCAGAAACGCCATTCGTGGCGCACTTTGCCCCTGGCTTGGCGTGGCTGCGAGCGCAGATTCAGGGACCGAATATCACAAGTTCGGTGAACGTCAGATCTCCAGGTGCGGGTGGTCTGGGACCTTTGAAGTATTTCAGCCCCTTGTTGGGGCGGTACCATCCCACCAAGCCTGGAATCGGCTCCTTGGCGTCGACAAAGCAAACCAGGATTCCGCTTCGCAAGAGAAAGCGCCCCATCGCGCCGGCGCAGCGGCTCAAATCCGCAAGCGAGCGGCAATAGATGACTTGGTGGCATCGGATAACACCGTGCAACATTCGGCGCGGCATCAACACCAGGGGGAACGCTACTCCGTCGCAAATGCAGATCAACGACAGGCAGCCCAGCGCGGCGTGTTCCGACAGTATGTATCTCTCACTCTCGGGCAGCATCGCCAATTCCGGGAGATCGGGACGCACTTCGACCACGCGACATGACCGCTGCGCCGAACTCAAAGCCGGCAAGAAGGTAAATTGTCCGCTGGAGAAGAGCCGAAAGCCGAGCGCCCGGTTGGCTTTCAATGTCGCTTGTGCCGGCGAAATGTTCGTGTAGGTCACGTCCTTCCGCTTGAGAACCGCCGCAACCAACATGGCGCCATAGGGACGGAAATCTGCATCGACTGACCAGCTTGAAAGATTGCAGCGAATTTCCTCGCTCTCCGACCCCTGATAGCGAGCATAAAGGGTGAGCACAACGCCGACGATCCGACCGGCATGCTCCAAAGCAAAGCCATATTGTGGGAACTCGGCAACCACAGGCCGCTGCGACAAGCGGGTCAGAGCGTGTATCCAGTAACTCCGATTACGCGCCGGAAAGCCCCTGCACAGGCAATCAACCACTCCCTCCCAGTCGGTTTCGCGGACTGGTCTACAGCGAAGACCGGGCGGGAGAGCGCCAAGTACGGCCAAAATCAACTCCAGAATACGATTTACTTACATGTGCCTAACGCGCCCAACATATCAGCGCTCAACGATTAATAGTCCGTGCGGGTTTTAAAAACGATTTTCCACACTCAGCACAAACACAGCTCGCCATGACGCTGCTCACCGCCCTGGATCGCGCCGAAAGGTGCGGCCGCCACGGTTGACTTGGCGCTGAATGCGGCTTTACAGGAATGGAGCGCGAACCGGTCGGGGAACGTCCTGGTGCCAATCCGGTACCGACAACTCGAACCCGCTCCTCTCGCGATATCCTAAGTGATTGAAAAATCACCTTGGAGGGATGGCCGAGCGGTTTAAGGCACCGGTCTTGAAAACCGGCGTGGGTGCAAGCCCACCGTGGGTTCGAATCCCACTCCCTCCGCCATATCCGTCTTCAATCCTGCAGGCATGACGTCGAGTTTTCCGCTCGTCGGATTCTCGACTGCCTGGGTTTAACAGGCCGGTCCGCTTCGGGGGGGGAACCGCCGCTCTGCCCCATGCAGCGCGCCACCTCTGGCGTCGCTGAGATGCGACAGGTGCTGATCGTGGCAACGATACCAAAGTACCGGTGACACCATTGCGTAATCAACAACCTGCCACAAAGCGAAGACTGTCGCCCGCCGCGCAGCCGCGCTTCGTCGGGTTGATTTCTCCGCCCGAATATGATGCTTCTCCCGCCCATGAATAAACTATTTTCTGCGGTCCTCGCATGGACGATAGTGGCTTGGCCGGCCAGCGCAATGGACAGCGCATTGCGCGCCGGCCTGCTGAAACTCGATCCGCAAACCCGGCTGGAGCAGCGATGCGACGCCGAAATTCTCGACCGGATTACCCGCGACGACCACAAATACAAAGCCGATCGTGTCGTCGCCTACGCTTTTGCGACGCCCGAAATGGGCGCCGATGCGATCAAGAGCCCGGGTGCTGCGTTTCGCAGCAAGGGACAGTGGTACCGGCTGAAATTCAAATGCGAAACAGCGCCGGACCATATGGAAGTCCTGCAGCTCCGCTATCGGATCGGTGATGAAATTCCGGAAAGCGACTGGCCCAAATACAATCTCTATAACTAGGCATTCGCGACCTGTGGCCGCATTTTGCCGGTGTTCGGGCCGATCGTCGCAAACTCTGTATATTGCCGCAATAACGGGCGGTTTGCCGACCTTGTTCCAACCAGTCCCTTGACGCGCGGGAACCATACACGTTAGGCCCTCCAGGCATTCGACGCGAACGGTCGGCCAACCAGCAAGGGACTTCCAGTCGATGGAAATTTTCACTGCCGCGGGCTTCTCTGCCCTGCTCCAGGTCATCGCCATCGACCTCGTGCTTGCAGGCGATAACGCCATCGTCATCGGCTTGGCCGCGGCGGGCTTGCCGGTCGAGCAGCGCAAGAGAGCGATTCTCATCGGCGTGGTGGCGGCGACGGTGCTGCGTATCGGTTTTGCTGCGATCACCGTCACCCTGTTACAGATTGTCGGCCTGCTGCTGGCCGGCGGCATCTTGCTGCTGTGGGTGTGCTGGAAAATGTATCGCGAGCTGCGCACGTCGTATGCCGACGAGGTGGAGGCGACCGAAGCGCTGTCCAATTCCGATATCAACAGCGATGATATGGTGGCCGGCAAGGCGCGCAAGAAGACCTTGGGTCAGGCGGCATTGCAGATCGTCATCGCCGACGTGTCGATGTCGCTCGACAACGTACTGGCGGTCGCCGGCGCGGCGCGCGATCACTTCCAGGTGCTGGTGATCGGCCTCGTCCTGTCGATCGCGCTGATGGGCCTTGCCGCGAGCTTTATCGCCAAGCTGCTGCACCGCCATCGCTGGATCGCCTACATCGGCCTTTTGATCATCTTCTATGTCGCACTCGATATGATCTATCGAGGCGCTGTGGAAGTATTGCCGCATGTCAGCAGTGCGATGAGCTGACGCATCGACTCGAACTCGCATCGGCCGGGCCTTTCAGCTTCGGCGACGCTGGCGGTTGCGTTTCGCCGCAGCCGCAGCCCATACCAATGCCGCGACAAGTGTGGTACTGCGCCGCCAATCCTGAAAATCCGGAAAGCTTTGATGTCCGCCCCTCGCGTCAGTTTCGTCAGCCTTGGATGCCCGAAAGCCCTTGTGGATTCGGAGCGCATTATCACGCGCCTGCGCGCCGAAGGCTACGAGATCGCCCGCAAGCACGACGGCGCCGACCTGGTCGTCGTCAACACCTGTGGCTTCCTCGATTCGGCTCGCGACGAATCGCTCAATGCCATCGGCTCGGCACTTTCGGAGAATGGCAAAGTTATTGTCACCGGCTGCCTCGGCGCCGAGCCGGACATCATCCGTGAAAGACATCCGAACGTCCTCGCCATCACCGGACCACAAGCTTATGAAAGCGTGATGAGGGCGGTGCATGAGGCCGCCCCCCCGAGCCACGATCCCTACATCGACCTTTTGCCGCCGCAAGGGGTCAAGCTCACGCCGCGCCACTATGCGTATCTCAAGATCTCGGAAGGCTGCAACAACCGCTGCACTTTCTGCATCATCCCGGCGCTGCGTGGCGACCTCGTATCGCGGCCGGCGGCCGACGTGTTGCGCGAAGCCGAGAAGCTGGCCAAGGCCGGGGTCAAGGAGATCCTCGTCATCTCGCAGGATACCAGCGCCTACGGCATCGATATCAAATACCAGACCAGCATGTTCGGCGATCGCGAAGTGCGGGCGAAATTCCTCGATCTATCGGAAGAACTGGGCAAGCTCGGTGTCTGGGTGCGCATGCACTATGTCTATCCCTACCCGCATGTCGCGGACGTCATCCCACTGATGGCCGAAGGCAAGATTCTTCCCTATCTCGATATCCCATTCCAGCACGCCTCGCCGCAGGTGCTGAAGAACATGCGCCGAACCGCTCATGGCGAAAAGACGCTCGAGCGCATTCGCGGCTGGCGCGACGTCTGCCCGGACCTTGCCATCCGCTCCACCTTCATCGTCGGCTTCCCCGGCGAGACGGACGACGACTTCGAGATGCTGCTCGACTGGCTGGACGAGGCCAAGATCGACCGCGCCGGCTGTTTCAAATACGAGCCGGTCAGAGGCGCCCGCTCCAACGAGCTCGGCCTCGAGCAAGTGCCGCAGGAGATCAAGGAAGCCCGCTGGCACCGCTTCATGCAGCGCCAGCAGAAGATTTCGGCAACGCAGCTAACCAAGAAAATTGGCAAGCGACTGCCGGTCCTGATCGACGAGGCGCATGGCAATTCGGCCAAGGGCCGGACCAAATACGATGCGCCCGAAATCGACGGTTCGGTCCATATCCAGTCGCGGCGGCCACTGCGCGCCGGCGACATCGTCACGGTCAAGGTCGAGCGCGCCGACGCTTACGACCTTTACGGCTCAGCCGTCTGATATTCCGTCCAAAATGAAAAGGGCGCCGCGTGGCGCCCTTTCGTTCGATATGTTTCCGACCGCCTACTGCGGCAGCTTGTCGTCGACGCCCTTCACGTAGAAATTCATGCCGAGCAACGTGGCGTCGTCGGCGACCTCGCCCTCCTTCAGCCAAGGTGTGCCGTCCTGCTTGGCGACCGGCCCGGTAAAGGGGTTCCAGCCGTCGGCAATCTTCTTGGTGGTGGCTTCGGCCATCGCCTTGACATCGTCGGGCATGTTGGTGAACGGCGCCAGCTTGACGGCGCCGTCCTTAATGCCGAGCCAGACATTATCGGGCTTCCAGGTGCCGTCGAGCGCCGCTTGGACCCGGCTGATGTAGTAGGGACCCCACTCGTCGGTCAGCGCGGTCAGCTGCGCGTGCGGCGCGAACTTGATCATGTCGGAGGACTGGCCGAAGCCGTGCAGCTTGCGCTCTTCCGCCACCTGCAAGGCAGCGGTCGAGTCGGTGTGCTGGACGATGATATCGGCGCCCTGATCGAACAATGCCTTGGCAGCATCGGCCTCCTTGCCCGGATCGAACCAGGAGTTCACCCACACGATCTTCGCCTTGAAGTTCGGGTTGATCGACTGTGCGCCGAGCATAAAGGAATTTATGCCCATCACCACTTCCGGGATCGGGAAGGAAACGATGTAGCCGGCGACGCCCGACTTCGATTGCTTGGCGGCGATCTGGCCAAGCACGTAGCGGCCTTCGTAGAAACGCGCATTGTAGATGCCGAGATTTTCGGCCGTCTTGTAGCCGGTGGCGTGCTCGAACATCACCTTGGGGAATTTCTTGGCGATCTTCACTTCCGGGTCCATGAAGCCGAAGGACGTGCCGAAAATGATCTTGCATCCCTCGCGCGCCAGGCGCTCGAATGCGCGGTCGGCATCGGGGCCTTCGGAGACGTTTTCGAGATAGGCGGTCTCGACCTTGTCGCCGAGTGCCTTTTCCACCTCGAGGCGGCCTTGGTCGTGTTGGTAGGAGTAGCCGAAATCGCCGATCGGGCCGGTGTAGACCCAGCACGCCTTCAGCTTGTCCGCCGCCTCGGCTGATGCCGCCAGCGACAATGCGGCCGTCGTCGCCATCACGGCAATAAGCAGTTTTTTCATTGTGTTACCTCTCTGAGTTAAGCCTTGGAGCTTCCGTCTTTTTGTTGTCAACGATCCGGAACGAATGGCTGGCCCAAGGAGGCCGGCGTGTTCATCATCGTCAAACGCTTGTTGCGCGAGATTAGAACGAGAACCACGACGGTTGCCAGATAGGGCAGCGAAGAAAGCAGTTGCGAGGGAAACGATTTTAAGAACGCAATTAACTTGTAGAGCAACCAGGGCGCGTCGACGAAGTCCTGCAGATTTATGGCTTGGACGTGAAGCTGGCCAACCCAGATCGCGCCGAAAATATAGGCGCCGGCCAGCACCCGCCATGGCCGCCAGGAGGCGAAGACGACCAGAGCCAGCGCGATCCAGCCGCGGCCGGCGGTCATGTTCTCCACCCATTGCGGTGTGTAGACCAGCGATAGGTGACCGCCGGCGAGGCCGGCACAAGCGCCGCCGAAAATCACTGAGAGATAGCGGTAGCGGATGACGTGGATGCCAAGCGCATGGGCGGATGCATGGCTGTCGCCGATCGAGCGCAGCGTGAGCCCGGTGCGGGTCTTGAACAGGAACCACATGACGGCGGCGGTCAGCGCGATCGAGATGTAGAAGATTGGATCCTGGCCGAACAGCAGCCTGCCAACGACCGGGATTGCGGTCAGGCCGGGAATATCGAGGTTTGGCAGCCTTTCGCCGGGCTGGCCGACAAAATTCGTTCCCATCATGCCGGAAAGGCCGAGGCCGAGCAGTGTCAGCGACAGGCCGGTGGCCACCTGATTGGTGGCCAGCGACAGCGTCATGACGGCGAACAGCAGAGAGAACACCGCCCCCATGGTGATTGCCGCCAACAGCCCTATCCAAGGCGAGCCGGTGAGATAGCCGGCGCCGAAACCGCCGACGGCACCCATGATCATCATTCCTTCGACGCCGAGATTGAGCACACCCGAACGTTCGACCACCAGTTCGCCGATCGCCGCGATCAGCAGCGGCGTCGCCGCCGTCGCGATGGTCAAGAGGATGTTGACGGTGATGTCCATCAGCGGGCTTCCTCCAGCTTCGGCGCTGCCTCGAGCTTCGGCGCGGAAAAGCCGGTCAGGCGAATGCGGTAATGGATGAGCGTGTCGCAGCCGAGCACGAAGAACAAAAGCATGCCCTGGAACACGCGCGCCACCTTGTCGGAGATGCCGAGCGCGCTTTGCACTGCCTCGCCGCCCAGATAGGTCAGCGCCAGCACAAGGCCTGCGGCGACGATGCCGAGCGGATTGAGCCGGCCGAGAAATGCCACGATGATAGCGGTAAATCCGTAGCCGGGCGAGATCACCGGCTGCAATTGTCCGATGGCTCCCGAGACCTCCGAAATCCCTGCAAGTCCGGCCAGTGCGCCCGACAGCAGGAAGGCAAAGAAGACCATGCGGTTAAGGCCAAACCCGGCGAAGCGCCCTGCCCTCGGGCTTGAGCCGAGCACGCGGACCTCGAAGCCTTTCAACATACGGCTCATCAGGATCCAGATCAGTATCGCCGCGATCAGCGCGAAGACAAATCCCCAGTTTGCCCGGCCGGATTCCGGGAGGAGTTCCGGCAGTATGGCCGAGTCGTTGAACTGGATGGTCTGCGGGAAACCGTGGCCCTGCGGATCGCGCCACGGCCCGCGTACGAGCCAATCGAGGAAGAGCTGGGCGACATAGACCAGCATCAGGCTGGTCAGGATCTCGTTGGTGTTGAAGCGCGTCTTCAGCAGTGCCGGGATTGCAGCATAGGCGGCCCCACCGACCATGCCGAGCAGAAGCATCAGCGGCAGCACCAATGGGCCTTCGAACTGCGGAAACAGCACGGGGATGATCGAGCCGACAATGCCGCCCAGGATGAACTGGCCTTCGGCGCCGATGTTCCAGATGTTGGCCTTGTAGCAGACCGACAGTCCGACCGCGATCAGGATCAGGGGGGCGGCCTTGATCGCCAGCTCATGCAACTGCCAGACCTGGCTGATCGGTTCGATGAAGTAGATGCGGAACGCGGTCAACGGGTTGACGCCGAGCAGCGCGAACATGATGGCACCGGCAATGATCGTCAAAACGAAAGCGATGAAAGGCGAGAGTGCCGAAAACAGCATCGAGCGCTGCGGGCGTTTTACAAGTTCGAGGCGCATCAGGCCGTCTCCAGCGTATGTTCGGCATGACCGGGTTCGGCGCCGCCCATCAGCAGCCCGATTTTCTCGAATGTCGCTTCAGCTATCGGTAGCGGCTTCGACAATTCGCCATTGTGCATGACCGTGATCGCATCGGAAATCTCGAACAGCTCGTCGAGGTCCTGGCTAATCACCAGCACCGCCGAGCCGCTGCGCGCCAGTTCGATCAGCGCCTGGCGGATGTGGGCCGCCGCACCCGCGTCGACCCCCCAGGTCGGCTGATTGACCACCAAGACGCTTGGCCGGCGGTCGAGTTCGCGGCCAACGATGAATTTCTGCAGATTGCCGCCCGAAAGAGCCGCTGCCTCCGGATCCGGCGCGCTCTTGCGCACGTCCATTGCCTTTATGATGCGCTGGGCAGCGGTATGGATCGCATCGCCTTTGACCATTCCACCGGTGCCGACAAACATCTTGCCATCGGTGGCGTGGCGCGACAGAAGCAGGTTCTCCGAAAGCTTCATGCGCGGTGCTGCGCCATGGCCGAGCCGCTCTTCCGGGACGAAGGCAGCGCCCATCAGACGCCTGCCGGTGATGGTGAGGCCACCGGCATCCTTGCCGCGGATGCGGACCGAGCCGGCATCCTGCTGCAGCACCTCGCCGGAAACGGATTCGAAGAATTCGCCCTGGCCGTTGCCGGCCACACCGGCAATGCCGATCACCTCGCCGGCGCGGACCTCGAGATTGATGTTCCTGAGCGGGATCGAGAACGGGGTCGCCGGCTTGCGGGTGAGTTCGCGGATTTGAAGCAGCACCGGCGCGGTCTCGATACCCTCGGCCGGCGCCCGCACCACGGCCAGCACCTCGTTGCCGACCATCATCCGCGCCAACGAAGACGCGGTTTCCTGGCGCGGATTGCAATGGCCGACCACCTTGCCGTGACGCAGCACGGTGGCGCGGTCGCAGATCCGTTTGACCTCTTCCAGCCGGTGCGAAATGTAGAGGATGGACTTTCCTTCCGAACGCAGCCGTTCGAGCGTCTCGAACAACTTATCGGCCTCCTGCGGCGTCAGCACCGAAGTTGGTTCGTCGAGGATGATAAGTTGCGGCGTCTGCAGCAGGCAGCGGATGATTTCGATGCGCTGACGCTCGCCGACCGACAGATCACCGACCAGCGATAGCGGATCGAGAGGCAGGCCGTAACTGTAGGAGAGCGCCCTCGCCTTGGCCGCGATCGTACTGATCGGCGAGCCGTCATCCAGCGACAGCGCGATGTTCTCCGCCGCCGTCAGCGCTTCGAACAGGGAAAAATGCTGGAAAACCATGCCGATGCCGAGCTTTTTTGCGGTGCCGGGGCTGGTGATCCTGACCGCCTGGCCATTCCAGAAAATCTCGCCGGAATTCGGTTCCAGCGATCCAAATAGCATTTTCACCAGGGTCGACTTGCCAGCGCCGTTCTCGCCAAGCAACGCATGGATCTCGCCCTTGGCGATGTTGAGATCGACATGGTCGCACGCCGTCAACGTGCCGAATATCTTTGTGAGGCCGCGAACCTCAAGCAGGTTTGCGCCGTCCTGATCTGCACTCACGGTGCCTCCATCTGGTTTGCCAGACATGTTCTGTGTTCCCGCAAGCATCGTATGCGCGGGCTGCTCTCTACGGTAAGCGCCTCACGACTTGAAAGAGCTTCAAGAATTTCAGCGGAAACTCAAGCGGTAAAGAGCAGTTCGCAAGAACGCCGGCGTCGGCGGCCCGAAACGGCGGGCACCTAAGGGATAAGTATTGTTGTCCCGGTGGTCCGGCGCCCTTCGAGATCGGAATGCGCTTTGCCGGCCTCGCTGAGCGCGTAACGCTGGTTTATCTTGATCTTGACGGCGCCGCTGAGCACCACGTCGAACAAGGCAGCGGCGGAAACCTCGAGGTCTTCGCGCCTGGCATTATAGACGAACAGTGTCGGCCGCGTTGCGAACAGCGAGCCCTTCTGCGCCAGCAACGAGATGCTGAAGGGCGGGATCGGCCCAGACGATTGACCGAAGCTGACGAAAGTGCCGAGCGGCCGCAGGCAATCGAGCGAGGCTGGAAATGTGTCGTTGCCGACTGAATCGTAGACAACGTCGCATTTCTCGCCACCGGTGATAGCGGCAACGCCGGCCACGAAATCCTGTTCGCGATAGTTGATCACGTGGTCGAAGCCATGCGCCTTGGCGAGCTCGATCTTGTCGGTGGAACTCGCCGTGCCGATCACTGTCGCGCCAAGATGCTTGGCCCATTGGCCGAGGATCAGCCCGACACCGCCGGCCGCCGCATGAAACAGGATCGTGTCGCCGGCTTTCACCTTGAATGTACGGCGCAACAGATATTCGGCGGTCATGCCCTTTAGCATCATGGCTGCGGCCTGTTCGTCACTGATGCCGTCCGGCACCTTCACCACGCGGTCGGCGGCGATCACGCGCTGCCCGGCATAGGCGCCGGTCGTCACGGCGTAGGCGATGCGATCGCCGGGTTTGAGCCAGTCGACATCCGAGCCGACATCCAAGACCACGCCGGCCGCCTCGCCGCCAGGGATCAGCGGAAATCCGCCCTGCGGCGGATAAAGGCCAGAGCGATAATAGACGTCGATGAAATTGAGACCGATCGCGGTATGCTTGACCAGGATCTGTCCCGAGCCCGGCTGCCCGGGATCGGCATCCTCATAGGTCAGGACCTCGGGGCCGCCATGGGCATGGATGCGGATCGCTTTGGACATTTTCTGGCTCTCTTGGGATCAGGCTTTCTTATCCGGCTTGGCGCCGAGATTTGGGAAGAACTGCATGATAGCGCCGATGCAAGCGAGGTAAAGCCCGGTGACCGTAATCCCGATCTTGATGAAATCGCTGACCTGCTCGCCCAGCACGCCGATCTGGTCGTAGAAGGAGGCAAGTGCGGCCTGCGCCAGCGCCAGCGCGCCGAAAGCGCACCAAAGCAGCGTCATACCGAGATTGATTGGCCGCAGCCGCTTCACCCGCACCGGATGGATGAAATTGATCGGCACGAAGGTGAGAATGCCGGCCACCACGACCACGGCGAAAGAAACCCATTGTCCGGGCTCGATGACGAACAGCGTGAACACCACCATGTTCCAGACGACCGGAAAGCCCTTGAAGAAATTCTCCTTCGTCTTCATGCCGGTATCGGCATAGTAGATTGCGCTCGACACCACGATGATCGCCGCCGACAGGAACGACAGGCGCTCGCCCATGAAGCCGCGCTGATAGAGCGCAAAGGCCGGAATCAACACGTAGGTCACGTAGTCGATGATGTTGTCGAGCAGTTCGCCCGACCAAGTCGGCAGGATTTCCTTGACATCGAGCTTCCTGGCGATCGGCCCGTCGATGCCGTCGACGAAAAGCGCCAGCCCCAGCCACCAGAACATCGCCGTCCAGCGCTGCTCGCTTGCTGCCACTAGCGACAGAAACGCCAGGAATGAGCCCGACGCGGTCAAGAGATGGACCGAGAACGCCCGCGCCTGAGGCCATGTGACTTTCTTCTTCGGCCGCGGAATCCGGTCGGCGATTTTCCTGGCCGTCGTCTTCTTGCTCACGGGCCCCGCCAGTCCAGCTTGCAGATTTCGGCCGAACGGCCAGCAAAGTTCCAGTTGCGGCCAAAGGCCCGCATTTTGCTCTTGTCGGATTTGGCGACGATGATTTCCGGCGCAATCCAGTATTCCGAATTGCTGATGACCGTATCCTTGTCGCGATCCTTGCCGGTAATTGGCGTCACCGCACCATCGATGATCTTCGGTATCTGAAAGATGCGTGTTTTCTCACGCGTCTCGTAGGTGATCGGCACCTGCTCGGCACCGAGGAACTGTCCGACCAGGATGGAGAGCAGCGATGTGGTTCCACCGGCCTTGCCGGTGAATATCTTCGTCAGTCCCTTCACAGCGTAAACCGAGGCGCGCTTGTCGATGAACAGGCCCGCCGTCCAGTTGCCGCGGCTCATATAACCGGGGATTTCCATGACCAGCCCAAGATTGAGGCCGGACAGGTCGACCTCGCCGAAATGGCCGGCATCGATCCGGAACCCCGCCCAGGTTTGGCAATAGCCTTCCGTAGGCGGATGATTGCCGAGCGACAGAACGCAAGGGCAAAAAACCGTGCAATTGCAGGAAAGTATGAGCTCTCCCTTCATTGCCCAGTTTTGATCTGTCATCGAATTCTCCCCCTCATGCCGAGACTACTAGTAGCGCGGCTGCCCAGACAAGCAGTATCGCACCGCCCAACCGCGTCGGCAGATTGCCTGCCGTCTGTTTTTCGACCAGGCTAAACAAGCCGATCAGCGCCATCCAGAACACGTTCATCACACCGACGGCAAACATTACCAGCATCAGCGCCCAGCAGCATCCAAGGCACCACAGGCCCTTCTCTATACCGAACCGGAAAATGCGAATGGGCCTGGCGCTCCAGTTGGCGAACAGGACCGAGAACGGATTTCTGCACTTCTCCAGACAGGCTTCCTTCAGCCAGCTGAACTGATAGAGACCAGCGATCGACAGCGCGGCTGCTCCGGCAATTCCAAGCAGCGGATCGAGCATCTGCCCGGATGACACGAATGCATGGACTGCGAGCGTCAGGGCAGCGAATATTGCCGAGGCGGCAAGCCAGACGCTCAAATATCCAGCGATCAGGATCAGCGGATGGGCAACGGGTTCCCCCTTGATCCGGGCGGTATCTGCGATCTCGCAATAGGTGCGGATCATCGGCGCCGCGGAGGGCAGCATGGTCGCGATGGCCATCAACAGCCACATCGCGGTGAGTGCCCCGCCTTGCGCGCCTACGCTTGCGCGAAGCGGCGCCGGCGCAAGCCAAAGGGCGAAGAAACGCGCAAGGAAATCCGGCAGCGGCAGTTGCGGCAGGTATTCCAGCACGGCGTCGCCGGGTACATCGGCGCCCGGGAGCCGGCTCACCGCCCCCCGAACTGCCATTGCGCCGAGAAGGAGCCAGGCAACGGCGATGCCCATGCCGGCAATGACGCCCACCGTCAGTCGAGGGCTGCATGCAACGCTCGCCATCGCGCGGCCGGTGCCGTCGAGGTGGCTGAAATCGTCTTGTCGGCCGGTCATGGCAACCGAATGGGCCGAATCGCCGCGTTGATCAAGCCGCATCACCTGACCTATATGGACCAGCAGGCCGGACGGGCCTCACCTCGCAATCCGGAAGCCGAATTTGAACCATCGGGAAACAGCACGGATACTGGTCGCTGGCAGCGGCCCTGCGGGGCTGATCGCGGCGCTTGGCTTTACCGAGGCGGGTTTTCCCGTGACGCTCGTCGGACCCGACGCCGCCGGCCCCGACGGCCGGACGACAGCCTTGATGAACCCTGCCCTGAAGATGTTCGAACGGCTAGGGATCTTCGACGGAATCAGGCCGCACGCAGCGCCGCTCAAGGTGATGCGTATCGTTGACGCAACCAACCGGCTGATCCGCAGCCCGACAGTGACCTTTCGCGCCAGCGAGATCAACGAAGAGCAATTCGGGCTGAACTTGCCCAACAGCGTTCTCAACCGCATGCTAGCCGAGGCTGTCGCGCATTCGGGCATCGAATGGCGAAAGTCGTTGGTGGAGGCATGGCGCCTCGATGCCGACCATGCCCATGCCGTTCTCGCCGACGGCAGCGAGGTTGAGGCATCGTTGGCAGTTGCCGCCGATGGCCGTCAGTCGCCGGCCCGCGAGGCAGCCGGCATCCGCACCTCGATCCGATCCTATCCGCAGGCGGCGTTGGTGCTCAATTTCGGTCACCGCAGCGACCATGCCTTCACCTCGACCGAATTCCACACCGAGACCGGTCCGTTCACACAGGTTCCCCTGCCCGGCAACCGGTCCAGCCTTGTCTGGGTGCTCGAACCCGATATCGCCAAGGACCTTGCAGCACTCGACGACGCCGAGCTTTCGACGCGGGTCGAACAGCGAATGCAATCGATGTTGGGCCGCGTGTCGGTTGAGCCCGGCCGGCAGGTCTACCCACTTTCAGCGGTGAGCCCGTGGCGGTTTGCGCATCGCCGCGTGGCACTTGTCGGTGAAGCCGCCCACGTGTTTCCCCCAATTGGCGCGCAAGGCCTCAATCTCGGCATCCGGGACATCGACGACCTGATTGGTGCCGCAAGCAGAAACCGCTCGGACCCGGGCGCCGCCAAGGCGCTTGCAGCCTATGATTTCAAGCGGCGGCCGGACATTCTGGCGCGCAGCAGCGCGGTCAACCTGCTCAACATGTCGCTGCTTTCCGACATGCTGCCGGCCCAGCTGGTGCGCAGCGCTGGCCTGGGCGCGCTTGAGGGGTTTGCGCCGTTACGGGCGTTTTTCATGCGCGAGGGTCTTCGACCCGGCAGCGGTTTTGCGGCGTTTTTTGGCGGATTTCGAAAACCGGCTGAGCGATAGCGATCTTGGCCACCGCCCTTGATCCGCATCTCGCGATGCTCAACCCGGCATCAAGGGGATCGGGATTGAATTGACGCCGCGTCTGCGCCAAATAATGACGATGTCGACCTTAAGGTCTGGGCCAATCTTTGCCGGACCGGTGCGTAAGAATCTAAAGTCCTGGAGCGTTCCTTGCGTGTTCCGAGATGCGTGGCGTTCAAGAAGTTCAAGTGGTGAGTGCGATGAAGACAGCCAAATTCTCGATCGGACAGGTGGTTCGGCACCGGCTGTTTCCGTTCCGCGGCGTCATTTTCGACGTCGATCCGCAATTCGCCAATACTGACGAATGGTACGAGGCGATCCCCGCTGACGTGCGGCCGCGCAAGGACCAGCCTTTCTATCATCTGCTCGCCGAGAATTCCGAAACGGAATACATCGCCTATGTGTCCGAGCAGAATTTACTCGAGGACCGGTCGGGCGAACCGGTCCGGCATCCGCAGATTGGTGAAATGTTCGACAAGAAGCCGGACGGGCGCTACGAGCCGAAGCACCAATTGAGACATTGACTTAGTCGGAATCTGGCTGGCCTGAGACATGGCTGGACCCGACAAACAGCCGGTCCAAACGAAAAAAGCGGGGCATGAACCCGCTTTTTTATTCGTCCGAAACCCGTCGATCAGTTGGCGGCCTTCGCCTTTTCCTGCTCTTCCTTGAGCTTCTTGGCAAAGTCCTGATTGTTCTTGGCGACGAACTCCTGGAGCTTCTTCTGCCGGTCCTCGATGTCCGACTGCTGCAGCGGCGGGCCGTCGAAGGCGCCGCTGAAGCCGGTCAGCGCAATCTTGATCGGGTTCGGCTGGTTCTGGAAATTGACCGAGGTGAGCGTCAGCGCCGATCCCTTTTTGAAGGATGCGACAAGCTGATCGCTCAGCGGCACTTCCGCCACGCAGCGATCCGGAAAACAAATCACATAGTCGAGCTTCTGCGCCTTGCCGCCGTCGATCTGGAGGCCGATGCCGGGAGGAACGAGACGGCCGGTCGGAACCGTCACCTGGAACACCTTGCGGTTCACCTTGCCCTTCAATTCGATCAGGCTGACGCCGGTGATGAGCTGGCCGTTGCCAGCGGTGGTGATGTTCTGGACATTGCAGATGTCGACGTCTTCCTGCTTGGTGCAGGCCTTGAACCAGCCTTGCGGAATCTGCTGTTGCTGCTGCGCGGAAGCAGCGGGAATCCCGGCGCCCAGAATGCCGACCACGCCAGCGGCCATGACCGACAGGCGGTGCGCGTTGCTGTTCAGGCTCGTCATGTCGTGCATTCCTCTCAAATGATCCCGGAACCGGCTTGTTTGATGCCGTGTGGTCCAGCTACCTGTTGCCGAAATGAGGCAACAGAATGACTTCGGACGGCGTGTTACACTGCAAGCGGTGCCGAATCCAGCCCGGGTCTCGCGAATCTTGGCCAAGGGATAGGCTCAAGGGGTTGGCCGGTGCACGACCGGCTCATGTATGCTGCGCATCGAATCGGGAAGGAGACGGTCATGGGCCGCGTTGTCGTTTGGCTGATCGCCGCAATCTTGTTTGTCGGCCTTTCCCTGCAGCCGGCTCTGTCGGAACCGAAGCACGCGCTTGCCATGCAGGGCGAGCCGGCGCTGCCGGCCGACTATGATCATTTCAATTACGTCAATCCCGACGCGCCGAAAGGCGGCAGCATTACCTATTGCGTCGTCGGCAGCTTCGAGAATCTCAATCCGTTCATCCTGAGAAGCCTGCGCACCACCGCGCGCGGCATGATGGATCAAGCCTTTGGCAATCTTGTCTTCGAGCCGTTGATGCAGCGCAACTACGACGAGGCCTTCAGTCTCTACGGCCTGCTCGCCGATACCGCCGACATGGATCCCGAGCGCAAGAGCATCGAATTCCACCTCGATCCCAACGCCAAATGGTCGGACGGCGAGCCGGTGACGCCGGAAGACGTGTTGTTTACCTATGACGTCTTCACCGAGAAGGGCCGCCCACCTTACAGCCAGCGAATGAAAGCGATTGCCAAGCTCGAAAAGACCGGCGACCGCAGTGTGCGCTTCACCTTCAACGACAAGGCCGACCGCGAATTTCCTTTGATCATTGCGCTGACGCCGATCATCCCGAAACACGCCTTCAACAAGGACACCTTCGACAGGACGACGCTAAAGCCGGTGATCGGCAGCGGGCCTTACACGGTGGCGCAAGTCGTGCCCGGTCAGCGCATCGTGTTCAAGCGCAATCCGGACTATTGGGGCAAGGACGTGCCGTCCAAGCGCGGCTTCGACAATTACGACCAGATCACCATCGAATATTTCCTCAACGCCAACGCCAAGCAGGAAGCGTTCAAGAAAGGCATCTGCGCCATCGACGACGACAGCGACCCGGTCAAACGCGAGCGCGATCTCGATTTTCCGGCCTTCCACAGGGGCGAGGTCATCGCCGAAACTTTCGATACCGGCATTCCGCCGGTGGTCAACGGTTTCCTGTTCAACACGCGGCTGCCGAAATTTTCCAATCCGGTCGTGCGGCGCGCGCTCGGCATGCTCTACGATTTCGAATGGGCCAACAGGAATCTGTTCGGCGGCAAATACACGCGCACGATGAGCTTTTGGCAGAATTCCGAGCTGTCCGCGCTCGGCCACCCGGCCAGCGAAAAGGAAAAGGCCCTGCTGGCCCCCTACCCCGGCCGAGTGCCCGCAGATGTCATGGACGGCACCTACAGGCCGCCCGCTACCGACGGCTCCGGCCAGGACCGCAAGGTGCTGAAGGCGGCATTCGAGCTGCTGAAGAGCGCGGGCTATACGGTGCAGGACGGCGCGATGCTCGATCCCGAGGGAAAGCCGTTCGGTTTCGAGATCCTGACCGCCTCGCAGGACGAAGAGCGACTTGCCGCTATCTATCAGCGCACCCTTGAGAAGCTCGGCATCGATGTCGGCATCCGCAGCCTCGACGGTGATCAGATCCAGTCGCGCAAGCAGCGTTTCGATTTCGAGGTGCTGGTCGGCTCGACCGGTTTCAACAACTCGCTGTCGCCCGGTATCGAGCAAACCGGGCGCTGGGGATCCGCTGCCGCCAAGGCCGAAGGCTCGTTCAACCTGGCGGGTGTCGCCGACCCCGCAGTGGATGCGGCGATCGAGGCGATGCTGAGAGCTCGTTCGAAGGAGGACTATGTAGCGGCCGTCCGCGTTCTCGACCGGCTGCTGATCTCCGGCAATTACATGGTGCCGACGCAGCACAACAACCAGCAATGGCTCGCTTATTGGAACTATCTGGAACATCCGCAAAAGACGCCCATATACGGTTATCAGTTGCCGACCTGGTGGCGCAAACCGAAGTGACCTCTTCACAACAGGAGATCAAGATGAACGACGAGAGCTCGATTACCGTCGATGTGGTCTCCGACGTCGTGTGTCCCTGGTGCTTTATCGGCCAGAAACGGCTCGACAAGGCGATTGCCGCCGTCAATATCGACGTTCACATACGCTGGCGGCCCTTCCAACTCGACCCAACAATCCCGCCCGAAGGCAAGAACCGCCGCGACTATATGGTGGCGAAATTCGGCAGCGAGCAACGCATCCGCGAAATCCATGCCCGGATCGAACCGCTGGGCGAGGCTGAAGGCATCTCCTTCGCATTCGACGCCATCAAGGTCGCGCCCAATACGCTGGATGCGCACCGTCTCATTCGCTGGGCCGGCACGGCCGGCGAGGCCATTCAGAACCGGCTGGTGCGCCGGCTGTTCCAGCTGAATTTCGAGGAAGGCGCCAATCTCGGCGATCATGCCGTGCTGATCGAAGCCGCCCGCGAGGCCGGCATGGATGCGTCCGTGGTCGAAACGCTTCTGCCGACCGACGCCGATGTAGAGGCCGTGCGCACCGAAATCGCCACCGCTTCGCGCATGGGCATATCGGGTGTGCCGTGCTTTCTGCTTGAAGGCAAATATGCGGTGATGGGTGCCCAGGACGCCGATACGCTCGCCGATGCACTCCGCCAGGTCGCCGCGGCCAAGGCACGCGGCGAACTGGAAACAGCGAACTGAGTCGGACTATTTCACGGTCACCTTGGCCTTGCTGACGAAAAAGCCATGGCCATGCTTGCCGGTGCAGGTCAATCCCTTGGTGGATGACTGGCAGGAAAATGGCCCCTTGCTCCACCTGTTGCCGTAGGCCAGCCTGGTGACGCCGCCGCAGCAGCCTTGCTCGCCCGGATTCTTGATCAGCGTCGCCGGGCCTTTCGGGCCGAGGATGATCGTGACGTAGCTGGGCTCGACGCGCGAACAACTCAGTTCCGGTCCGCCATCCTGCGGCTCGTAGGTGCTGGTGCCGCCCTTCGGTGTGTAGATGCAGCCAATATTGCCGGACGGCGTGTTGAACTCGATCTGTCCCTCGGCGTTTGCGGGAACGGCCTGGCTGCCGGCATATGTTTGCGGCAGCCAGGCGAACGTTGCGAGCATCGCCGCAAACAATGTCCGTGCAAGCATGAAGAACTTCCCCCCGGTTCAAACCTGGATGCGTCCGGCAGGTTCGATCCGAAGCGCATCTTTGTCAAACGAGGTTTGGGCGCGCTTTTAAAAAAGCACGGGCCAATTGATATTGATCCGCATCCTGGACTGTGTCGGCAAAGTCATTGCTTGGCCGATTACGGGTTCCTGACAAGGCGGCTTCAAACACGAATCATACGGTCACGTCCTGGCCGCCGACGAGGCCGGACTGGCCGTGAAGGCGGTTCAGGCTGTGAAGATCGGCCGCTGGAAGGCGCTTCTATGTTCACAAAGCTGTGTGAAGACCTTCCCTTGGGGAAGATCTCTACTTGCTCGGGCGTAGGCAAGTAACTATTTGAAATTGCGTTGGTATTCCGCCCCTCGAAACGTGACGGCACAGCGCCGTGATCATTCATTCTGTTGCTCCACTGCAACGGCCGGCAAGCTAAGCCACCTGCGACTGGTGAAAAGCTAATGGAAAATGATCAATTGGTGTTACTGTCCGTAACAAAAGAAAAATCGTTTGGGCGGGATAGTGATTCGGGTCGATAGACCAACGCGACATTCAATATCGGAAAAATGGCTCCGCGGTGCCGCAAGGCCGTCGCCCCTGACGCCCGTATCGTCGATGCGCAGCTTCTGGGGACTGATGCGGGCCTACTGGTTCTCGGACCGGTGGGTGGAAGCCTGGACGCTCACCTTGGTAATAGGCTTGCTGACAGGGCTCTCCAGCAAAGCCGACGTCTGGTTTACCGTGGCGGCGGCTGAACTATATACCTCAATCGCTTTTTTTCACGACGCCGCGAATACCACGCCGCTCAAAACGCTGCTGACCAATGCCGGCCTGCTCGTGCTGCTGGTTGTGCTCAAGGACATGGGCATTACCAGTACATGCAAGTTTGTATCGGCGACATTGCATCGCAAATGGCGCGGCTGGCTAGATAGCCGCTTCAATGCGGCGCTACTCGACCCCAACCATTCACACTACCACGCCCAGCATGGCTCGTCCGGCACGGCAGCGCCCGACAACATCGACCAGCGCGTGCAGGAATCGATCAAGGACATGACAGGCGGCGCTATTGGGCTTGCCATGGGAGTATTCAGTGTCTTTACCTCGCTCTACTTTGTCGGTGGAGCTTTGTTGGCAAATTCTGTGGAGGTAAAAGGACTCGAGTTCCTCGGCAGCTACGGGAGTGTCGTGCTTGCTCTGCTGGCGGTCGCTCTCTACGTGCCGTTCAACACCTGGATCGCAGTCAAAATCGGCGGAATGCTGGAGTGGCTCAACATCAGGATGCAGAAGGCTGAAGGCAGCTATCGGGGCGAACTGATCACGTTATTGCGCCGCAGCTTTCATGTGGCGGCCTCGCAAGGCGAAGTCGTGCAGAAGACGATACATAGCCAGCTCTATCTCGACATCGATAGGACTTGGTCGAAGTTCAACATCGTCAACACCATCTATTCGGGATTCGAATCGGTCTATAACTTTGTCGGTGCCAAAATTGTCGCCTTCGGGCCTGGCCTTGTGCCGTTCATCCATAACGGCCTCGACCTCAAGGGTTACATAACAGGTTCCGAACAGGTCAACGCGCTGATCAGCAAATGTTCGTGGTTCATCCATGTCATGCCAAGTCTTGCCACGTTGCGCGCCAACAGCTTGCGCGTCATTGAATTGGCGCAGGCGATCGAAAACGTCCAGCACCCGCAGGAATTTTATCAGCAGACCGGCCGCTCCGATTTTCGCTACGACCGCCAAAACCCGGTTTTCGGCCTGACCATCCAGAAGCTCGAACTGGCGCATCAGGGCGAGGACGCAACGCCCTTCCTGAGTGCTGCAAATTTGCGCTTCCGGCGTGGCGAGTGGACTTTCCTCAAGGGCGAATCCGGCTGCGGCAAGACCTCGCTGATCAAGGCGATCAACGGGCTGTGGCCTTATGGCCGCGGTACCATCGTCTTCCCGGAAGGGGTCAGGAGTTTCTACGCCGCCCAGGAGGTGAAGCTGCAGCAGGTCTCGTTGAAGCAACTGGTCTGCCTGCCCGGTTCCGAGCATGATTACGCCGACCTGCAGGTCGCATCCGCCCTGCACAAGGCCGGCCTCGGCGATTTCATCGAGCATTTGGCCGATGAGAGTCGTGAAGGAAAGATCTGGGATCAGGTTCTCTCGGGTGGGCAGAAACAGAAGCTTGTTGTCGCCCGTATCGTGCTGCAGCAGCCGGGATTGCTGTTCCTCGATGAAGCCACCGGCGCGCTCGACCCCGATGGACGGATCGCCTTCCACCAGGCGATCAAGGACAATTGCCCTGATGCAACTGTGATCTCGATCATGCATGAGGCGACGCCGCCGAGATCGCTCGCGGGCACCGAATTCTACCACAGCGTGGTTGCGATCGCCGACGGCGTCGCCACCAAGAAGCCGCTGGTTCCGAGCTTGCCGGTAGAGCTCACCACCATCCTCACGCAGCCGACGCGGCCGGCCGAGGACAAGTGGCTGCGCTTTCCCCGCCGGCTGAAGCAGAGATAGCCGCGCGCACCACTGCCGGCATCCAGCCAGCCTGCCACGTCGCCCGATCACAGTCTCGCGATCCAGTCGGTTTGCCGCCGCTTTAACCCGCTCTCGCGATTGACTCGGCAAGGCGCGCTCCTATGTTGCGCCGGCTTGCAGAATCTCAACTCGAACCCGCGAGCAGAAAGGTCACCGCGCCATGCCTGGCGACAGTCACAGTCGAACGCAACCGCCGTCCGCTTGACGTGACCTGACAGGCTCACGTCCTGCCGGACGGCAAGGAGTGAGCCATGAACGAGTTTTCCCCTGTCGCGGGCGGCGATGCCATCGCCATCGCTCGCGTACTTGCCAACGACCACGTCGCCGACATCGTCGAGGCCTTGAACCAGGAGCCCCGCGAGACGGCATCGGAGCTGCTTTGCGAAGTGCCGTTCGGGCGGCTGGTCGAGATCTTCGACCAGCCTGAACTCGACGGCGCATTCGAACTGGTCGAGGCGCTGCCCCGCATCAAGGCAGGCAGACTGCTTGCCGCCATGTCGGTCGACCGCGCCGCCGACATACTGCGCGATCTGAACGAGCCGGCTCGTTCCGAACTGCTTGGTGGCCTGGCGCCACCGCTGCGCGCGACGCTGCTTGCTATTCTCGGCTACCCCGAGGGCAGCGCCGCCTCGCTCATGACGACCGAATATGTCAGCGTGCCGCCGGACTGGAGCGTAGCCCGCACGCTGGATTATATCCGCAAGGTGGAGCGGACGCGCGAAACCGTCTACGCGATCTACATCGTTGATCCGCAAACGCATGTCCTGTTGCGCTCGACCAGCCTGCGCCGGCTGATCGCTGGCGGGCCCGACGAGCTGATCATGGCAATCGCGCCGGATCGTGCGCCTATCACCGTCTCACCGCTGACCGATAGTGAAAAGGTTGCTCAGCTGATCTCGAAATATGATCTGCTCGCCGTTCCGGTAGTGGACAACGGCAAGCTCCTCGGCATCGTTACCATCGACGATATTATCGACACGATGATCGAGGAAACGACGGAGGATGTGCATCGTTTCGGCGGCATGGAGGCTCTCGACGAGCCCTATATGAAGATGGGCTTTCTGGCGATGATCCAGAAACGCGCCGGCTGGCTGTGCGCGCTGTTTGTCAGCGAGATGCTGACCGCAAACGCTATGCAGAGTTACGAGGGCGAGCTGGAAAAGGCGATCGTGCTGACGCTATTTATTCCATTGATCATGAGCTCCGGCGGCAATTCCGGCTCGCAGGCGACCTCGCTCGTCATCCGGGCGCTGGCGCTGCGCGAGATCGGCCTTGGCGACTGGTGGCGGGTGGCATTGCGCGAGCTGCCCACCGGCCTGGTGCTTGGCTCGATCCTTGGCGTAGTCGGCGTCTGCCGCATCGCGCTCTGGCAGTATCTCGGCTTCTACGACTACGGCCCGCACTGGCCGCTGATCGCAATGACGATCGGCGCCACGCTGGTTGGCATCGTCACCTTCGGCTCGCTGTCTGGATCGATGCTGCCGTTCGCCCTGAAGCGCATCGGCTTCGACCCGGCCAGCGCATCGGCCCCGTTCGTCGCCACGCTGGTCGACGTCACCGGGCTGGTGATCTATTTTTCTGTGGCGCTGGTGATCCTGCGCGGAACGCTGCTGTAAAAAACCTCACGCGCTTCCATCGCGGCAATTTCGTTGCCGCGATGGGT
The DNA here is from genome assembly GCF_040318825.1 of Mesorhizobium sp. M1006. Taxonomy (NCBI): domain Bacteria; kingdom Pseudomonadati; phylum Pseudomonadota; class Alphaproteobacteria; order Hyphomicrobiales; family Phyllobacteriaceae; genus Mesorhizobium; species Mesorhizobium sp. M1006. The sequence goes on from NZ_JAMYMZ010000026.1 coordinate 34,172, forward strand.
TCTTGTCGCGTCAGACGCGCTCACCATCTCTCACCCGGTAAGTCGGCTTGTACATGGTGACGAGTTCTTCCGCGGCGGTCGGATGCACCGCCATGGTGCGATCGAAATCATCCTTGGTCAGGCCGGCCTTCAGCGGTATGCCGAGAAGCTGCGCCATTTCGCCGGCATCCGGCCCGAGGATGTGGGCGCCGAGGACCTTTTTCGAGGCGCCGTCGACGACCAGCTTCATCAGCATCTTTTCGTCGCGGCCGGAAAGTGTGTGCCGCATCGGCCGGAAGGTGGCGCGGTAGATTTCGACATCCGAAAAGCGCTTTGCCGCCTCATCCTCCGACAGGCCGACCGTACCGATCTCGGGCTGCGAAAAGACTGCGGTAGCGATCGTGTCATGGTCGGGCGCCGTCGGCTTGTCCTTGAAGGCGGTCTCGACGAAGCACATCGCCTCGTGGATTGCCACCGGCGTCAATTGCACGCGATGGGTGACGTCACCGATTGCCCAGATGTTGTCGATGTTGGTGCGGGAGTATTCGTCGACGTGGATTGCCCCGGTTTTGGTCATCTCGATGCCGACGCCTTCCAGGCCCATGTTCTCGGTATTGGGAATGCGGCCGATGGCGAGCATGACCTGGTCGACCGTCAGCACCGTGCCGCCGGTGACAAGCGCGTCGAGCCGGCCGTCAGGCCGCTTCCTGACCCACTCGGACACGGCGTGGCAGAGGATTTTTATCCCCTTCTTTTCCATCGTTTCGTGCAGCACACGTCTGAGGTCCATGTCGAAACGGCTGAGGATCTCCTTGCCGCGGTAGACCAGCGTCGTGTCGACGCCGAGGCCGTGAAAGATGTTGGCGAATTCGACGGCGATATAGCCGCCGCCCTCGATCATGATTGCCTTCGGCAGTTCCTTGAGGTCGAAGGCCTCGTTGGAAAAGATGCAGTGCTCATGGCCGGGCAATGCCGGATGCGGCGCCGGTCGCCCGCCGGTAGCGATCAGGATCTGGTCGGCGGTAACGGTGCGATCCTCACCAAGAAGATGCACCACATGCCGATCGACCAGGATGGCGCGCGAATGAAAGACCTCGCCGCCGGCGCCCTGCACGTTCTTCTTGTAGATGGCCTCCAGCCGGCTGATTTCGCGGTCCTTGTTGGCGACCAGCGTCTGCCAGTCGAAACGCGCCTCAGGCACCGTCCAGCCATAACCGGCGGCGTCGGCGAAATGCTCGGGGAATTGCGAGGCGTAGACGTAGAGCTTCTTCGGCACGCAGCCACGGATCACGCATGTGCCGCCATAGCGGTATTCCTCGGCAATGCCGACACGCTTGCCGAGTGCGGCCGCGACGCGCGCCGCCCTCACCCCGCCGGAGCCGCCGCCGATGACGAAAAGATCGTAGTCGTAACCGGCCATGGCTGAACTCCTTGCCCCTCAAACCCCGAGACAGGTAGGCTGCCGACTATCAAAAGAAAAGCCCGGATTTGCCGGGCTTTTGGTCCAGTGGCGGTCAGGCGGCCCGGAAGTCCGCAATCAATTCCGTGTAGCGTCCGCGGGAGCTGCGCCATCGGCCGGAGCGGTACCGTCGGCAGGTGCAGCCGGCGCCTTGGCATTCGCCGCCGCGCCCAGGGTCTCGCCGACCTGCTGGGCGAGATCGCGAGCCAGGCCGTTCTGCCAGATCTCGGCAGCCTTCACCAGTTCGCGCGTCACGATCGGGCCGTTGTCGAGCAGCTTCTTGCCGGAATCGGAATTGTAGAAGGCGGCGATTTCATTGAGTTCCTTTTCCGAGAATACCTTTGCATAGGCGAGCGCCGCTTCCTTTTCCAGGTCGGCGCGGCGCGATGCCAAGGCCATCGCCTTCTCGTTGATCGTCTTGGCGATCAGTTCCTGCATATCCGGGTTCTTCTGAATCAGCTGCTGCTCCAGTGCCGCGGCCGCTTGCGGCAGGATGCTGTCGAACGTATCCGTCGCATGGATCGCCGCGACGGCGGCGCGCGCCGCCTTCAAATGCGCATCGGTGACGTCCTGCGAAAACGCAGGCGACGAAAACGCGAAAACGGCCGAGGCCGCCAGAATGGCAAAAAAGCGGCCAACCCGGTTATGCAACATCATGATCGGTAAAACTCCCTGATTTTCGGGCGGCATGGACGGTTTGGATGCCGTCGCCGCCGGCTATGATGGCCGTTGATGCCAGCCCGATGAAAAGACCATGCTCGACCACGCCCGGAATGGCGTGGAGAGCATTCGAAAGCGCTCTTGTATCCGGAATGCGGCCAAAAGATGCATCGAGGATAAAATGGCCGCCGTCTGTAACAAATGGCTGGCTCCCCGTCATCCTCAATGTAACAGGGCCGGAAAGGCCAAGGTTCGCAGCCGCCGCGCCGACCGCAATTTCGGTGGCGCGCAGGCCAAACCGGTTGACTTCGATGGGCAGCGGAAAACGGCCGATCATCTCGACCATCTTGGAGCTGTCGGCGATGACGATCATGCGGGCGGAGGCCGCCGCGACGATCTTTTCGCGCAGCAGCGCGCCGCCGCCGCCCTTGACCAATGTCAGCGCCGGATCGATCTCGTCGGCGCCGTCGATGGTGAGGTCGAGCTCGGGGGTTTCCTCGAGGGTCGACAGCGGCACACCAAGCTCGCTGCAAAGGACGGCGGTGCGCTCCGAGGTCGGAACGCCGATGACAGTCAGGCCGGTGGCGACCTTGTCGGCGAGCAGCCGTACGAACTCGTCCGCTGTGGTGCCGGTGCCGATGCCGAGCCGCATGCCATCCGTGACATGGGCAAGCGCTGCCCGCGCGGCCTCAACCTTCAATTGCCTCGCATCCATGCCGGGTCCCGAGATTTGTTTCGGCGCTCGTAGCATTTTTGCCGGGCTGGTCAAAGGACCTTGCCCGCGGTGGATAAGCCGTCTTGCCTGAACGGGCCGCAGCGGTTATCGCCTGCCGGCAATCAAATCGTCACAGGACAGGCCATGACCCGACCGATCATCGTGTTCGACCTCGACGGGACGCTGATCGACACGGCGCCGGACCTGCTCGACAGTCTCAACCACAGCCTTGCCGCCAGCCAGCTCGCGGCCGTCGACGAAGCCGGCTTCAAGCGCTTCGTCGGCCATGGCGGCCGGGTGATGATCGAGCGTGCTCACGCAGCGCAGCACAGGTCGCTGGCAGTGGAGGAGCACGACCGCCTGCTCAAGCTGTTTCTGGACCATTACACCGTTAACATCCCCGGCAAATCGCGCCCCTACCCCGGCGTCCCCGAGGCGATCGCACGGTTCGAGGCAGCCGGTTACCTGCTGGCCATCTGCACCAATAAATACGAGGCCAATTCGGTGGCGCTGATCGAGGCGCTCGGTATGACCAGGCATTTCGCGGCGATCTGCGGTCAGGATAGTTTTCCGTTCCGCAAGCCCGACCCGCGTCATCTCACGCAGACCATCGCGCGCGCCGGCGGCGATCCGCACCGTGCACTGATGGTCGGTGATTCGCAGACCGACATCGACACGGCGAAAGCCGCCGGGATTCCGGTGGTGGCAGTCGATTTCGGCTACACCGATCGTCATGTGCGAGAGTTCGAGCCGTCGGCGGTAATCTCGCATTTCGATTCGCTGACGCTCGATCTGGCACAAAGACTGATGGCCGCGGCAGAGGGCTGAAAGCCGGTCATCGGGCGGACCGCCAAATGCCGACCGACAAGTGGTTGACTTAGCAGGCCGGCCTCCCTTATATCGCGGCGCGCTTGGCCTTCGGGCAACGAGCGGGCGATTAGCTCAGCGGGAGAGCACACCCTTCACACGGGTGGGGTCGCAGGTTCAATCCCTGCATCGCCCACCATTTGCTTTCCTGAATCAATTCCAAGCCAGAACGGCTAGCAGCTGCAGGTCGCGCCCTCGCCGCCAAAATTCTTTTGGGCGAAATTCAAGGCGCTGCTGTAGCTCGTATAGCTCTGGAACTGGCAAACGTTGGAGCCGGCCCGCACCTTCATCTGCTCGATATCCCAGAACGAAACCTCGATACGGTCGTCGGCGCAATAGACCGTATAGCGTTCAGGTTCCAGCGCCTCGGCCTTCTGCACGGGCATCGAAACGGCCGAGATGGAAAGTATGAAAAGTACAAATATGATGGCATGACGCATTTGCATGTAGACCCCCGAATGACCGCCGGCAGTATTATGGCCGCGATGTTGAGGCGACGCATCATGATTTTAAGCAGTCGCCGTGTTCTTTCGGCGGCCATAAATCAGGTACGGCCGGCGCCTCCTTGTAGCGCAACGCTCCGCGATCCCGGAACAAACCTGCATGGAAACGAGTTTCTGCTCATCGAAATGTGAGGGAAAGCCATGTCCAGACTTGTTTTGGCGGCCGCCGTGCTGCTTGTCGGCGGATCGGCCTTTGCCGCGGACGAAAATCCGGTGCCGCCGCAGAATGCCAAGAAGCTGTCGGAAATCATCGCCAAGGTCGAGCAGCGCGACGACTTCCGCTACATCAAGGAAATCGATTGGGACAGCGATGGCTACACCGTCATTTATTACACGAGCGACAAGGCCAAAGTTGAAATCACCTATGATCCGGTGACAGCCGCGCCGAAATGAAGCTGGCCGCCAACGGTCCAGATTCTAAAAAATGGCGCGCCTCGAAGGCCCCCGGCCTTCGGCACACGCTTGCGTAGACATGACTTTGATGGCTGACTGGGTGCTATCATTGCGCGCGGGGGTGGGCATGGCGGCGGTAAAGCACGTATTGAAACGCTTTCTGATGATGCTCGCGGGTTATTTCATAGCGGTACTGGTTGGGCTGATCGCGGTGGCGGCGATCTATGGCGGGCTGAGTTCGCTGCCAAATGCGCCGAATTATTTCGACGTCATGGGTGTCACCCCCATTGCGGTGCTGCTGTTGCCGCCGCTCGGCATGTTCATCTATTTTCTGACGATCGTGCTGACCGGCCTGCAGACGCTGATCTTCGCACTGATTGCCGAGTTTTTCTCGCTGCGCAGTTTTTGGCTGCACATGGTCTTCGGCGCGGCGGCCGCTGTTGGCGGCTTCGCCTTGATCTGGCCCAGTGTACCGGATGACACGAACCCGGAGCGCTGGGCCGATATCGGCATCATTGCCGCCGCAGGCATTGTCGCGGGCCTGGTCTATTGGCTCATCGCCGGACGCGATGCCGGTTTCCGGCGCCCACTGTTTCAGCGCTAGAACCGCATTCGTCAGCTTGCCGGCGAACGCACCGCTTCCGTGCTGTCGAGCGCCTGCTGCAGCCTTGTATCGCGGCCGTAGACGTCGTTGAAATATTCGACCTTGCCGGACAGGTCCGGCCACGCGGTGAAATAGGCGACATAGACCGGGATCTTGCGTGTCACGTCCTCGGTCGAATGTCCGTGTTTCAGTTTGTCCTCGATGTAGTCGACCGAGGTGCCGAGCACGGCAGCGGCCATGCCGCGCGGATCCTGCAAGCGAACGCAGCCATGGCTGAGCGCACGCATGTCGCGCTGGAAAAACGACTTCTGCGGCGTGTCGTGCATGTAGATTGCATGCTTGTTGGGGAACAGTATCTTCAGCTCGCCCAGCGCATTGGCCTCGCTCGGCAGCTGGCGCACGCCGTAGGGTATCTTTGCGCCGTAGGCGCCCCAATTGACCGAGGACGAGGGAATGCGCTTGCCGCGGGCATCGACCACCTCGTAGCCGGCGCGGTCGAGATAGCCAGGATCCCGGCGCAGCCGCGGCAGCATCTCGTTGACCAGGATCGACTGCGGCACGCCCCAATAGGGATGGAAGTCGACCTGCTCTATCTGGTCATAGAAGAACGCAGTCTGGTTGGTGGGCCTGCCAACCACGGCGCGGGTCTTCAGCTTCTCCTCGCCATCATCGATATAGCTCGCGGTGAAAGCCGGCTGGTTGATGAAGACGCGCGGGCTGCCAAGGTCGGAAGGCAACCAGCGCAACTCTTCGAGCGCAACCCGAACCTTCTGAACTTTGTCGGCCTTGGACGTTCCGGCCAACGATGCAACGGTACGCGGGCCGATGACGCCGTCGCCTTTCATGCCGGCCCGTTTCTGCACCGCCTTGATCACCGGCACCAGCTCCGGATCGTAGACCTCGCTGGTAGCGAGCCTCGCCAGGACCTCGCCATAGGCGCCGCCCATCTCGTCATCGAGATTGCGCGCGATCTTTGTCAAAAGCTTCGGCAGCTCGGGGCTGGTCTGCCCCGGCTTCAACAGCAGATCGGGATCGATGGTGATTTCGTCTTCGGCGCTGGCCTGGAGCGCTTCCAGTTCGACGCGCAGCGCCTGATACTCGGAATTCTGTGGATGCCGTGACTCGAGATAAGTGCGCACTTGCTGGGTATGGGCCAGCGTCTTCAGCACCCCTTCCATGTCGAGCGGCTTCGGCGGAAAATCGTAGTAGCCGGTCATGCGGTTGGGATCGACGCGGCCGCTTTGTGCGTCACGGGCGTAGCGCAGGACACGCGCCGACAGCGCCATCTCGAAGCGGACCAGCTCTTTCAGGCGTTCATCGACATTGCCCGCCAATGTGCCTGCTGCCGGAACTTCGACGGTGTAGTCGGCGGGCGTCAGGCCGTAGCTCGCGGCCTCGCCCAGCACCCGCACGGCATCCTGGGCACGGCTGCTGGGACTGGTTCCCGTCACCCAGATGAAATCCGGATTGGCCGAGTAATAGGCGATCAGCGCCTTGGCGATGTCCTTCTCGGCGTAGAGGTCATAGCCGTCGAGGCCGGCAATGGCTTCGCGGAATGCAGCCCCAGTGGCCGCCGGCTCGAAAGCAGCGTCCTGAGGCGTTGCCGGTTCAGGCGCTGCCGACAGTGCCGAAAAATCGACGCGCACCAGCGGATCGCTCTTGTAGGTATAATAGGACGGGCCGCTGATTTGCGCACCACCACCGGAAGCGGCCGGCGCCTTGGGCTTCGGCTTGTATTTTGACGGTGGCGGCGGAAAGTCACCTTTCGGCGGTGCGTGTTTGACGCCGCCGCCGAAAAGCATGTCGAAGAACCCTTGCGCTTCAGCCTTCGGCGCCCCGAAGGCCAGCATTGCCGCGGCCACCGCAAACGGCAGCACGGTTGCTTTGTTTCCAAGGACTTTCATGGATCACCCGCTCCGGTTGAACCGGATCCCGTTCCGCACCGCTTTCACGGTCTCGCCCACCGCATGGCGGATGTAAGGCGTGACTACACTGATTCATACTGATTTCGTTAAGCTTTCATAAATTTCGGAACGTCTGTTGCAGAACGGTTTCACAAGATCGTGACGGGTTGAGTCAATCCGTCATCGCCCCCGATAATGATAGTGCCCGTGAGCCAAGCCTCAAGCGTTGGCGCCACCGTCGATGGTCAATGCCGTGCCTGTCACGAAGCGCCCTTCGGGACCGGCAAGCCAGGCGACCATGCCGGCGATCTCGTCGGCCGTGCCGAAGCGAGGCATCGCCATCTTCTGGCGCTGATGCTCGGCGTGCGGGCCGGCTGCCGGATTCATGTCGGTATCGGTCGACCCCGGATGGACGACATTGGCGGTGATTCCGCGCGGACCGAGATCGCGTGCAAAGGCCTTGGTCAGGCCAACCAAGGCAGCCTTGCTGGCCGAGTAGGCGCTCAGGCCGGCGTCCGTGGCACGCTCGGCCAGATTGCTGCCGATCGAGATGATCCGGCCACCCTCGCCCATATGCGCTGCTGCCGCCTTGGCGGCGACGAACGGGGCTCTGAGGTTGACCTCCATCGTCTCGTCGAAATCGGCAAGCGACAGGGCATCGATCGGCGCAGCGCGCCAGATGCCGGCGCTATTGACCAGGATGTCGAGCCGTCCGAAGGCTGTTGCTGCCTCATCGACTGCCGCCTCGATCGCCCCAGCATCGCGATTGTCGGCCTTGATGGCAAAGGCCCGGCCGCCGGCCGCCTCGATTTCCCTGACCACCGCACGCGCCCCTTCCTCGCCATTCACATAGGTGATCGCCACGCCTGCGCCGTCGGCCGCGAGCCTTCTTGCGATCGCCGCACCAATGCCGCGGCTGCCGCCGGTGACGAGGGCGGCCTTGCCGTTCAAGCTTCTGGATGACATCTGCTTCTCCATTTTGTAGTGATTGATACATAAATATCTGCCAGCCTTGCTGAACCACGTCAACGGAATTATGTATCGATCAATACAGAAAGAATGCCATGCCGGAACGAGGCCGCCCCCGCACCTTCGATCGAGCCGCCGCCTTGCGGCGCGCAATGGAAGTGTTTTGGGCCAAGGGTTATGAGGGCGCGTCGATAAGTGACCTGACCGCTGCAATGGGCATCAACTCACCCAGCCTCTATGCCGCCTTCGCCAGCAAGGAAGCGCTGTTTCTCGAGGCAACCGAGCTTTACACGCGGGTCGAGGGAACCGAGATCTGGTCCGCGCTGGAAAAGGCGCCGACCGCGCGCGAGGCCGTCGAACGGTTCCTGCGGCAGACTGCCAGGGCCTATTCACAGACCGGTCGTCCGCAAGGCTGCCTTATCACGCTCGGCGCATTGCACCAGGATTCAAGCCGCGGCGCCATCTGCGATGATCTGCGCCGTCGCCGCGCCGAAAACCGCGAAGCCTTGCTGAGACGCCTCGAGCGTGGCGTCGCCGAGGGAGAGTTGCCGGCCGATTTCGACTGCGGTACGGCCGCGACCTTCTACGCGACCGTGCAGCACGGCATGTCGATCCAGGCGCGCGACGGCGCGTCGCGCTCGGCTCTTCTGGCGACGGTGGCCGGGGCAATGGCGGCTTGGATAGCGATGGCCAGCACCGGGGCAGCGTGACGTCGAACCCGGCTGACAAGAACGATATTCAGGTCACTGCAGAGACGGCTCGAGCCTGCCGGCAACGAAGCCAACGGCACGCTCCGCCACACCCCTGTCGGCGAGAATGCGGCGGTGGCCGAGCCCGTCGGCCCAGTAAAGCCGCACATGGTCGCCGGCGCGCGTGTAGAGCCTTGCATGCTCGGCGGACACTTCGCGGTCGTCCGGCGCGTGGATCACCAGCGTCGGCAGCGGCGTGCTTGCGAGCTGGCGGTCACCGGTGAACTCGTGCAACGGCCGGCCGGCGATGCGCTCGACCCGGTCGGCCATGGCGGCCTGCGAGCGCGAGCCGACATTCAGCATGCGGCTGAAATCAGCGAAGATCGCCGGCAGCGAGCTCGGCGCGGCGATAAGCACCAGCCGCCCGGCCGCCAATCGCGGGATGTTCCTGATCGAACCGGCGACGGCGTTGGCGGCAACGGCCCCACCGAAGGAATGGCCGACAATGGCCGCAAACGGCCCGAACCATTCGCCGGCAACCCGTGCCGCATCGACCGCGCTGACCAGGGTAAGCCGGCGGCCCTGCGACTGGCCGTGGCCCGGCAGATCAAGCGAGACCACCTTGTAGCCGGCATCGCGATAGGCTTCGATCAGCGTGCGCATGTATTCGGTGCGCGAACGCCAACCATGGATGACGAGCACGGTGCCGGCAGCCGCCCTGCCCGGCTCGGGCCGGAACTCATGCACCATGACGCAGCCGGTTCTGGTCTTTAGCCGATGATGGCGTGCCTGGGTCATGAAATCGGCGGCGCGGTCGATTGCGCGGCGCTCGCCTTCGCTCAGGCTTTTCTCGTGCGGCGTGCGGCAGAACAGCTCGAATGCAGCACGCCCGGTGAGTCGCGGTGCCACATGCTCAGCCACGCCGAACGTGCCGCGGATGACCTTCAGTCCAAATGATGCCATAGTGGCGATCCATTCATTGGTTCAAGCATGAACATAATAGTTCAAACATGAACATTAAGCAAGACCTGCCCTGGGACAACCCGCGTTTTCGCAACTGGGTCGCGGTGGCGCGCGCCTGCCATGTGCTGGAACGCACCCTGGCGGTGAAGCTTGCACCGCTCGACCTGAAGCCGGCGCAGCTCGACGTGCTGATGAACCTCTACCGTCATCCCGGCATGTCGCAGCACGACCTCGCTCGCCGGCTGCTGGTCGGCCGCTCCAACATCACCATGCTTTTGCCGCAGCTGGAGACCCGCGGCCTGCTGCGCCGCGAGGGCGATGAGAAGGACAAGCGCGTGCTGCGGCTGACGTTGACCGAGGCCGGCGAGGCACTGCTGATGCAGGCGCTGAAGGTCCATATGGCGCTGATCGAGAAGGCGATGAGCCAGTCGACACCGGAACAATGCGACATGATCGGCGAACAGATGCGTAGGGTTGCCGAGGTTTTGAAGACCGCCTGACAGCCCAGTGCTCCACCACCAATGCTTCACCACATCGATTTTTTCGCGCGCTCTGGCCGTTCCTTGTCGTAGACCTCGCCGTCAATGTTCTTGCGGCTGGTGATTTCCAGGATTTGGCCGGGAGTCGGCAGCGATCTCGGGTCGACATGCCTTGCCGGATTCCACAGTTCCGATCGGTGGATGGCGCGGGCGCACTGGAAATAAACCGCATCGATCTCGATGATCGTCACCGAGCGCGCCGGCTTGCCCTCGACGGCGAACGAGGCGCAGAGCCCGGTATCGGTGGTGATGTGGGCGCGGCCATTGACGCGCAGCGTCGTGCCGGAACCCGGCACCAGGAACAGGAGCGCGACGCGCGGATCGCGAAGGATGTTCCTTAGCGAATCGGCACGGTTGTTGCCGCGCCGGTCCGGCATCATCAGCGTTTTCGGATCATGGATGCGGACGAAGCCGGCGAGATCGCCGCGCGGCGAGCAGTCCAGCCCTTCTGGCCCGCAGGTTGCGAGCGCGGCAAACGGCGAAGCCTCGATGATAGCTGCGTATTCGCGAATCAGCTGGTCGAGTTCCTTGACCACCGACGCCTCGCCGGGCAGGCCATAGAGCGCTTCAAGCTGTTCGATGCTGGTGGTCATGGACATGTTTTCGTCTCCAAAGCTTTGCCGGCGCTACTCCAGATGGATGACGTTTTCACGACAAATGCCCGTTTGCCGGTCATCAGGAAACGGGTGTCGAGGCAACGCGAACAGGGGCAAACCGCTTTACCTGCATGATCGTGCCAACGGATACGGAGGTCAAAAATGGATAAACCGCTCGACCGGCGACGCACCGCCATGGAACTTATTGAAAACATGTTCAATGTTGAAATGCGTTTCCTGCAATCAGGGTCGGAGAGCCTCGATGTGCTTGCCGGCGCATTTCATGCCGAGATTGTCGTGCATGAGCCGCGCTCCCTGCCCTATGCCGGTGACTGGAACGGCCTCGACGGCGTTGGCGCCCTTTTCCGCAAAATGCGGGAAATCTGGAGCGACGTGGCGGTGGAGGACCTTCAGGTCGCCCAAAACGATGACACGGTGTTCATGAGCTGCTCGCTTTCGCTGACATCGCGGGCCAATGGTGCAACCATCAAACAGCCGTTTGCCGAAGTCTTGCGCTTCAAGGATGACCGGCTGATCGAAGGCACGCCGTTTTATCACGACACCAGCGAGATACTGGCGATCCTGCGTTGACCTGAGAGTCCTGCGGGATCCCATTCAACGGTCGCGGCTCAGCCCCTTCTCTTCCAGTTCGGCGAGATAGGCGGCCCAGCGTGCATCCTTCTCATGACCCAGCGTATGCAGGTAATTCCAGGTGAAGATGCCGGTATCATGGAAATCGTCGAAGGTGATGCGCACGGCATAATTGCCGACCGGCTCGATCTTCAGAATCGCTACATTGCGCTTGCCGGGAACGGTGACGCGCTGTTCGGGCGAATGGCCCTGCACCTCGGCCGATGGCGAGGCGACGCGCAGCAGCTCGGCCGGCAATTCGAACGGCTGATGGCCAGGAAAGGTGACGGAAAGCAGCTTGCGGTCCTTCGAGACCCTGAGTTCCTTGGGCGCTGTCATGGTGGTGGATCCTGCGGAGAACCGCCCTTCCCTACGCCGCTTCGCGTCGAGGGAAAAGGCCGCATGGAAAGTTCCGACATGATCTGTCGGCGTCGGAATGTTACCGATGATCGCGAGCTTCTATCTTGAATGGCAAGTTGGCTCGTATCACATAGCCATATATAACGAAGCCGTTCACGGCCACGGAAAGCGCATACGCATGGATATGATCGATCCTTTCGGTCGCACGATTACCTACCTGCGCGTGTCGGTCACCGACCGCTGCGATTTCCGCTGCACCTATTGCATGGCCGAGGACATGACGTTCCTGCCCAAGAAGGACCTGCTGTCGCTGGAAGAGCTCGACCGGCTCTGCACGGTCTTCATCGAAAAGGGTGTGCGCAAGCTCCGCCTCACCGGCGGTGAGCCGCTTGTGCGCAAGAACATCATGCACCTGGTACGCCAGCTTTCGCGGCATCTCGAGAGTGGTGCACTGGAAGAGCTGACGCTGACCACCAACGGATCGCAGCTTTCCCGCTTTGCCGCCGAGCTCGCCGACTGCGGCGTCAAGCGCATTAACATCTCGCTCGATACGCTCGATGCCGACAAATTCCGCCAGATCACCCGCTGGGGCAATCTGGACAAGGTCATGGACGGCATCGACGCCGCGCAGGCGGCCGGGCTAAAGGTAAAGCTCAACGCCGTGGCGTTGAAGGACTTCAATGACGCCGAATTGCCGGAAATGCTACGCTGGGCGCATGGCCGCGGCATGGATCTGACGGTCATCGAAACCATGCCGATGGGCGAGATCGACGCCGACCGCACCGACCAGTATTTGCCGCTGTCGCTGCTGCGCGCGGCTCTCGAACGCCAGTTCACGCTAAGCGACATTCCCTACAAGACCGGTGGCCCGGCCCGCTATGTCCAAGTCGCCGAGACCGGCGGGCGGCTGGGCTTCATCACACCGATGACGCATAATTTCTGCGAAAGCTGCAACCGGGTCCGGCTGACCTGCACCGGCACCCTTTACATGTGCCTCGGCCAGGAAGATGCGGCCGACCTGCGCGCGCCGCTGCGTGCGTCGGAAGGCAACGAGCTGGTCGCCGATGCCATCGACGAAGCAATCGGCCGCAAGCCCAAAGGCCACGACTTCATCATCGATCGCCGCACCAACCGTCCGTCGGTGTCGCGGCATATGAGCGTCACCGGCGGCTGATTTTTCGCCGATTTCGTGCAAGAATAATCGCCTTGGTATCGGCGCGAGGCAAGGCGTGCAGCGGTTTTTTGCAGTCCTGACGTTTTTCGGAGTGATGGCGGGGACCACGGCAGTTGCCGCGCCATTTACCTATACGAACGAGCGCTTCGGTACCATCTGCACCTTTCCGGATGAAATCTTCACTCTTCGCCAGCCTGAGCCGGACAATGGCGATGGACAACAATGGCTCACTGCCGATGGCGCCAGCCTGATCTGTTCGGGTATCCTCAACATCGATGATGACACCCCGACAGCCTTCGTCTCCGCCGAGAGGGCCAGCAAGGAACCTGGCTACAGGATCACCTACAGCAAGACCGGCAAGGACTGGGCGGTGCTGTCGGGCATCAAAGGCGAGAACATCTTCTACGAGCGCCGCCTGTTCGGAAAAGACGGTGTCATCCATACGGTCTGGATCGAATATCCGCCTACCCTGAAATCGAAATACGACCCGTTCGTCGGAGCCATCGCCGGCAGCCTCAAAGGACCATGAGCATTCGGTCACATCTGGAGCATTCGCAGCCTGATAATCAAGGCTGGCGCGTAGTCATATCGTACGGCAAGCCATTTTTTGCCGCTGCCATTGGCCTGGAGGAAATGTTGCTCGGCCACTTCGTGATTGTCGCCGCCCCTGGAAATGACGAAATCGGAGGCCGTGAACCGCCCTTCGACCTCGGGGCCGAAGCCGACGAAACCAAGCGGCTGGAACAGGAGTGAAATCTTGCCGTCCTCCTCACCACCAAAACTCCAGGCGGGCATGATCCCTGCCGGGAAACGGGTGTCCATGGAGACATACTTCCAGCGGCCCTCCACCCGGTCATAGCTCAAATAGGCTATCCGCTGGAAGTCCGGCATTTTCGACCCGGGCGCCGGGCGCATCACCTCCTGCATGAAGGGACCGATCATCGTGCGCTCGGCCACCAGCCCGGTCATGACGATCGGCTGCGCACCGGGCGTTGGCCAGATCGTGTTGACGACGGACCATTTCCCGGCGCGGCGAGCGAGCTCATCCGCTTCGTGACCCGGCGTGGACATCCGTTCGACTGCCGACGCCGAAGCGCCGTTCTCGGCGAACGCAGGCGCTATCGCCATGAGGATGACCGCCAGGGCAGAAGAGAACCGGAAAGCCGACGAAACATGCCGCCTGCTGCCTGTGCCAAGCCAGTCCGCATTGCCTCGTGCATTCATCATGGACCATCTCCCCAACACGATCAGAAGCTTACAATGACCAATTTGGTGAATCTTGCCGAGCAAATTTGATCTCGTCGAAATATTTCCTCGAGCCGCAATGTGATAAATTTGCCCTCCGGACCTATCCTTTAGAACGGCACCTTTTTTGGGGCCACACCCAGAAAAGGTCTCGTCCGCAAACGGTCACCGGATTTACCGCAAGCCCATTCGGGCCTAGCCTCTGCTCTGGAGCGGTTCTTCGCCCAGTGGGGGAATACGATATGCGCAAACTCATTCTTTCTCTTGCATTGCTCAGCCTCGCGGCCCTGCCCGCGGCGGCTCAGTCGATCGGCGGCACCTATGCCGTGGCCGGCACCAATTTCGATGGGTCGTCCTATGGTGGCGACGCGACGATCACGCTGACCAGCGAGACGACCTGCACGATCCATTGGGAGACAGGCGGCTCGTCCTCGGACGGTATCTGCATGCGCAATGATGATGCCTTCTCCGCCGGTTATGTCATGGGCAAGGCGGTCGGTCTTGTCGTCTACAAGGTGCAGGACGACGGCTCGCTGCGTGGCCTGTGGACGATTGCCGGCAAGGAAGGCAACGGCACTGAGGTACTGACGCCCAAATAAGCCCTGCCGCTCTTGCGCGACAGATGTTACGGGCCATAGAAAGGCTGTGGCCCAGCCCTTTGACGTTGCTGTTTTGCGGGTGCCTGCTAGACGCTTGCTGCAGGACTCACCCGGTAATCGCCTTGCCTCTTTCGCCAAACCTGCGCGGCGCGTTGTTCATGATGGTGGCCATGGCTGGTTTCACCCTCAACGACGCTATCACCAAATTCTCGTCGGAATCGATGAACATGGCGCAGGTCATGCTGATCCGCGGCGCCTTCGCTTCGCTTTTCGTTGGCCTGCTTGCGTGGCAACGCGGCGCGCTTGCCCGGCCAGGTTCGATGCTGCAGCCGACCGTTGCGCTGCGCGTCGCCGGCGAGGCCGGCGCCACGGTGTCCTTCCTGGTTGCTCTGGCGCATCTTCCGATCGCCAATGTCTCCGCCGTGCTGCAGGCGCTGCCGCTGGCGGTGACGATGGCCGCAGCGCTTGTGTTCAACGAGGGCGTCGGCTGGCGGCGCTGGCTGGCTATTGCCGTCGGTTTTGCCGGCGTGCTGATCATCGTGCGGCCGGGCTTCGAAGGGTTCAGCGTCTTTTCTCTGCTGGCGCTGGCCAGCGTGGCATGCTGTGCAGTGCGCGATCTCGCCACAAAGCGGATACCGCAGGCAATTCCGACATTGCTGGTGTCGAGCGCCACCGCCCTTGCCATGACGTTTCTGGGCGCGGCATTGCTTTCACCGATGGGCGGTTGGACACCGATGACAGGACAAAGCACGGCGTTCCTGGCGCTGGCGGCGGTGCTCGTGCTCATCGGCTACCACTTCATCATCACGGCGATGCGGGTGGGCGATATCTCCTTCATCGCGCCGTTCCGCTACACCGCCCTGCTCTGGTCGATCCTGCTTGGCTTCACGATCTTCGGCGATGTCCCGGATCTGCCGATGATCCTCGGTGCCACGATCATCATCGGCTCAGGCCTCTATGCACTCTACCGCGAACGGATCGTCGGCCGGCGAAAAACAGCCGCCGAAAGCACTGGACCGGACATGGCGCCGGACGGCATATAGAGTGACTGTCGACGACTGTCTGATTTGAAAACTGGATTTTGGGTCTGGGCAGCAAACGATGGGCCGACATATCGCAGGGATCATTCTGGCCGGCGGCCGGTCGAGCCGGATGGGCGGCGGCGACAAGACGCTGCTTGCGCTTGGCGACGGTACCCTGCTCGACCGTGTCGTTTCGCGCCTTGGCCCGCAGGTCGGTCCGCTTGCGCTAAACGCCAATGGCGATCCGACACGGTTTGCCGCGACGGGGCTTCCGGTGCTTGCCGACACCGTCAAAGGTTATGCCGGGCCGCTTGCCGGGATACTGACCGGCCTCGAATGGGCTTCCGACACGACTTGTCAGGCGCTGGTCACGGCTGCCGGCGATACGCCTTTCCTGCCCAAGGATATGGTCGAGCGGCTGCTCGCGGCAGCCTATGCGCGCCCGGGCTCTATCGCGGTCTCCTGTTCCGGCGGCAAACGGCATCCGACCTTTGCACTCTGGCCGCCAGGGTTAGATCAGGCCTTGCGACAATTTCTCGTCGAGGAAGACAACCGGCGCGTTGCGGCGTTCATCGACCGGCACGGTTTTGTCGAGGTAGAATTTCCCATCCTGAAATCCGGCGGGGCCGAGATCGATCCGTTCTTCAACATCAACACCCCCGACGACCTTGCCCAGGCCGCGCATCTGTTGCGGAGCATCGAGCCATGAAAAGACGTGTCTTCGGCATCACCGGCTGGAAGAACTCCGGCAAGACGACATTGACCGAAAAGCTGGTGGCCGAGTTCGTCCGGCGCGGCTGGAAAGTGTCGACGGTAAAACACGCCCATCATGATTTCGACATCGACAAACCCGGAGCGGACAGCTTTCGCCACCGGCAGGCGGGAGCAGTGGAGGTCGCGGTCGTGTCGGGCAGGCGCTGGGCGCTGATGCACGAATTGCGCGGCGAGGACGAGCCGACGCTGGACGCGATCCTGTCACGGCTGGCACCCTCCGATATCGTGCTGGTCGAGGGTTACAAGCGCGAGGCGCACAAGAAAATCGAGACGCGACGGCTCGAGGCCAAGGACCGGACACCGCTCTCGGCAGGCGATCCACACATTGTCGCCATCGCGTCCGACTTCCACATTGTCGGCGAAGACCTGCCGGCCTTCGATCTCGACGACACGAATTCGATAGCTGACTTCATCGAGCGCGCCACCGGCCTGACGCGCTGAGATCGCGGCCGCAGGGGGCTTCCGGCCACTTTCTCTCCATTCAGGCGTTTGACCCAGCGTCACCGTTTTCTGAACATGACCTTCCCTCAAGCGACGGTTTTGCAGTTGCTTTTTCTTGGGAAAGAATGGGAGTATCGCGCCAGCGGGCGGTCAAAAGCACCGCCCACAGAGCCGTTCGGGAACGACGGCCGGGACCAACAGAGAGGACCATTATGCGTATTGCACTGCGTATCGCGCTCGCCGCTTCGGCTGCGCTGCTGACGCTTGGCGTTGCCCAGGCGCAGGAAAAAACCTTGAGGATCGGCACCGAGGGAGCGTATCCGCCATTCAACAACCTCACCGCCGACGGCCAACTCGTGGGCTTCGATATCGACATCGCCAAGGCGCTTTGCGACGAGATGAAGGTGAAGTGCACCTTCGTCGCGCAGGACTGGGACGGCATCATTCCAGCCCTTCAGGCAGGCAAGTTCGACGCCATCGTCGCGTCGATGTCGATCACGCCGGAACGCGCCGAGAAGGTCGACTTCACCCACAAATATTACAATACGCCGCCGGCGATCGCCGCGCCCAAGGACACCGACATCAAGGGTGTCACCAAGGAAGATTTGGCCGGCAAAACGATCGGCGTGCAGGCGTCCACCACGCATTTCAACTATTCGACCAAGACTTATACCGACAGCACCGTCAAGCCGTACCCGACCGCACAGGAATACCAGCTCGATCTGGCCAATGGCCGGCTCGATGCCGCCAACGACGACGTCGTCGTGCTGCAGCAATGGCTGGATTCGCCGGACGGCGCCTGCTGCAAGCTGGTCGGCACAATCAAGCCGGTTATCGAAATCCACGGTCCGGGCGCCGGCATTGCCGTGCGCAAGGGCGAGACCGATCTGGTCAACCAGTTCAATGCGGCGATCGACGCCATCCGCGCAAACGGAAAGTACAAGGAAATCAACGACAAATACTTCAAATATGACGTTTATGGCGGCGAGTCCTGATCGACCGACATAGGAGGACGTGAACGGCGGGAGATTCCCGCCGTTCTTATAAGGACGCCGCGCACGAGGGGTGATGCGGTACGGGTCTCGAAGAGCCTCAAGGAGAACAGGCAGGCGGATGCAGAGCGCACTGACGCTTCTCAGTTGGGGACCCGAAGGCTGGCTCGACGACATCGCCGCGGGTGTATTTGTCACGGTATGTCTTGCGCTGGCCACTCTGCCTTTCGGGCTGACGCTCGGCTTTTTCGTGGCGCTGGCCAAACAATCGGAAGAGCCGTCGCTGAGACTGGCCGGGAACATCTACACCACGATTTTTCGCGGAATACCCGAGCTGCTCACCCTATTTCTCATCTTCTTCGGCATCCCATTGATCCTGCAGTACATTGTCCGGCTGGTGAGCCCTGGCACCTCCGCCGACGTCAACAGCTTCGTCGCCGGCATGATCGCGCTGTGCTTCATTTTCTCCTCTTATTCCAGCGAGGTGTTTTTATCCGCATTCCGCGCCATTCCAAAAGGGCAATATGAGGGAGGCTATTCGGTTGGCCTGTCCAGCGGCCAGACGATGCGGCTGATCGTGTTGCCGCAGTTGATCCGCATCGCGTTGCCCGGACTTGCCAATCTCTGGCTTATCCTGCTCAAGGACACCGCGCTCGTCTCGGCCGTCGGGCTCAACGAGATCCTCCGGCAGAGCGGGGTTGCCGCTCGCGTCACCAAGCATGCCTTCCTGTTTTACGGTTTTGCCGGCCTGATCTATCTCCTGCTGGCGATCGTCTCCTCCTTCGGCATCAATGCGATCGAACGAGCGGTCGGCAGCAGCGAGGTCAAAAGATGAGCCTGGCCACCGACACGCTGAAGGTCGACCGGCCGCCGCCGCCCGCACGCGGCTGGTCGCGCCAACGCATCCTCGGCCATGTCCTGGTCGGCCTGTGGATCGCTCTCGGCATCGGCATGGTCGTCTACCTAGTCGCTGCTTGGAACCCGGAGTTCTTCCAGAAATATGCACCCGGCTACATATCCGGCCTCGGCATCACCCTGTTGCTGGTTGCCATCTCGATTGTGCTTGGCGCGATCCTGTCGGTGCCGATCGCCTATGCACGTATGTCGAAGAACCCGATCCTCTCGGGGTTTGCCTATGCCTATGTCTATTTTTTTCGCGGCACGCCGCTGTTGGCGCAGACCTTCCTGGTCTACTACGGATTGGGCTCCTTCCGGCCGGAACTCGAGATGGTCGGCCTGTGGGGCTTCTTCCGCGAAGCGTTCAACTGCGCGATCTTCGCCTTTTCGCTGAATACGGCCGCGTACCAGGCCGAGATTTTGCGTGGCGCGATCGAGAGCGTGCCGAGAGGCCAGTGGGAAGGTGCCGCCTCGCTCGGCCTGCATAAACTACAGACGATGTGGAAAATCATCCTGCCGCAGGCGCTGATTGTGGCGCTACGCCCCTATGGCAACGAGATCATCCTGATGATCAAGGGCTCGGCAATCGTCGCCATTATCACGGTCTACGATTTGATGGGCATCACCCGGCTCACCTATGCGCGCACCTTCGACTTTCAGTCGTATATCTGGGCGGCGATCATCTATCTGATCATCGTGGAAACATTGCGCCACGGCGTCGAGTGGATCGAACGGCGCATCACCATCCACCTGCACCGCTGACTCCCATCGCCTTGCCTGATCCGGTAAGAAGACCGCAAAGCAGGCTTCTAAGGGATTCGAAAACATGGCTTCGGTGGCATTTCTTGGTCTTGGCGTCATGGGTTATCCGATGGCCGGACATCTCAAGAACAAGGGCGGTTACGATGTCACCGTCTACAATCGTACCAGCGCCAAGGCCGAGCAGTGGGTTGCCCAGCATGGCGGCAGCCTCGCTGCAACGCCGGCAGAGGCGTCCGAGGGAACGGACTTTGTCTTTTCCTGCGTCGGCAATGACGACGATCTGCGTTCGGTGACGACCGGCGCCGCAGGCGCGTTCAGCTCCATGAGGAAAGGCGCCATCTTCATCGACAATACGACCGCATCGGCCGAAGTCGCGCGCGAACTGGCGCAGCACGCGCAAGCGCTCGGCTTTTCGTTTCTGGATGCCCCGGTCTCCGGCGGCCAGGCAGGCGCCGAGAACGGCGTGCTGACCGTGATGGTCGGCGGCGAGCCGGACGCCTTCGACAGGGCCAAGCCAGTCATAGATGCTTATGCCCGCATGGTCGGATTGATGGGACCGGCCGGGGCTGGCCAGCTCACCAAGATGATCAACCAGATCTGCATCGCCGGCCTCGTTCAGGGCCTGGCCGAGGGCATCCATTTCGGCAAGAAGGCAGGGCTCGACATCGAAAAGGTCATCGAGGTGATTTCCAAGGGTGCGGCCGGTTCCTGGCAGATGGAGAACCGGCACAAGACGATGAATGCCGGCAAATATGATTTCGGCTTCGCCGTCGACTGGATGCGCAAGGATCTTGGCATCTGCCTCGCCGAGGCCGACCGCAATGGCGCCAAACTGCCGGTGACGGCACTTGTCGACCAGTTCTACAAGGACGTGCAGGCGATGGGCGGCAAGCGCTGGGACACGTCCTCGCTGCTGGCGCGGCTGGAGAAATAGGACTTCACCGTGGCCGAGCTTTCGCCTCAATCCAGCGCCGATGAAATCGTTGCTCATCTGCGCTCGATCGCCTCGGAGGAAAATCGGCTTGGCATGCTGCGCTACGGCATCAAGATCGAACGTGCGCTCGGTATCTCGCATGGCGTGCAGCGGCAGATTGCCAAGAAAATCAAGCGCAACCATGAGCGTGCCTTTGAGCTTTGGCAGACAGGCATCATGGAGGCGCAGTTCATCGCTTCCGTGACAGCCGATCCGGAGCGGTTCTCCGCCGCGGATGCAAGACGATGGGCGGCGACTTTCGGCTCGTGGGATATCGTCGACGGGGTCTCCGATCTCTTTGTCGATACGGATTGCTGGAAGGAATTGATCGCCGAATTCGCGGTCGACGAACGGGAATTCGTTCGACGCACGGCTTTTGCGATGATGGCCTGGTCGGTGGTCCACCGGAAGAAGGAACCCGAGACGACCTTCCTCGAATTCTTGCCGATCATCGAAGCGCATGCGACCGACGCCCGCAATTTTGTGAAGAAGGCCGTGAACTGGGCGCTTCGTTCGATCGGCAAGCGATCGATGAATTTGCACGGCCCTGCCCTTGCCGTGGCGCTAAAACTGGCGGCCTCGACAGACAGGACCGCACGCTGGATCGGCAAGGACGCCGTGAAGGAACTTTCCGATGCCAAGACGCTCGAGCGGCTCGCCGCCAGAAAAGCTTGACCTGAGCGAAGTGCGCTTCACGGAGGTGAAGCAATCGACGCGCGCCGATTTCGAAAACCTGTTCGAGCAACCCGGCGGGCCGAAATACTGCTGGTGTATGGCTTGGCGCAATCTCGACCGCCGCGAGCATGTCGAGAACGACGAGACGAAACGCGCGATGATGACGCTGATAGACGCCGGCACGCCGGTCGGCATTGTCGCCCAGATCGATGGCCGGACCGTCGGCTGGTGCTCGATTGCGCCGCGCGAGACCTACCGCAAGCTGTCACGGCAGCAGGACGATAGCGAGATGGGCATCTGGTCGATCGTCTGCTTCTTTGTGCCGAGAGCGTTGCGCGGCGGCGGGCTGGCAAGCGCATTGCTCGACGCGGCCATCGATCACGCCTTTGCCAAAGGCGCCAGGACGATCGAAGCCTATCCCGTCGACCAGGCTTCGCCGAGCTACAGCTTCATGGGTTTTCGCGACATGTTCGTCGCCCGCGGCTTTCGCGAGATCGGCATGACCGGCTCACGCCGGCATGTGATGCGGCTTGAGCGTTGACCTGTGAGGCAGCGGCAGCTTTACTTGATGTCCGCAGATCAAGGCTCAACGGCGGAGCAGCGATGAGCAACCGTTTTAAATCAGGCACGATCATGGCAACTGCCTTGTTGGCGTCCGCGATCGCGGCAAGCGCTTCCACTGGGACCACGCACATTTTCTGGAAGGATCTGCGCCCGGCTACCCAGGCAGCCGCCGAAAGCGTCGGACTGCCGATGATCGCGGCCAAAATGCCGGATCGTGGCGAGACGCTCTCACTCGACTTGCAGGACAAGACCGTGCAACTCGCAGGCTATGCGCTGCCGGTCGACCGCGATGGTGATCTCGTCTACCAATTCCTGCTGGTGCCGTGGACGGGAGCCTGCAGCCACATGCCGACGCCGCCGCCCAACCAGATCGTCCTCGTCACGCCTGCACAGCCTTACAGGATGTCCGAGGCCTACCAGCCGGTTTCGGTGACCGGCGCATTACGGCCGGGCATGGAGAAGAGCCAGCTTTTCATCCTCGACGGCGTCAGTGTCATCCAGTCGGGCTACACCGTGCGCAAGGCCGAGGTGGTTAACGTCGACGCCGTGCCGGACACGATCACGCTGCCGGTCAACTCGCCCTGGAGTTTCCTCAACAAAAAGAAGAACTAAACAGAAAAATCTCAGGCGGCGTTGGCGCCGGACTCCTTGTCGAGCATCATGTAATCCAGCGGCATCTCGGTCGTGTATTTGATCTGCTCCATGGCGAAGGAAGACGACACGTCGCGGATCTCGATCTTGGCGATCAGCCGCTTGTAGAAGGCGTCGTAGGCGGCGATATCGGGCACCACGACGCGCAAGAGATAGTCGACGTCGCCGCTCATGCGATAGAATTCGACCACTTCCGGGAATTCCTGGATGACCTCCGAAAAGCGCCGCAGCCATTCATGGCTGTGCGAATTGGTGCGGATCGAGACGAACACCGTTACCCGCACGTTGACCTTTTCATGATCGAGGATGGCGACGCGCCGCTTGATGACGCCCTCTTCCTCGAGCTTCTGGATGCGCCGCCAGCACGGCGTCGTCGACAGGCCGACCTTCTTGGCGACGTCGGCGACTGCAAGCGTCGCATCCTCCTGCAGGAGGCGGAGAATTTTTCTATCAAGGCGGTCCATTGGGTGCTCCCCTGATGCAAGTCGTCCAAGTGCGCAGCGGCCTTGGCACAACGACATGCATAAAAACAAGAATTTAACGCGCGTCCCCTCATGCGCGGCGCGCTTCGAGGAATGGATTACCATAATCCCTCTTGCTCGAGCCTATTACAAGAAAGAAATTCTGCCGCATAGTGCGAAAGCGAGTGATTTCTTGCTGAATGCCTAGCCGAGGCGATAGCGGATTTCCGATCTCAGAAAGGGCAGCAAATCCATTTCAAACCATGGATTGCGCTTCAGCCAGCCGGTGTTGCGCCAGGACGGGTGCGGCAGCGGCAGGACTTTCGGGTCGGTTGCCGCCGCCCAGATGGCACGCCAATCCATGACCGTTTCCGTCAGCGAGGGACGGCGCGCCGCGCCCATATGCCAGCTTTGCGCGTAGATGCCGATCATCAGCACCATATCGACTTGCGGCATCAGCGCCATCAGCGATGTGCGCCAGGCCGGCGCACATTCGCGGCGCGGCGGCAGGTCGGCGCCCCTGGCGTCCTGACCGGGAAAGCAAAAGCCCATCGGCACGATGGCGAATTTGTCCGTGTCGTAAAATTCCTCGCTGCCGACGCCCAGCCAGCTTCGCAGCCGGTCGCCGGAGGCGTCGGTGAACGGCATCCCTGTAATGTGAACCTTGGTACCCGGCGCCTGGCTGGCGATCAGGATACGCGCACTCGACGATGGCCTGAGCACCGGACGCGGCTGGTGCGGCAACGGCCTGCCGGCCGGGTTATCGACGCAGATGCGGCAGGCGCGTACCCTCGCCGCCAAGGCTTCCAGCTCTTCGCTCATTCGGAACTCGTTGTCAGGCGGCGGCACTCGGCCGGCTGGAGATGTCCCGATGCCAGCGCAGCACGTTCGTGCACTCTTCGGGTACCTTGATGCGAGCCGGCTTCATGAAGTCGATGGCGACCAGCCCGGTGATGTCGGCGATCGAATAGGCATCGCCGGCGACGAATTCCCTGCCGGCGAGCTCAGTGTCCAGAAATCTCAGGAATTCGATCGCCTTCGGCTTGTTGGCCTCGCCCCATTCGGGGATTTGCGGGATCTCCCATTCCCTCATTGCGGGGTGGATGTGCCGGAACGCCGCAGCGACGCAGCCGAACAGATTGAACTCCACACGTCTTTGCCACATCTCGACGATCGCCTTGCCGAGCGCGCCACGCCCGAACAAAGCCGGCTCGGGGTGCAGTTCCTCGAAGTAACGACAGATTGCGACGGATTCGGTGATGACTGTGCCGTCGTCGAGCTCGAGCACCGGCAGACGCTTCAGCGGATTGCGCGAGCTGACCGGCTGCTCTTTGTGCTCCAGCGCGCCCATGTCGACGGGCACCAGCGGAACCTGAAGTCCCTTTTCGGCCAGAAAAATCCGAACCCGGCGTGGATTGGGCGCGCGCCCGCCGTCGAACAGCTTCATCTCTATCCTCCTCGTCCGTCTCGACGAACTATAGGCACAGCTCACCAGAAGCGAAAAATTTCGCGCAAGGCGTCGCCGATCGACGCCAAGGTACCGTGCTTTCTTTCAACCAGCTCGTGGCCGTGGCTCTCGCGCCAGTTCTTCGGCTCGTCGAAAGTTCCGCCCCAGATGCCGGCTTTGCCCGCGCGCGCAGCAGCTTCCTCGGTCTCGAAATCGCCAAAGGCGACCGCCCAGCCGGCCTCGACCTGTGCGCGGTTGAGATCCTCGCCGCCGGCCTTGCAGTCGCCGAGCAGCC
This sequence comes from Mesorhizobium sp. M1006, assembly GCF_040318825.1. Classification (NCBI taxonomy): domain Bacteria; kingdom Pseudomonadati; phylum Pseudomonadota; class Alphaproteobacteria; order Hyphomicrobiales; family Phyllobacteriaceae; genus Mesorhizobium; species Mesorhizobium sp. M1006. The sequence continues at coordinate 58,974 of NZ_JAMYMZ010000026.1, forward strand.
TGCCGTAGCGGTCCCGCTGCCAGCCGCTGCAGGAGACGGCTTTGCCGGCGATCAACCGCACCAGGGACTGCCGCGCGAGCTTGCCGCAAGGATAGTCGGCACCGTCCTTGCGGCAGATCTGCGAATATTCCGGCGCGTCGATGCCACGCATGCGGATGCGCTCGCCGCCGAGCGTGATGCTATCGCCGTCATTGACAGTGGCCGCGCCCTCCGTCTTGCGCGTCTCGATCCGGTCGAGTCGCGCCGCCAGGAGGATCGCCAGGCCGAGCACGATGAGTGTCAGCCCATAGTCCATCAGTCGGCGCCACAGGCTTCGCGGACGCGGCGCATAGTATCGCTGGCGCGGCCATCGCGACCACGAACGGCTCATATGGCAAACCGTTGGTTAATCATTCGAACGTAGCTTAACGATTTGAAATTGCTGCCCGCGTAAATTGAAGACTTCATGCCCCTGCAACGCTCGACCATGGCAGACAAGTTTATTGTGGACCGCAGAAAACGCCATCGCAACAGCGATGTCGCGCGCGCGGTGCGCAAGACGCGCGACCGTCTTTCGCAGCAAGCCGGAAATCCCGACTTCGACCGCGAGCTGTTGAAGCTCCACGCGCTTTCGATGACCGGCGGCGTGATCGTCATTCCGCTGCTCATCCTGGCAACGGCCGCGGCAGGCTTGTTCGCGGGCATCGGCAAGGAGATCGGCGTCTGGGCGCTGTTCACATTCATCTGCTATACCATCGTTGCATTCATGGCCAGACGCGTCACTCAAGCGTCCGAGCTCAACCCGCTGGAAACGCATAGGGATTTCCTGATCGGCCATTTTCTGTGCGGGCTTGGCTGGGCCTGGTTCGCATGGCTCGGCTGCGAAGCTTGCCAAATGGATCAGTTCCAGGTCGCCAAGGCGGTGGTGCTGCTGCTCGCCATGTCGGCAACCGCGATCCTGGCCTCGTCCCTGCGCGGTGCGCTGTTGGCGACCTTCGCCCTCCCGGTCGCCATCTATGCTTATGCCAGTGCGAAATTATGGATGCCGGTCGAGGCGATCATGGCAGGCTTGCTGATCTCCTCGTTGCCTTTCTTCGCCTATGTAGCGCGCCAGCTCAACCGTTCCTCGCTGATGCTGCTGTCGTTCCGCTCCGAAAAGGATGCGCTGATTGCCGAACTGGAGACGGCGAAATCGATGTCGGACGAGGCACGGCGGCGGGCGGAAGACGCCAATCTGGCGAAATCGCGTTTCCTGGCCTCGATGAGCCACGAACTGCGCACACCGCTCAACGCCATTCTCGGCTTTTCTGAAGTGATGGCCAACGAGGTGCTCGGCCCGATGAGCAACCCGACCTATCGCGACTATGCCCGTGACGTGCACGACTCCGGACAGCATCTGCTCGACCTGATCAACGAAATTCTCGATTTGTCGCGCATCGAAGCGGGCCGCTACCAGCTCAACGAGGAGCCGATGATGCTGCTCTCCGTCGTCGAGGATTGCTGCCACATGATGGAGCTGAAGGCGCGCAACAAGGACATCCGCATCGTCCAGGATTTCGAAAACGCCTTGCCGCGCTTGTTCGCCGACGAACGCGCGGTGCGGCAGATTGTGCTCAACCTGTTGTCCAATGCCATCAAGTTCACCGCCACCGGCGGCGAAATCCGCGTGCGCGTCGGCTGGACGGCGGGCGGCGGGCAATATCTCTCCGTCAAGGACAATGGGCCGGGCATACCGGAAGACGAGATTCCGATCGTGCTTTCGGCCTTCGGCCAGGGCTCGATCGCCATCAAGAGCGCCGAACAGGGCACCGGGCTTGGCCTGCCGATCGTGCAAGGCTTGCTGGCCATGCATGGCGGCGAATTCCAGCTCCATTCCAGGCTGCGCGAAGGCACCGAGGCGATCGCCATCTTCCCGCTGAGCCGGGTGATGGAGGAACTGCCGGCGCTGCCGACCAAGGCGGTTGCCTCGCGCCGGCGCTGAATGCTTAACCGCGGACCGCGGCTGCCATGCCGGAGCTGGTCAGCGCGGCCGCCCTGACCAGGCCGGCGGCAAGAGCCGCCCCTACCCCCTCGCCTTGACTGACGCCCAGATCGAGCAGCGGGCGAAGGCCGAGGCGCTCGGCGGCCTTGGCATGGCCAGACTCCGGCGACAGGCTTGCGAGGACACAATGATCGAGCGCCGCGGGGTTGACGGTATGTAGGACACCAGCGGCCGCAGTCACCGCAAACCCATCGAGCAGCACCGGGATCTTCTGCATCCGCGCCGCCAGAATGGCGCCGCAGATCGCTGCGAATTCCCGTCCACCGACCCGGCGCAGCGCTTCCAGCGGGTCCTTGAGGCTCGCGCCGTGAAACGCGATCGCGGCATCGACCACCTCCGCTTTGCGCCTCTGCATCACGGTGTCGGCCCCTGATCCAGGGCCGATCCAGTCGGCGCCAGTGCCTCCGAACAATGCCGTGCAAAGGGCCGCAGCGACAGTCGAATTGCCGACGCCGAGGTCGCCAAGGCAAAGCAGGTCGGTACCGCCGGCAATCGCTTCCATGCCGAAGGCCATGGTGGCGGCGCAACCGCGCTCGTCCAGTGCCGCATCCTCGGTAATGTCGGCTGTCGGAATGTGCAGAGCCAGATCGAACACCTTCAGGCCGAGATCGTTGGCGATGCAGATCTGGTTGATTGCTGCACCGCCGGCGGCGCAGAGCTCGACTGCATTTGCCGTGGCGGCGGCCGGGCGCGGCGAAATGCCGTGGCGGGTGACGCCATGATTGCCCGCAAAGATCGCCACCAATGGCCGCGTCACCGCCGGCGGCGCGCGGCCGCTCCAGCCGGCGAGCCACGCGGCGATGTCCTCGATGCGGCCAAGCGAGCCTTTGGGCTTGTCTGCCTTGGCAAACAACTGGCGCACGCGGGCCTTGGCCGCCATATCTCCCGGCGGCAGGCTCACCAGGAGGTCGCGAAAATCGTCGAAAGGCAGCGCGCTGGTCATGTCGATGGCGATCGTCCGTGTGAATTGTTGAGCGGCATAGCCGCCTTGGCCAGCCGGCACAACCTCAAGCCGGCACAACCTCCAGGCCTGGTACAACTTGGCGGTATTAACGCGAAAGCATTCATTGGCGGCGCTTCCCGGAGGGCTTGCATTGACTTTGTCGTTGCACCATGTGGAGGCTAGTCAAGGAAATCCTTATGACGGCCATTGAATCCCCGTGCATCCTGGTCTGCTCGATCGATATGAAAACCGGCTTCTGTTTCGGTTGCGGGCGCACGCGCGCGGAAATCGCTGCCTGGATCGACATGACCCCGCAAACCCGCCGCAGCGTCATGGCCGAGCTGCCGGCAAGGCTGGAAACGGTCGAGCGACGCCCCCGCCGGGAAACCCGTCGCAGCCGCATGGCACGCGAACGCGACGCCCTCTCGTGAACCGGCCGCAGAGATGAACCGACTGCTGTGGATTCTGATCGTCGCGATCGGGGCAGGTGTACTCCTGCTCATGCTCAACGATTCCGCCGGCAGTACATTCGGCATTGAGAATTACGATTTCAGCCAGCTGATCTGGCTTAGCGCTTTAGCGGCGCTCGTCGGCGCCGGCCTGCTCAGATCGGGCAGGCCGTTAGGCACCATGGCCCGCAGCCTCGGCGCCTGGGGCGCAATCGTGCTGGCGCTGATCGCCGGCTATCAGTACCGCTATGAGTTGCAGGATTTCGCCAGCCGCGTCACCGCCGGCCTTGTTCCCGGCAGTCCGCTGGCGCTGGGCGTGGAAGAAGGCCATGCCACCGTCACCCTGGACAAGGCCGGCAGCGGCCATTTCGAAGCGCGCGTCACGATCAACGGCACGCCGATCCTGACGGTTGTCGATACCGGCGCGACCAGCACCGTTCTGACCGCCGAGGACGCGCTGGCGGTCGGGTTCAATTCGGCGGCTCTCCGCTTCACCATACCGATCTCTACCGCCAACGGCATGACACGCGCGGCGGCGGTGCGAACCGACGAACTGTCGATCGGCGGCATCGTGCGCAAGGACATGCCCATCATGATCGCCGCACCCGGCACGCTCGGCCAGAGCCTGCTCGGCATGAATTTCATCGGCTCGCTATCGGGCTTCGACGTACGTGGCGATCGCATGATTTTGCGGGATTGAGTTTTTCCTCAGGCCGCCTCTGCGGTCCGGCCGAAATCGACCTCTGCGAAAGCCGCCTTGAGCACCTGCGGTCCGGCACCCGGCCTTGTCGCATCGGTGGACAGGATCTGCCGATAGCGGCGTGCACCGGGCAGGCCGTGAAACAGCCCGACCATGTGCCGGGTGACATGCCCGAGGCGTCCGCCCTGCTCGATATGGCGTGACGCGTAATCCGCCATGGCATCGATCAGTGCGACAAAATCGAACGACTCAGCTGTGCTGCCGTAAAACGCGGCATCGATGCCGGTGAGTATCCCTGGCGTGTGATAGGCGGCGCGGCCGAACATGGCGCCATCGACATGGTCGAGATGCGTCAGCGCCTCTGCGAGAGATTGAATACCGCCATTGATGCCGATGAATTTGTTTTGTTTTCTCGCTTTCAGCCGATAGACGCGGCCATAGTCGAGCGGTGGGATGTCACGATTTTCCTTTGGGCTCAGTCCTTCCAGCCAGGCCTTGCGGGCGTGCACCCACAGCGCGTCGGCGCCGGCCGCGAAAACACCATCGGCCAACGCATCGAGTGCCGGTTCCGGATCCTGCTCGTCGACGCCGATGCGGCACTTGACGGTAACCGGTATTTTCACCGCCGCCTTCATCGCCGCGACGCAATCCGCGACGAGCACGGGCGTCTTCATCAGGCAGGCGCCGAAGGTGCCGGACTGGACGCGGTCGGACGGGCAGCCGACATTGAGGTTGATTTCATCATAGCCGAAGGCTTCGCCGATGCGCGCCGCCTCGGCCAGCTTTCCCGGACCGGCGCCGCCGAGTTGTAGCGCCACCGGATGTTCGCTGTCGTCGAAGCCGAGCAGCCGCTCGCGTGCGCCGTGGATGACCGCATCGGCGACCACCATCTCGGTATAGAGCAGCGCCTCGCGCGTCAGCTGGCGATGGAAGAACCGGCAGTGCCGGTCCGTCCAATCCATCATCGGCGCCACGGCAACTTTGTGGCGTAACATATTCATTTTACTACTTTTTCTGTCTTAGTCCGTCCGATACTCCGTTCGAATGACAGAGCAATTTGGCAAAAGATGCACACCCAGCTAACCCGATATACGATTTTGCCGCCGCAACTGAAAGCACATTGGCATGTCACACATGTCACTGTACGCACCAGTTAGATGCCTAGCCGTGGGACGATGGACCGCCGCCGGCATACCAGTCAGCCAAGGCGAAGTGTGTTGCGGGCGATCTGCCACGCGGATTCGACATGCCGCCGCGCCGCCTCCTCCGCCTCGTCCGGCCTGCGCGACCGGATTGCATCCATGATTTCGGTCATTTCGGCGATCGCCGGCTCGCGGCGGTTCTCCGACGCGATCGTCATTGAGCGGAGCTGGTTGATGCGGACATTCAGCCCCGTCACGATTTCCCAGGCAATGCGCTTGTCCGCCGCCTCGAACAGCGTTTCGTAGAACTTGGTCGTTGCCCGCATCACCTCGACAGGCGCACCGGACGCCCACGCCTCAAGCAGGTTCGTCAAGGCGGCATCGAGCAAAGCGATCTGCGCGTCCGTGGCCGTTAGGGCGCAAGCCCGCGCCGCGATGCCCTCGAGCAGCGCCCGCAATTCATAGATTTCGTCGGTGCGGCCGAGATCCGGCTTGGCCACGGCGGGTCCGTGGCCCGGTATCATCTGCACCAGGCCTTCCGCCTCCAGCTGCCGTAGCACCTCGCGCACGACGGAACGGCTTACCCCGAGCTGATCGCATAGCGGCCGCTCGACCAGCCTTTCGCCAGGCTGGAAATGGAAGCCCATGATCGCCTCACGCATGCGCTCCAGCGCCAGCGTCCTCAGCGTCTTGGCAGAGCGGTCGATCCGCAGCGTATCGCCTGACATTTTCTCTCCCTACCCCGATCCGGCCACAAAACAGATTCCATAGCCGATTGACAAGGCTTCTGGTGCTCCATAGTATGGTATACCATAAGATGATGTAAAGATTTCGGCGTTGCACAGCGCCGCGGCGACCGAGGACTTTCATGAAACCAGCCATTCGAAAGATCGTCACCTACATCGAGAACACGCTAATCGAGGGCGGCAAGGAAGCCCCAAAACCGCTGCGTCTGATCGGTGTCGCCGCTGTGCTGACAAATCCTTGGGCCGGCCGCGGTTTCACCGACGACCTGTCGCCGGAGATCCGCGCCATTGCTCCCGTCCTCGGTGAACTGCTGACCCGCGAGATTATCGCCGTTGCCGGTTCCGGCGAGGCGATAGAGGGCTACGGCAAGGCCGCGGTCTGCGGCACGGAGGGCGAGATCGAGCATGCATCGGCGCTGATCCATACGCTGCATTTCGGCAACCATTACCGTCGCGCGGTCGGCGCCAAGACCTATCTCGCCTTCACCAATCTGCGCGGAGGGCCGAACACCCCGATCATGATCCCGCTGATGGACAAGAACGACGAAGGCCGCCGCTCCCACTATCTGACCGTACATTTCCAGATCGGCGACGCGCCCGCGCCCGACGAGCTGGTGGTGGCGCTTGGCGCTTCGATTGGCGGCCGCCCGCACCATCGTATCGGCGACCGCTATCAGGACCTCAAGGAGGTCGGAGACCTGCATGGCTGACGTCGCTGCCACCGCATGGGTCCGGGACACGGCTCCGGACGGCACCGGCTTCATCCGCGCCGGCTCCGGCGCGCCGGTTCTGCTCATCCACGGTGTCGGCATGAACGCCGCAATCTGGCACGATCAGATCGTGGCGATGAAACACCATCATAACCTGATCGCCATCGACATGCTCGGCCACGGCGTTTCACCGCTGCCGCCGGAAGAAGCCAGCCTGTCGGATTTCGCCGATCAGGCGGTTCGCCTTCTCGACCATCTCGGCGTGGCGTCGGTGTCGATCGTTGGCCATTCGATGGGCGCGCTGGTCGCTCTGGAGATCGCCCTTCGCACCCCATCGCGCGTTCGCTCCATCGTCTGTCTCAATGCGGTATTCCGCCGCCCCGCGGCCTTGGCGCAGGCCGTACGCGAGCGTGCGGCCGCGCTCGGCACCCATGGCAACCCTTCCGCCATTGCGGCTACGCTTGCCCGCTGGTTCGGCGACCCGCTGCCGGCGAATCTTATCGGGGCGGCCTCTACCGCGCGCGCCGCCCTTGAAAGGGTCGACCCCGAAGGCTACGCGCGCACCTATCGCCTCTTTGCCCATGCCGACGCCGAGCATGCCGATGCCCTCCCCGGTCTTGCCGCGGCGGCTCTGTTCATGACCGGGTCGCAGGACAGCAATTCGACCCCGGCCATGTCGGCGGCGATGGCGAGGCTTGCGCCGCACGGTCAATGCCTCGTGCTCAATGGAGAAAGGCACATGATGGCAATGGCTTCACCTGAAAAAGTGACCAAACACATCATGGAATTTCTCGACACGGCAGGAGACGCTGGCGTGAAGCCGGAGACGGATGCAGTCTTTGACAGCGGCGAATTCCGGCGCGCGCTCGGCTCGTTCCTGACCGGTGTCACCATCGTCACAACGATCGGAGCGGAAGGCGAACCGCGCGGCTTCACCGCCAACTCCTTCACCTCGGTCTCGCTCGAGCCGCCGCTGGTGCTTGTCTGCATCGCCAAGAGGGCCCTGGGGCACAGTGCTTTTTCGACATCGAGAGGTTTCGCCATCAACATCCTGTCGGAGGACCAGAAGGCCCATTCCGGCATCTTCGCTTCCAAAGCAGCGGACAAGTTCGCGGCCGTGGCCTGGCAGCCGGGCCGAACCGGCAATCCGCTGATCGACGGCTCCGTTGCAGTGTTCGATTGCGGCATGGAGCAGCTGGTCGATGCTGGCGATCACTCGATCCTCATCGGCCGCGTCCACGACTTCAGCCACAACGGAGCCCAGCCCCTCGGTTATTGCAGAGGCACCTACGTCACGCCCGGCCTCAGCCAGGAGGCGCTGGCGGCGGCGCCCCCCGATACGGAGGTCGGCGCCATTCTCGAGAACGAGGGCCGTGTGCTGTTCTTCGCAACGGCCGACGGGTTTCATGAATTGCCTGCGGGGCGCGGACTGGGCACGCCCAACGATGCGCGCAGCCTCAAGGGGCGCCTTGCCGCCAGGGCCATAGACGCGCAGCTCGGCTTCCTTTTCGCGGTGTGGGACGATGCCGCCGAACCCTGGCGCACGCATGTTTATTATCGCGGAACGGCCGAGGGGTCCTATTCCGACGATCGCCAGATGCGGCTTGTCGACATCGAGCAGATCGCCGATCTGGAGATCGCCGATCCCGCGGTGCGTTCGATGCTTGCCCGCTATGCGCGCGAACGCACGGAAGATGCATTCGGCGTCTATGTCGGCAACGAGGTCGAAGGCGAAGTCCGGCCGCTCGCCAAGTCCACGCCTTCTCAAATTTCTCTTTCCGGCCGCGGGTGAAGCCGATGAAATTTTCGCTTTTCGTCCACATGGAGCGATCGGATCCGGCCAAGCCGCATTCCGAGCTTGTTGGCGAGCTGGAGGACCTGGTTGTCCAGGCCGAAGAGGCAGGGTTCGAGACTGCCTGGATCGGCGAGCATCACGGCATGGAATTCACCATCTCGCCGAACCCGTTCATCAACATCGCCTGGCTCGCCGCCAAAACCAGGCGCATCCGGCTCGGCACCGGAACCATCGTCGCGCCGTTCTGGCACCCGATCAAGCTTGCCGGCGAAGCAGCGATGGCCGACGTCGTCACCGGCGGCCGTCTCGACATCGGCATTGCGCGCGGCGCCTACGCTTACGAATACCAGCGACTTTTCCCAGGCCTCGAGGCCTGGGGTGCCGGCCAGCGTATGCGCGAGATGGTGCCGGCGCTCCGCGGCCTGTGGGATGGAGATTTCGAACTCGCCGGCGAGTTCTGGTCGTTTCCTTCAACCACCTCGTCGCCCAAGCCGCTGCAAAAGCCTTATCCGCCGATCTGGGTGGCCGCACGCGATCCGAACTCGCACGACTTTGCGGTTTCCAGCAAATGCAACGTTCAGGTGACGCCGCTTGCCTCCGGCGATGGCGAAGTGGCCAGCCTGATGGAGCGTTTCAACGCGGCGTGCAATGCCCACCCCGACGTACCAAGGCCGGAGATTATGCTGCTGATGCATACTTTCGTCGCCGAGGATGCAGCGGAGGCTGACCGGCTCGCGCAGGATCTGTCGCAGTTCTACTGCCAGTTCGGCGCCTGGTTCCAGAACAAGAAGCCGGTGCACCAGGGCATAATGGAAGCGCTGACCGAAGACGAGATCGCGGCCATGCCGCAATATGCGCCTGACAAGATCAGGCAGAACCTGGTCATTGGCGAAGCCGACGAGGTGATCGCCAGGCTGAAGGCCTACGAAGCGCTCGGCTACGATCAGTATTCGATCTGGATCGACAGCGGCCTTTCCCATCGGCGCAAGAAGAAATCGCTGCAGCTCTTCATCGACAGGGTGATGCCGGCCTTTTCCGAACCGAAAGCCGGATTGCGATGAGCACCACTCAATTCAGGAACTATATTGACGGCAGCTTCGTCGAAGTGGCGGCGACCTTCGACAGCGTCGATCCCTCGACGGGCGCGCCATGGGCGAAGATGCCCGCTGCATCGTCTGATGACGTCGACCGCGCCGTCGAAGCTGCTCACCGGGCGCTTGGCTCCGGCACGTGGCCGGCAATGACGGCAACGGCACGCGGCAAGCTTCTGGTGCGGCTCGGCGATCTGGTGGTCGCCAATGCCGACCGGCTGGCGGAACTCGAGACGCGCGATACCGGCAAGATCATCCGCGAGACCCGCGCCCAGATCGCCTATGTCGGCGACTATTACCGCTATTATGGCGGGCTGGCCGACAAGCACGAGGGCTCGTTTGTTCCCATCGACAAGGCCGACATGGAAGTGACCATCCGGCCGGAGCCAATCGGCGTCGTAGCCGCCATTGTGCCGTGGAACTCGCAGCTCTTCCTGTCCGCCGTCAAGCTCGGGCCGGCGCTGGCGGCCGGCTGCACCGTCGTTCTGAAAGCATCGGAAGACGGCCCTGCCCCGTTGCTGGCCTTTGCCGAACTCGTCCACGAGGCGGGATTTCCCGCCGGGACCGTCAACATCCTGACCGGCTTCGGCCACGATTGCGGTCACCGGCTGACCAGTCATCCGCTCGTCGCCCGCGTCGCCTTTACCGGCGGTCCCTCGACCGCTCGGCAGATCGTCAGGAATACGGCGGAAAACCTTGCCTTCACGACGCTCGAGCTCGGCGGCAAAAGCCCGGTCGTGGTGTTTGCCGATGCCGATCTGGACAGCGCCGCCAACGCGGTCGTTGCCGGCATCTTCGCTGCCACCGGCCAGAGCTGCGTCGCCGGCTCGCGGCTGCTGGTCCAGCGCTCCGTGAAGGACGATTTCCTCGCCCGGCTGAAGCGCAAGGCCGAGGCGATCAGGATTGGCGATCCGCAGGATCCCGCGATCGAAATGGGACCGCTCGCCACCTCGCGCCAGCGCGAATGGATAGAGAAGATCATTGCTGAAAGCCTGGCCGCGGGCGGGCAACTGGTCACCGGCGGCATCCGCCCCGCGGGCATGGCGGACGGCTTCTATTACGCGCCGACGATTATCGACGCGCCTGATCAGACCCTTGCCTGCGTGCGCGAAGAGCTCTTCGGCCCAGTGCTCTGTGTGCTAGCCTTCGACAGCGAAGCTGAAGCGCTTTCGCTCGCCAACGACACGAAGTTCGGCCTGGCGTCCGGCGTGTTCACCACCAATCTGGCAAAAGCCCACCGCATGGCGCGCGGCATCCATGCCGGCGTGGTCTGGATCAACACCTATCGGGCGGTCTCGCCGCTGGTTCCGTTTGGCGGCTACGGCCAATCCGGGCTCGGCCGCGAGGGCGGCCTCGATGCGATCCGCGACTACACGCGTTCGAAATCGGTGTGGATACGCACCTCTGACGACCCGATTCCCGATCCTTTTGTCATGCGGTAGCCGCCGCTGGCCGGAGATGCGCGATCAAGGCGAAAACGACCGATTGCGAACAGACAACAACGAAAACAACAGAGGAGAACGACATGAAACTGATCATCACCGGCTTCCTTGCCGGCTTTATTGCAACGACAGTTCTGGCAACGACGGCCGCAAAGGCCGAGGACATGGTCTTCACCAGCTGGGGCGGGACGACCCAGGAAGCGCAGACCAAATCCTGGGCCGAGCCGTTCACCGCTGCATCCGGCATCAAGGTCATGCAGGACGGCCCGACGGACTACGGCAAGCTGAAGGCGATGGTCGACAGCGGCAGTGTCAACTGGGACGTCGTCGACGTCGAGATGGATTTCGCCATCAAGGCGGCCAAGGACGGTCTGCTCGAGCCGATCGACTTCAAGACCGTGCCGAAGGCCGACCTCGATCCGCGCTTCACCACCGATCACGCCGTCGGCAGTTTCTACTATTCCTTCGTGCTCGCCTGGAACAAGGGCGCCGTTTCGGGTGAACCGGCCGGCTGGGCCGACATGTTCGACCTGACGAAGTTCCCGGGCAAGCGGACCTTCTACAAATGGTCGGCGCCCGGTGTCATCGAGATCGCGCTGCTGGCCGATGGTGTTCCGGCGGACAAGCTCTATCCGCTGGATCTCGATCGCGCCTTCAAGAAACTCGACACCATCAAGTCGGACATCGTCTGGTGGGGCGGCGGGGCGGAGTCGCAGCAATTGATCGCATCCGGCGAAGCAACGTTCGGCCAGTTGTGGAACGGCCGCGTCTTCGCACTGGACAAGGATGGCGCCGATGTCGGCGTCTCCTGGAACCAGAACCTGACCGCAGCCGACGTTCTGGTGGTACCGAAGGGTGCCAAGAACAAGGATACGGCGATGAAATTCCTCGCCGCGGCGAGCAGCCCCGCCGGCCAGGCCAAATTTGCCGAAGCCAGCGGTTATGCGCCGATCAACACCAAGGCCAAGGCAGAGATGCCGGCCGATGCCGTGAAATCGCTGCCCGACGCTCATGTCGACGGACAGATCAATCTCGACATGAACTACTGGGCCGCCAATCGCGACACCATCGCCGCGCGCTGGTATGCCTGGCAGGCGAAATAAGCCCGCCCCTGAACCGCAATGGACGAGACGGTTCGCGCCGTCTCGTCCCATAGCCGGGTCGCTGTCATGTCGGTCGAAACACGCCGGAACTTTGGAACGGTGCGGGTGCCGGCAGGTCTCAATGGCCTGCTGCCGGCCCTGATTCTGATTATGCTGTTCTTCGTCGTCCCCGTGCTGGCGCTGCTTTTGCGCAGTGTCACGGAGCCCGAGCCAGGCTTGCAGAACTATGCTGCCCTGCTCGGTGACGGCACCTATGCGCGGGTGTTCTTCAACACATTCCTGGTCGCGGCGTTGGTCACCATCGTCACGGTCCTTGTCGCCTTTCCGGTCGCCTGGATGCTGGCGATCATGCCTTCGGGACCGGCCTCGATCATCTTCGGCATCATCATTCTGTCGATGTGGACGAACCTGCTCACCCGCACCTATGCCTGGATGGTGCTCCTGCAGCGTACCGGCGTCATCAACCGGACGCTGATGACCATCGGCGTCATCGACCACCCGCTGCCGCTCATCAACAATCTCACCGGCGTCACCATCGGCATGGTCTATATCATGCTGCCCTTCATGATCCTGCCGCTGGTCGGCACGTTACGGGCGATCGATCCGATGACGCTGCGTGCGGCGTCGCTGTGCGGCGCAAGCCCTTTCCAGGCGTTCCGCCGCATCCTCGTGCCGCTGTCGTTGCCCGGCGTCGCCGCCGGTGGCCTGATGGTCTTCGTCATGTCGCTCGGCTACTTCGTAACGCCGGCACTGCTCGGCGGCACGTCGAACATGATGCTCGCCGAAATGATCGCGCAGATGGTCCAGTCGCTGCTCAACTGGGGGCTCGGCAGCGCCGCTGCCTTCATCCTGCTTGTCGTCACCATGGCTCTCTACGCGCTGCAACTGCGCCTTGCCGGTGCCAGGCGCATGAGCGGAGGCATCTGAGATGCTGCTCGACTATGACCGCATGGGTGGATTGCGGGTTGCCCTGCTCGGCTTCACCGCGCTGGTCGCCGGCTTTCTTCTGTTGCCGGTGGTCTTCATTGTCCTGCTCTCTTTCGGCTCGTCGCGCTGGCTGGCCTTTCCGCCGCCCGGCTGGACGCTCAAATGGTACCAGGAGCTTTTTGCCGATCCGGCCTGGCTCGACGCCGCGCTGACCAGCGCTCGGATCGCCACCATGACGGCGATCCTGGCAGTAGCGATCGGCCTGCTCGCCTCCTTTGCCCTGGTTCGCGGAAGGTTTGCCGGACGTGAGATCCTGCGCGGCCTGCTGCTGACGCCGATGGTGCTGCCCGTCGTTGTCTTCGCCATCGCCATCTACGCCTTCTTCCTTCGCCTTGGCCTCGGCGGCACCACCATCGGCTTCGTCATCGCCCACACCGTGCTGGCGCTGCCCTTCGCCATCATTCCGATCGCCACCGCGCTCGAAGGATTCGACAAGTCGATCGAGGACGCGGCAATCGTCTGCGGGGCAAGCCCGCTCGAGGCCAGGCTCAGGATCACCTTGCCGTCGATCCGGATCGGCATCTTCTCCGCCGCGATCTTTTCCTTCCTCGCCTCGTGGGACGAAGTCGTGGTGGCGATCTTCATGGCAAGCCCCAGCTTGCAAACCTTGCCCGTCAAGATCTGGGGCAGTCTGCGGTCGGACCTCAGTCCGGTGATCGCCGCTGCCTCCAGCCTGCTGGTCGGGCTGACGCTTGCCCTGATGGTGATGACGGCGCTGCTGCAGCGAAAGTTCCGGACATGACCCACCCTTTCCTCTCCATCCGCAATCTGCGCAAGGCGTTCGGGGCGATCGTCGCCGTGCACGACGTCACGCTGGACATTCCCAGGGGCGAGTTCCTGACCTTCCTCGGGCCCTCCGGTTCGGGAAAATCGACGACGCTCTACGCGATCGCCGGCTTTCAGGACCCGACTTCCGGCGATGTCTTGCTGGAAGGAAAGTCGCTGCTTGCGGTGCCCCCGCATAAGCGCAACATTGGCATGGTCTTCCAGCGCTACACGCTGTTTCCGCATCTGACGGTGGCCGAAAACGTCGCTTTTCCGCTGCGGGTTCGCCGCCTGCCGGACGCCGAGGTGAAGAAAAAGGTCGCCGACATGCTGGCCCTGGTGCGGCTCGAAAGCTTTGCCGGACGCTTACCCGGTGCGCTGTCGGGCGGCCAGCAGCAGCGCGTCGCGCTGGCCCGGGCGCTGGCCTATGATCCTCCGATCCTTTTGATGGACGAGCCATTGTCGGCGCTCGACAAGAAGCTGCGCGAGGAAATCCAGGGCGAAATCCGCCGCATCCATCGCCAGACCGGCGTCACCATTCTCTACGTCACCCACGATCAGGAAGAGGCGCTGCATCTGTCGGACCGAATCGCCCTGTTCAAGGATGGCCGCATCGAGCAGACCGGCACCGGCGAGGATCTCTATCTCAGGCCGGCGACCGATTTCGTCGCCGGCTTCATCGGCAATTCGAATTTCCTCGCCGCCGAACATCTCGGCACCACCAACGGCACGACAACGATCCGCATGACAGACGGTTCGGTCATATCCGGAGTCAGGGCCAACGGCACGTTCGGCAAAGGCCAGAAGACCAGGCTGATGATCCGGCCCGAAGCCTTTAGCATGGAGCGGAGCCCGGCGAGCGCGGAACTGAATGTCGAGATCGTCGACATCGCATTTTACGGCGAGCGCCGGCGGATCGTCGCGCGCATCGCCGCTGGACAGGAGGTTGACATCAGGCCGACCTCCGCCGCCATGCAATCGCAGGATGTGTGGCCCTGCAGCCGGCAGGTCTTTTTCGATCCTGCTGCTGCATTCCTGTTTCCGGCCTGACGAAGCCGCGGTGGATCGCCGCCCTTCAACGCTTCGCAGCGATGGAAGCGTGCTTGGGAACAAGCTGTGGTTAGGTCCATCATCAGCTTCGGCCAGCAAGCGCGCAACATGATCGACGCTGCAGTCGGCTGATTGGATGGCGAGCGCAACTCCTGTATCCATTGACAGTCGTCATGCTCGGTTGGAAGATGAAGAAGGTCAGCGGCGATAGCCATACGGGAAGGCAATGGTCCAACCGCCAGATACCGGACACCATCCTGGCAGCGTCGTCGCGGTCATCGTCATTTGTTTGATCATCGTTGCTTTGTTCTTCATAGGCTTCAGATACTCAAGGCCAGGCCAGGGTACCCTCGTTATTCCCGGCGGTACGCTGCAGCAACCGTGAATCCGACCCATTGGCGCTGACGCGAAGCCGTTCTCAGGCTGCCAAACGTGCCCGGCGGGACTGGGGGACGCCGCAGAATGGGCCGACGGTTCGCAGCCGGTCTTTTGCTTCCCGCCGCGGCATTCCTTTCCCGCCTAAACTAAACAACCAAGCCTGACCGGTGTGAGGTCGACCATACCAGGAGACGACGAGCGCTCAGCCACCAGGCACTAGACGGCCCTGATCAGCCGGAGCAGAGAAAGCGCTTCGAAAAAGGTCCCCTTGCGAAAGGCAAGATAGGTCGGCTCTTCGACACCATGGAACCGGCGCTTGAAGGCCGCCTGCCCCTGCAGATTGGATAGTGTGCTGAAGGTTCTGCAAAAAGTTTTGGAGAGAGAACGGGGCTTGCTCTGAGGGGCGAGCGGCCATGGCACGGTGG